>NZ_JBIAHV010000013.1:0-271998 GCF_042870895.1 Streptomyces sp. NPDC006294
CCCGCGGACGTCGAACTCGCCGCATAGCACCAGCAACCCCGAACCACCCCAAACCCGACAGAGATGCCTTGACGAAAGACATAGAGGCACCCCCCACCCTCCCCCTGCGGCCTGGCGGCCGCAGGGCCCCCACCTCCCCGCAACCGGGCTCTGCCCGGACCCGCGCCTCAAACGCCGGCGGGGCCGGATTCTCCAGCCCGGCCTGGGGACGCCTCCCACGGCCGCCAGGCCGTAGAGGGAGATCGAGGCCACCGCGCGAAGCCCGGTACCGGGCCCGGGCGGAGCGCGGTACGCCCGCCCGGCTCGCGGTGCTGCGCGAGGTCGCGAAGGAGACCGGGGCGAGCGTGAACCAGGTGGTGCCGGCCTGGCAGATCTGCGGCCCGTTCCCGGTGATCCCGCTGGCGGGCGCGTCGTCGGTGGCGCGGCTGGACGAGAACCTGGCAGCGGTGGACCTGGAACTGACGGCCGGCCAGCGGGCCCGGCTCGACCGGGATGCACTGACGGGCCGCCGGGCCGGGTGGTCAGTCCGGCAGGAGGCGGCCGCGCCGGGACAGGAGAAAGCGTTTGAACTCCGCGACCGGCGGGGTGTCCGGATGGCCGTCGAGCCAGGCGACGCCGATCTCGCGGGCGGCCCTGGGCGCCGTCACCGTCAGTTCCACGACGCCCGGGCGGGGGACGGCGGGCGGTGGCAGCAGGGCCACGCCCAGGCCCGCCGCGACCAGTCCGCGCAGGGTCTCCGCCTCCTCCCCCTCGAAGGCGACGCGCGGGACGAAGCCCGCCTGGGCGCACAGGTCGTCGGTGATGCGCCGGAGCCCGTAGCCGGGTTCGAGGGTCACGAAGGTCTCGTCGGCGGCCTCGGCGAGGCGGACGCGCTTGCGGCCCGCGAGCCGGTGGTCGTCGGGGACGACGAGCCGCAGCCGCTGTTCGTCGAGGCGGCGGGCGACCAGGTCGGGGGCGTCGGGGACGGGCGAGGTGAGGCACAGGTCCAGCTCGCCCGCCCGGAGCCGTTCGATCATCGCCTCGCCGTAGTTCTGGACGAGGGTGAAGCGGATGCGCGGGTGGTCCGCGCGGAAGGCGCGGATGAGACCGGGCACCGTCTCCGAGCCCATGGTGTGCAGGAAGCCGAAGGCGATCCTGCCCGAGCGGGGGTCGGTGTCGGCGCGTACGGACTCGGCGGCCCGCTCCACCTCCGCCAGCGCCCGCTCCACCGAGGCGAGGAAGGTCCGGCCGGCGGGGGTGAGCGCGACGGTGCGGCCCTTGCGGGCGAACAGCGTGACGCCCAGGTCCGCTTCGAGGCGGACGATCGCCCGCGACAGCGTCGACTGGGGGACACCCATGTCCTGCGCTGCGCGCGTCACGTGCTCGTGGCGGGCGACTCCGGCGAAGTACGCGAGGCGGGGAGCAAGCTCCCGCGCTGTGTCTGCTTCGTATCCTTCGTAACTGCCTGGTGACAGGCGACGCGCTGAGCTGTATTCATGCACCATGGGAACGATTGTCGCTGTTTCATGCATTGGACGCATGAAAAACGGCGTCCTACCTTCGACGTATGCCTCCTGCCAGTACCAAGGCGCCCACCACCGTGGGCGCCGCCCCGTCGTCTCCCGAACTTCTCGCCCCCGGCGCGCCCGGCTACCGCCGCATGAGCTTCGCGCTCTTCGCCGCCGGCATGGCGACCTTCGCCCTCCTCTACTCCACGCAGGCCCTGCTGCCCGCCGTCTCCGCCGACTTCGGCGTCACCGCGGGCACCGCGAGCTGGACGGTCTCCGCCGCGACGGGCGCGCTGGCCCTGTGCGTACTGCCGTTGAGCGCGCTGTCCGAGCGCTACGGGCGGACGACGGTCATGAACGTGTCCCTCGTGGTCGCGGTCGTGGTGGGCCTGCTGGTGCCGTTCGCGCCGAACGTCGAGTCGCTGGTGGCGCTGCGCGCCGTGCAGGGCGCGGCGCTGGCCGGGCTGCCGGCGTCGGCGATGGCGTTCCTCGCGGAGGAGGTCCGGCCGAAGGCGCTGGTCGGCGCGATCGGCCTGTTCGTGGCGGGCAACAGCATCGGAGGCATGAGCGGCCGGATCGTCACCGGCTGGGTGGCGCAGGCGTTCGGCTGGCGGGCCGGGCTCGCCGCGGTCGGCGTGATGGCGCTGCTCTGCGCACTGGTCTTCCGCGCGCTGCTGCCGAGGGCACGGCACTTCACGCCGGGCACGCTGAACCCGCGCACCCTGGCGCGCACGGTCCGCGGCCATCTCGCCGACCCGCTGCTGATGCGGCTGTACGCGATCGGCGCACTGTTCATGACCGTCTTCGGCGCCGTCTACACGGTGATCGGATACCGCTTGATCGAGGCGCCGTTCAGCCTTCCCCAGGGAGTGATCGGCTCCATCTTCCTGGTGTATCTGGTCGGTACGGTCTCCTCCGCGGCGGCCGGCGGCCTGGTCGCCCGCACGGGCCGCCGGGGCGCGCTCTATCTGGCGGTGACGACGACCGCCGCGGGGCTGCTGCTGTCGCTCGCCGACACGCTGACGGCGGTGCTGCTCGGCCTCGTCCTGATCACCGCCGGCTTCTTCGCGGGCCACGCGGTGGCCTCCTCCTCGGTGAGCCGCACGGCGACGACGGGCCGCGCCCAGGCGTCCGCGCTCTACCAGTCCGCGTACTACCTGGGCAGCAGCGCGGGCGGCACGCTCGGCGCGGTCGCCTTCCACTCCGGGGGCTGGGGCGGCACGGTGCTGCTGGGTCTGCTGGCGGTCCTGGGCGTCGTGTCGATCACGCTCTACGGGACGCACGCGGCCCGGACGCAGGCCCGGCTGGTACCGGCGGGCGGGGCGCGCTGAGCACACCGGACACGGGCGCCCGGCACCGCGGCGCCGCGTGCACGGAAATGCCCGAACGGAACCGGACCGTGGCGGTTGCCGACCGGATTTTCCTGTCGGGCGGTGAGTGTCAGTGCCCTGCGGTAGCTTTCGAAGCGGTGGTACCGATGGGTGACAGGGGTGGACCCGCATGAGTGACCTCGCGACGACGCAGGACCTGGATTCGCGGCTGGAGCAGCACCGAAGAGAGCTGACCGGCTACTGCTATCGGATGCTCGGCTCGTCCTTCGAGGCGGAGGACGCGGTCCAGGACACGATGGTCCGGGCGTGGCGCAGCTTCGACAAGTTCGAGGGCAGGTCCTCGCTGCGCTCCTGGCTGTACCGGATCGCGACGAACGTGTGCCTGGACATGCTGAACGCGGGCAACCGCCGCGCCCGGCCGATGGATCTGTCCGGTCCGACGCCGGTCGCCCAGGCCCAGCTCAACGCCCGTCCGGAGATCACCTGGCTGGAGCCGGTGCCGGACGGACGGGTGCTGCCGTCGGTGGTGGACCCGGCGGAGGCCGCGGTGGAGCGGGAGACGATCCGGTTGGCCTTCCTCGCCGCGCTGCAGCATCTGCCGCCCAAGCAGCGGGCGGTGCTGATCCTCCGCGAGGTGCTGGCCTGGAAGGCGAGCGAGGTGGCGGAGCTCCTCGACACCACGGTCGCCTCGGTCAACAGCGCGCTCCAGCGGGCCAGGGCGACCCTCGCCGAGCAGCAGCCCGCCGCGTCGGACGCGGTGGACCCGCTCGACGAGGAGCAGCAGGATCTGCTGAACCGCTATGTCGCCGCCTTCGAGGGCTACGACATGAAGGCGCTGACGGCGCTCCTCCACGAGGACGCGACGATGACCATGCCGCCGTACGACCTGTGGCTGCGCGGGCACGACGACATCGTGGCCTGGATGCTCGGCGTCGGCGACGCCTGCCGGGGTTCGAAGCTGGTCCCGACCGTGGCGAACGGCGTCCCGGCCTTCGCCCACTACCACCCGTCGGCGGACGGCGAGGGGTACGAGCCGTGGGCGCTCATCGTGCTTGAGCTCTCCGACGGCAAGGTCGGCGGGATGGACTTCTTCCTGGACACCAAGCGCTGGTTCCCGCTCTTCGACCTGCCGGCCCGCCTCGACAAGCAGGGCGAGCCGGTGGCAGAGGCACCCCAGGGCCAGGACCAGGGCTAGGACCAGGGCTAGGGCCAGGACCAGGGCTAGGACTGGGGCTGGGCCGCGTCGGCCAGTTCCGGCAGGCCCACCAGCTCCAGCAGCGCGAGCAGTTCGGGTCCGGCGCTCCGCAGCCGGAGCCGGCTGCGCTGCCGGCGTGCGACGAGGTGCAGGCGGGCCAGGGCGTCGACGGTGGCCAGGTTCACCTGCGTGAGTGCGCCGATGTCGCAGTACACCTCGCCGGGAGGGTCGCCGCCCGCTCCCCCGTGCTCATGGAGCAGGCGGCGGAGCTCCTCGCAGAGGCGCGGCACATCGCCGGGGGTGATCCTCCCGGTGATGCACATGACAGCAGGCTGGATGGCTTCCACGAGGGGATGACCGCCGCCGCGACGGTAACTCATCGCGGCGGCGGCGACGCCTGCGCGGGACCGGCTGTGGACCGCCGGTTCCCGCTCACGCCTACCAGGTCAGGCGATGCGGTCCAGCACGATCGGGTCGGCGGTGAACGCCGCGCCCGGCTCCGCGATGTCGAAGGCCGCGCCCAGGGACTTCAGCGCGTAGTCGAACTTCTCCGGCGTGTCCGTGTGGAGGGTCAGCAGCGGCTGGCCGGCGGTCACGGTGTCGCCGGGCTTGGCGTGCACCTCGACGCCCGCGCCCGCCTGGACCGGGTCCTCCTTGCGGGCGCGGCCGGCCCCGAGGCGCCAGGCGGCGATGCCGATGTCGTAGGCGTCGAGGCGGGTCAGGACGCCGGAGGACGGGGCGGTGACGACGTGCTGCTCGCGGGCGACGGGCAGTGTGGCGTCGGGGTCGCCGCCCTGCGCGGCGATCATGCGGCGCCACACGTCCATCGCGGAGCCGTCGGCGAGGGCCTTGGCCGGGTCGGCGTCCTTGATGCCGGCGGCGTCCAGCATCTCGCGGGCGAGCGCGAGGGTCAGCTCGACGACGTCGGCCGGGCCGCCGCCCGCCAGGACCTCGACGGACTCGCGGACCTCGAGGGCGTTGCCCGCGGTCAGGCCGAGCGGGGTGGACATGTCGGTGAGCAGGGCGACCGTCTTCACGCCGCTGTCGGTGCCCAGCGCGACCATGGTGGAGGCCAGTTCGCGGGCGTCCTCGAGGTTCTTCATGAAGGCGCCGGTGCCGACCTTGACGTCGAGGACGAGCGAGCCGGTGCCCTCGGCGATCTTCTTCGACATGATCGAGGAGGCGATCAGCGGGATGGCCTCGACGGTGCCGGTGACGTCCCGCAGGGCGTAGAGCTTCTTGTCGGCGGGGGCGAGACCGTCGCCGGCCGCGCAGATGACCGCGCCGGTGGTGTCGAGGACGTGCAGCATCTCCTCGTTCGAGAGCAGCGCGCGCCAGCCGGGGATCGACTCCAGCTTGTCGAGCGTGCCGCCGGTGTGGCCGAGACCGCGGCCGCTGAGCTGCGGCACGGCCGCGCCGCAGGCGGCGACGAGCGGCGCGAGCGGCAGCGTGATCTTGTCGCCGACGCCGCCGGTGGAGTGCTTGTCCGCGGTGGGGCGGGAGAGCGCGTCGAAGTTCATCCGCTCGCCGGAGGCGATCATCGCGGCGGTCCAGCGGGCGATCTCGGTCCGGTTCATGCCGTTGATGAGGATGGCCATGGCCAGCGCCGACATCTGCTCGTCGGCGACCTCGCCACGGGTGTAGGCGTCGATCACCCAGTCGATCTGCTCCGGGCTCAGCTCGCCGCGGTCCCGCTTGGTGCGGATGACGGAGATGACGTCCATGGCATTCCTCCAGGTTGTTCCGGGCGGCGCTCTACGCGCATAGAGAGAGGGTAGGGGAGCGGCCCTCCCGCCAGGAGCGGAAGGGCCGTGGGGTGTTTCAGTCGAGATGGCCGGGCCCGAAGGCCTGCGGCAGCATCTCCGAGAGCGGCAGGATGCCGCCCGGGGTGTCCAGCAGCAGTCCGGGCCCGCCGAACTCGTACAGCAGCTGCCGGCAGCGGCCGCACGGCACCAGCAGCTCGCCCCGGCCGTCGACGCACGTGAAGTGGGTCAGTCGGCCGCCGCCGGTGGCCTGGAGTTGCGAGACGAGGCCGCATTCCGCGCACAGCCCGAGCCCATACGAGGCGTTCTCGACGTTGCACCCGGTGACCGTACGGCCGTCGTCGACGAGGGCGGCGACGCCGACCGGGTAGCCCGAGTACGGGGCGTACGCGTGCGACATCGCCGCACGCGCCCGTGCCCGCAGGGCGTCCCAGTCGACGGCGGAGCCGGCGGTCTCCGTCATTTGCCCTGGCCCTTGAAGTACGGCCGGCCGTTGGCCTTCGGCATACGGAGCCGCTGTGCGGACACCGCGAGCACCAGCAGCGTGGCGACGTACGGCGCGGCGTCGACGAACTGGCTGGGCAGCTCGTCGGTGAGCGCGTACCAGGTGAACAGCAGCGCGGAGAACACCGCCGAGATCACGGCCTGCACGTACTTCTTCCGGTACAGCATCCAGACCACCGCGAGCAGCAGCAGGATGGCGAGCAGCAGCAGCATCGCGTGGACGTTCACCGCTCCGCCGCGCAGCTTGAGGCTGTCGGTGAAGCCGAACAGGCCCGCGCCCAGCGCCATGCCGCCCGGCATCCAGTTGCCGAAGATCATGGCGGCGAGACCGATGTAGCCGCGGCCGCCGGTCTGGCCCTCCTGGTAGATGCCGGTGATGATCGCGAGGAACGCGCCGCCGAGGCCGGCCAGCCCGCCGGAGACGATCACGGCGATGTACTTGTACTTGTAGACGTTGACGCCGAGCGACTCGGCGGCGATCGGGTTCTCACCGCAGGAGCGCAGCCGCAGGCCGAAGCCCGTACGCCACAGCACCCACCAGCTGCCCGGCACGAGCAGCAGCGCGACGACGGTCAGCAGCGACAGGTTGGTCACCAGGCCGCCGAGGACGCCGGCCAGGTCGGAGACGAAGAACCAGTGCTTGGCCTGGAGATCGCCCAACCCGTCGGAGATCCCCGGGATCGTGATGCGGTCGATGGCGTCGATGCGCGGGGACTGCTTGGAGGAGCCGCCCTCGGTCTCGGCGAAGGTGAAGTTGGACATGTACCGGGTGAGGCCGGTGGCCAGGATGGTGATGGCGACACCGGAGACGATGTGGTTGACCTTGAAGGTCACCGTCATCACCGCGTGCAGCAGACCGCCGAGCGCACCGCCGACGATGCCGAGCAGCACACCGGTCCACGGCCCCCACTGGTAGCCCGCCCAGGCGCCGAACCAGGTGCCGAGGATCATCATGCCCTCGAGACCGATGTTGATGACACCGGCCCGCTCGGCCCACAGTCCGCCGAGGCCGGCGAGACCGATCGGCACGGCGAGCTGGAGCGCGCCGGAGACCTGGCCGACGGAGGTGAGGTCGTTCGCGCCGCTGATGACCCGCACCAGCGAGAACAGGGCCAGTCCGCCCGCGATGATCAGCAGGACGACGGGCAGGGACAGCTTGCGGCGGCCGCCGCCCTTCTTGGGCGCGGTACTGGCCACGGAGACGGTGCTCGTCGACTCGCTCATGCCGCTGCCACCTCCTTGTTCTTACGGGCCTGCGCGGCAAGCTCCTCGCCGACCTTCTGCTGCTGACGGCGGAGCCCGTACTGACGGACCAGTTCGTAGGACACGACGACCGCGATCACGATCAGGCCCTGCATGATCACCGCGATCTCCTTCGGGTAACCCTCCAGGCCGATGCCCTCCGCCGTCTTGTCCAGGAAGGCGAAGAGCAGCGAGGCGAAGAGGATGCCGATCGGGTTGTTGCGGCCGAGCAGGGCGATGCCGATGGCGGTGAAGCCGACACCGACCGGGAAGCTCAGGCTGTACGTGTGGGTCTGGCCGAGCAGCATCGGCATACCGGCGAGACCGGCCATGGCTCCGGAGATGAGCATGGCCGTGAGGACCATCTTCTTGGCGTCGACACCGCTCGCCTGGGCGGCGGACTCGCTGGCGCCGGTGGCGCGCAGGTCGAAGCCGAACCGGGTGCGGTTCAGCACGAACCAGTAGACGAGGCCGAGTGCGAAGGCGACGAAGGTGAAGCCGTAGATGGTGCCGCCGTCCAGCTCCAGGCCCGGGAACCAGCCGGACTCGGCGATGATGCCGGTGTTCAGGTCGTTGGAGCCCTTCGGCTGCACACCCAGGTTCGCCGGCAGGATCATCCAGGCGATCAGGCTGGTCGCGATGGCGTTGAGCATGATCGTGGAGACGACCTCGCTCACCCCGCGGGTGCTCTTGAGGATGCCCGCGATACCCGCCCAGAAGGCGCCGACGGCCATGGCGACGAGCACGATCAGCAGGATGTGCAGCGGGCCGGGCAGCTCCACCGCGGCGCCGACGACGGCGGCGAGCATGACCGCGAGGCGGTACTGGCCGTCGACGCCGATGTTGAAGAGGTTCATCCGGAAGCCGATGGCGACGGCCAGGGCTGCCAGATAGTAGATGCCGGTCTGATTGAGGATATTGACCTGGACGTCCGTGAACTCGATCTGCTCGACCATCAGCCGGTACGGCTCGACCGGACTGAGGTCCGAGACGAGCAGCACCACGGAGGTGAGCAGGAAGGCCACGACCAGGGCGAGCGCCGGGCCCGCGAGGCCCAGGATCAGCCGGTCCTTGTCGAACTTCTTCATCGGCTCTCACCGTTCTCGTGGTGCTCGAGGTGGCCGGACGCGGCGCCGGTCATGGCCGTGCCCAGTTCCTCGGGGGTGATCGTGGCGGGGTCGGCGTCCGCGACCAGCCGGCCCCGGTACATCACCCGCAGGGTGTCGGAGAGCCCGATGAGCTCGTCCAGGTCGGCGGAGATCAGCAGCACCGCGAGGCCCTCGCGGCGTGCCTCACGGATCTGGTCCCAGATCTGCGCCTGCGCGCCGACGTCGACACCGCGGGTGGGGTGTGCGGCGATCAGCAGCTTGGGCGTGTGGCTCATCTCGCGGCCGACGATCAGCTTCTGCTGGTTGCCGCCGGACAGCGAGGCGGCGGTGACCTCGATGCCGGGCGTGCGGACGTCGTACTCGCGCACGATGCGCTCGGTGTCCTGGCGGGCGGCCTTGAGGTCGAGCAGGCCCTTCTTGCTGTTGGGCGGCTCCGTCACATGGCCGAGGATGCGGTTCTCCCACAGCGGGGACTCCAGCAGCAGGCCGTGCCGGTGCCGGTCCTCCGGGATGTATCCGACGCCGGCCTCCCGGCGCTTGCGGGTGGCCGCGTGGGAGATGTCGACGCCGTCGAGCGTGATGACGCCGGCATCCGGGGCCCGCAGGCCGATCAGGGCCTCGATGAGCTCGGTCTGGCCGTTGCCCTCGACACCGGCGATGCCCATGACCTCGCCCTTGTGGATGGTGAAGCCGATCCGGTCGAGGACCTCGCGCACCACGCCCTCCGGGTCGGTGGCCGTGAGGCGCAGGTCGTCGACCTTGAGCATCTCCACATCGGTGACCGTCGACTCGCGGGTCTCCGGCGACGGCAGTTCGGTGCCGACCATCAGCTCGGCGAGCTGCTTGGTCGTGGTGCTGCGCGGGTCGGCGGTGCCGACGGTCGTGCCGCGGCGGATGACCGTGATCTCGTCGGCGACCGACAGCACCTCGCCCAGCTTGTGCGAGATGAAGATGACGGTCAGGCCCTCGGCCTTGAGCTCGCGCAGGTTGGCGAAGAGGGCGTCGACCTCCTGCGGGACGAGCACGGCGGTCGGCTCGTCGAGGATCAGGGTGCGGGCGCCGCGGTAGAGGACCTTCAGGATCTCGACACGCTGGCGGTCGGCGACACCGAGCTGCTCGACGAGGACGTCCGGGCGCACGCCGAGGCCGTACGCGTCGGAGATCTCCTCGATCTTCTTCCGGGCCTTGGCGCCGATGCCGTACAGCTTCTCGCCGCCGAGAACGACGTTCTCCAGGACGGTGAGGTTGTCGGCCAGCATGAAGTGCTGGTGCACCATGCCGATGCCGCGCGCGATGGCGTCGGCGGGGCTCGAGAAGGTGACCTGGTCGCCGCCGACGGTGATGGTCCCCTCGTCCGGCTTCTGCATGCCGTAGAGGATCTTCATCAGGGTCGACTTGCCGGCACCGTTCTCACCCACCAGGGCGTGCACGGTGCCCTGGTGGATCGTGATGTCGATGTCGTGGTTGGCGACGACGCCGGGGAAGCGCTTGGTGATGCCGCGCAGTTCTACGGCGGCAGGAGGGCTGGACGCGTTGATGACGCACTCTCCTTGGCGGAAAGGAGCGGGAGGGCAGGCGGAAAGGGCGGGCTGTGGTGGTCATGAGGGCGTGGCGAAGTTATCGCGCCGGAACGCCCTCTACGCGCGTAGCGCTCCCGAAAACCAAAACCCGGAGGCCGGAAACCGGTCCGCGGGCCATGGGGGCTGACGCCCCGGGGCCCGCGGACCTGCGGTACCGGCCGCTCGGTTACGGAGCGGTCTTGACCTCGATCGTGCCGGCGGCGATGTCGGCCTTGGCCTTGTCGACCGCGGCGATGACGTCCGTCATCTTGGTGAAGGCCGGGTTCGACGTGGAGAGGGCGACGCCGTCGTCGTCGAGGCCGTAGCGGACCTCACCGTTCTGCGGCTTGCCGTCCTGGACCGACTTGATCAGGTTGAACACGGCACCTGAGACGTTCTTGGTGACCGAGGTCAGGATCTGGTCCTTGTAGGCGGCCAGACCCTTCTGGTTGTACTGGTCCGAGTCGACGCCGATGGCCCACTTGCCGGCCTTGGCGGTCGCCTCGATCGAACCGGAGCCCGCGAGACCGGCGGCCGCGTAGATCACGTCCGCGCCCGCGTCGAGCTGGCCCTGCGCGGCGGCCTTGCCGAGGTCCGGCTTCGAGAAGCCACCGAAGTCCGGCGGCTGCGTCAGGTACTGGACCTTGACGTTGACGCCCTGCTTGGTGTCCTTGACGCCCTGGACGAAGCCCGCCTCGAACTTCTTGATCAGCGGGGTCTCGACGCCGCCGATGAAGCCGACGGTGTTCGTCTTCGTCACCTTGGCGGCGGCGACACCGGCCAGGTAGGAGCCCTGCTCCTCGTTGAACACCAGGTTGGCGATGTTCGGGCCGGTCTTCGAGGTGTCGTCGATGAGACCGAAGGTCGTCTTCGGGAACTTCGGGGCGACCTCCGCGATGGCGGGCGCGTAGGCGAAACCGACACCGATCACCGGGTTGTTGCCGGCGCGGGCCAGCGCGGTCAGGCGCTGGATCTTGTCCGGGTCGCCCTCCCCCTCGCTGGGCTCGGCGTCGTTGCCCTCGATGTCGAGTTCCTTCTCGGCCTTTTCCAGGCCCGCGAAGGCGGCGTCGTTGAACGACTGGTCGCCGCGGCCACCGATGTCGTACGCGATGGCGGCCTTGCCGCCCTTGTCGTCCGAGCTGCTCGAACCGGACGACGACTCGCTGCCACACGCGGTGGCAGACAGCGCGAGAGCCGCGGACGCGATGCCCACGGTGGCGATCCTGGTGATCCGGCGCACTGGGGGGCTCCTTAACCTGACCGAAAGCGCCACTTCCGGCGCTGGGTTCGCGGCGATCGTAACGCGCGTAGATGTCAGTTAAAGACCCGTTCATCAGTCGTTATCGGATCGTCGCGAAGCCCTTGGGCGGGCGGCAACCACGTTACGCCCCGCCCGACCGCACCGCGCCCCGGCGTGTCGCCCGCCCCCGGCCCGGTCCGTCCGGATTACGCCCCCGGGCGCGGCCCGCCCCGGTCACGCGCCCGATCTCGGCCGGTCCTCCGTGCTGACGCCCGGGCGCGGCCCGGTGAGTCCGGGTCGCGTGCCCGGACCTGGCCGGATCCGGGTCGTTTACGTCCGGGCGCCCACCGGGCAGCGCGGCCCCCGGAGACGCCGCGCCCGACGACCGGAACCACTCCCGGGCAGCGCGACCCGCTCAGGTCAGAGCGGCAGGCGCGCATCCAGGAGGGCCGCCGCGGTGAAGAGTTCCACGCCCGCCGTGATCGACGACTCGTCGACGTCGAAGTCGCCCCGGTGCAGGTCCCTGCGGACCGTGTCGCCCGGGACGCGTACGCCCAGGCGGGCCATCGCGCCCGGGACGTGCTCCAGGTACCAGGAGAAGTCCTCGCCGCCCAGGCTCTGCTCGGTGTCCTCGATCGCATACGATCCGCGCCGCGCCGTCTGCGCGTCGCGGAGCAGGTCGGTGACGGCGGGGTCGTTGACGACCGGCGGGACGCCGCGGATGTAGTTGATCTCGGACTTGGCCCGGTGCAGCGTCGCGATCTCGTCGATCGCCGCGTGCACGAGGTCCGGCGCGTCGCGCCATCCCGGCAGGTCGAGGCAGCGGACGGTGCCGGAGAGCTCCGCGTGCTGCGGGATGACGTTGCAGGTGTGGCCGGCCTCGATGCGCCCCCAGGTGACCGCGAGGCCGGAGCGCGCGTCGACGCGGCGGGCGAGGAGCGCGGGGACCTCGGTGACGATCTTCGCCGCCGCGGTGACCAGGTCGGTGGTCAGGTGCGGCCGGGCGGTGTGACCGCCGGGGCCGTCGAGGGCGACTTCGAGGCGGTCGCAGGCGGAGGTGATGGGGCCGGGCCGCAGCCCGATGAGGCCGGCGTCGACCTTGGGGTCGCAGTGCACCGCGATGATCTTGTTGACGCCTTCGAGTACGCCGGACGCGATCGCGTCGGCCGCACCGCCCGGCAGCACTTCCTCCGCGGGCTGGAAGATCAGCCGGACCGGCTGCGGCAGGAGCCCCTGCCGGTCGAGGTCGGCGAGGACGAGCCCCGCGCCGAGCGCGACGGTGGTGTGCACGTCGTGGCCGCAGGCGTGAGCGCGGTCGGGCACGGTGGACCGGTAGGGGACGCCGGTCTTGGTGTCGGGGATGGGCAGCGCGTCGATGTCGGCGCGGATCGCGAAGAAGGGCCGTACGGCGCCCGGAGCCGGCGTACCGATGTCGCAGATCAGGCCGGTGCCCGCGGCGAGGACGCGGGGCTGGAGCCCGGCCTGCTCGAGGCGCGCCTTGATCGCGGCGGTGGTGCGGAACTCCTGGTTGCCGAGCTCCGGGTGCATGTGCAAGTCGCGCCGGAACGCGATCAGTTCGGCACGCAGCGCCGTTGGCAGCGTGCCGGGCAGTGCGACTGCGCCGGGCCGTTCGACATCTTCTGACTCGCGGGACATCAACTGGTTCACCCAGTGAAGGGTATGCCCCTTCGGGCCTCAACTACCGTGCGATCAACAAAACATCAGCCTCTCAGGGGACAGATTTTTGGGCGCACGGTGATTGGTCGCATTTGGCGGTGGGTAAACTCACCCGGCTCGCTCTTGAGTGGATCTTCCCTTTCCGGACGGTGTCCGCCCGCTCACTGCCGCCGCTTCCCGGCTCTTCAAGCCGGCGCGGGCAGCCGCTGCACATCGCGGGCCGTGCCGGTGACCCCCGCCAGGAAGCCCTGGGCGCGCGGCGAGGCGTTCTTCCTGAGCCATTCGGGTGCGATGTCGCAGACCGCCACCTTGATGCCCGTGTCCGCCAGGGCCAGCGGGAGGGTGTGGACGACGGTGGAGGGAAAGCTCAGGACCGTTGCTCCGATCGGGCCGCGCCGGGCGATCAGCTCGAGCGGCAGCTCGGGGCGGACCACTTCGAGGCCGGTCTCCACGGCGAGCCGGTGGAGCTTGTCGGCGCTCTCCCTGCGGTGCGCGAAGTAGCGGGTCGCGCCGTGCGTACGGGCGAGGGCGGCCACCGCCTCCAGGTACGGGCCGACATCGACCACACCCGTCTCCACCAGGGAGGTGCCGACCAGGTCCGCGCCGCGGGTGATCCTCGGCGGGCCGAACCGTGCCCGCGTCCAGGCGAAGTCGTTGCGGGTGACGGTGATCCCGGGCTGCGGTTCGACCGGCATCGAGGTGAAGACCTCGACCGACCGGTCCTTCGACGGGCTCAGCCGCCGCCGCGCCAGGAACGTCACCGGTGCGAGCACCAGCTCGCGCGGCCCCCGGCGGCCGCCGCGCCGGTGCCAGCGCACCAGCTGCTCGCCGCGGGCGACCCGGGCGACGAACTCCATGGTCGCGGTGCCGTCGTCGACGACGGTCACGTCCTTCCTGCCGACCAGGGTCAGCAGGAGCTGTACGTAACGGGAGAACGGGTCTCCGATGACGATGCGCTCGGCGCCGCGCAGTACGGGGCCGAGCTCGCGCACGGTGCGCAGCGGGGCCCCCGCGCCGCCGCGCGCCTCCTGCCAGCGGACGGTGCACCCGGCGTCACGGGCCAGCTCCGCCATCCGGCGCAGCTGGCCGCGCGACATGGGGTCGGTGGGCGACAGCACCACCACGGTGAGGCCCTCGGGCCCGGGCGCGGTCGGCGCGGCATGGGCCCACTCCAGGACGTTCAGGAGCTGGACCGGACTCTCGACGAAGGCGAGATTCACTGTTGTCACCTCGTGATGCCGGGCCGGCCTGCGGCCGGGTCCGTGGCTGGCCGCCCCTCGGGGCGCTGGCTGATTGCGGTCCGCGGCCGCCGTGCCTGCGGCGCGGCCTTGCGGACAGGGGCCGCATCCGGTGCGTGCGGTCCCTGGGGCGAGTGCTGGGCAGCACCTTGCGGCGGGCCCTGTTCCCCACCCCGCCCGTTCCGGTCCGGGGGCTCCGCCCCCGGACCCCGGTACCGCCCTGCGGGCGGCGTACCGGGCCAAGGGTCTCCTACGCCTGACGGCGTAGGAGACCCTTGGCCCGGTACGCCCGCCGGCCGGCCGGCGGCACCCGCCACGGCCGGGCCGGACCCGGAGCCGGACCCGGAGCAGCGGTCCGGGGGCCGGACCGGGCAGCGACCCGGCGCCGGGTCCGGCGCGGCCGGACTGCGCCGGTGGTCCCGGGCAGGCAGAGGTGCCCGGCCCCCGGGCCCGGCGGCGGGTGCGCAAGGCGCACCCCCGCGGTCGTCAGACCGTGGCCGGCTCACGGTCGCCCGCCTCGGCCACGACGCCCGTGACGCGGCGCAGCTTCTTCATGGGGGCGAGCTCCGAGTCGTAGACCTTCTTGACGCCGTCGCCGAGCGCCTCCTCGATGGTGCGGATGTCGCGCACCAGGCGGGTGAGGCCCTGCGGCTCGACGGAGGCGGCCTGGTCGGAGCCCCACATCGCGCGGTCGAGGGTGATGTGGCGCTCGACGAACGCGGCGCCGAGGGCGACGGCGGCGAGGGTGGTCTGCAGACCGGTCTCGTGGCCGGAGTAGCCGATCGGGACGTTCGGGTACTCCTCCTTCAGGCTGTTGATGACCCGCAGGTTGAGCTCCTCGGCCTTGGCCGGGTACGTCGAGGTGGCGTGGCAGAGCAGGATGTTGTCGCTGCCGAGGACCTCGACCGCGTGGCGGATCTGCTTCGGGGTCGACATGCCGGTGGACAGGATGACCGTCTTGCCGGTGGCGCGCAGGGCGCGCAGCAGCTCGTCGTCGGTGAGCGACGCGGAGGCCACCTTGTGGGCGGGGACGTCGAACTTCTCCAGGAAGGCGACGGCCTCGGTGTCCCACGGGGAGGCGAACCAGTCGATGCCGCGCTTCTTGCAGTGCTCGTCGATCCGGCGGTACTCGTCCTCGCCGAACTCGACGCGGTGGCGGTAGTCGATGTACGTCATCCGGCCCCAGGGCGTGTCGCGCTCGATGTCCCACTGGTCGCGCGGGGTGCAGATCTCCGGGGTGCGCTTCTGGAACTTGACGGCGTCGCAGCCGGCTTCGGCGGCGGCGTCGATCAGGGCGAAGGCGTTGCCCAGGTCACCGTTGTGGTTGATGCCGATCTCACCGGTGACGTAGACCGGGTGGCCGGGGCCGGCGGTCCTGGTGCCGAGGGTGCGCAGACGGGACGTGCTCATGGGGGTGGTTCCTTACTTCTTGGAGGACATGAGGGTGGATTCAGGGGTGTTGAGCGTCGGGCCGAGGAGCCATGAGGCGATCTCGCGGACCGCGCCCTCGCCGCCGGGTGTGGCGGTGACGGCACGGGCCGCGGCGCGTACGGAGTCGTGCGCACTCGCGACGGCCACGGGCCAGCCGACGAGGTGGAAGCACGGAAGGTCGTTGACGTCGTTGCCGACGTAGAGCACCCGTTCGGGGGCGAGGCCCCGCTCCTCGCACCACTGCTTGAGCGCGAGGTCCTTGCGGTCGATGCCGTGGAGGACGGGGATCCTGAGCTTGTGGGCGCGGGCGGCGACGACCGGGTTCTGCTCGGTGGAGAGGATCAGCAGTTCCAGGCCGGCCCTGCGCAGGTGGGCGACGCCCAGGCCGTCGCCGCGGTGGACGGCGACGATCTCGCGTCCGTCGGCGTCGATGAGCACCCGGTCGTCGGTCTGTGTCCCGTCGAAGTCGAGGACGACGGCGTCGACGTCGGCGCGGCCGGGCAGCACGGTGGTGTCGAGCAGCGGCGCGAGCGCGCGGGCGCGGGCCAGGTCGTGCGGGTCGTCGACCTCGAGGACGCGCGCCGGGTCGGTCCGTACCAGCGCGGTGCGGCCGAAGAACCGGTGCCCGGCCTCGCGGAAACCGGGCGCCGACATGGCGTACGCGGCCCCGGTCTCCAGGAAGTCCTGCGGGCGGTCCTGCCGGCGGGGCCGGAACGACGCGTCGTGGTTGACGCCGTAGCCGGTGCCGGTGGCCGTCTTCGTGGCGGTGTCGACCAGGACGGCGGCCCCGCCGGCGGCGCGCTCCGCGCTCTCCTTCTGGGCGCCCGCCGGTTCGTCGGCCTCGCGCCAGACGAAGCCGTGGAAGGGCGCGACGGTCACGGCGCTGTCGGCGCCGTCCAGGACGACGGCGCGGGCGACGCCCTCGATGTCCTCCCGGGAGACGAAGGGGCTGGTGCACTGGACGAGGAGGACGACGTCGACGGGTGCGCCGTGCTCGGCCTCGTGGGCGTCCATCGCGTGCAGGACGGCCGACTCACTGGTGGCGGTGTCCCCGGCGATGGACTCGGGCCGCAGGACGACCTCGGCTCCGGCGCCGCGGGCGACGGCCGCGATCTGCGGGTCGTCGGTGGAGACCGCGACATGGGTGACGAGCGGGGCGTCGAGACAGGCGCGGACGGCCCGCGCGACGAGCGGTACGCCGCCGACCGCGGCCAGGTTCTTGGCCGGGACGCCCTTGGATCCGCCTCGGGCGGGGATCACGGCGAGAACGGTCATCGGTGGCTCCAGACGCTCTTGACGCTCTTGGCTGTGCTGGCGGGGCTTCTCGGAAACGTGGCTGCCGGGGGTCACAGCTCTCCCATCCGGCGGATCACGGGGGCGACGCGCTGCACGCCGTGGCGGTACGCGCCGCGCGCCACTTCGCGTACGGCGTCGCGCACCACTCGCCGTACGCCGGTGACCTCGGCCTTCGGCGCGGCGCCGGCCAGCGGCGTGCCGTCCGGGGCGAGGTGGTGGCGGGCGAGCAGGGCCGGCAGGTAGCCGGGCGCGGTGGTCGGCGTGTAGTACGGCGCGGGCGCGGGCAGCACGGGGACCAGCAGCAGTTCGGCGACCCGCTTGCGGGCCTCGTCGAAGGCGCTGTCGTACGCGCCGTCGGCCGCGACGCCCTGGCGGGAGAGCCAGTCGGCGTCGGGGACGGGGCGGTGGCCGCCGTCGAGCCGGTCCCAGGAGGCGAGCAGGCCGGAGCCGAGGAAGTGGTGGTTGCCGAGGGCCTCGCGCACGCCGAGGTCGGTGAGCACGGCGGTCGGGATGCGGCGGTGCAGCGCTTCGAGCGCGGCCGTGGACGACACGGTGACCAGCAGGTCGGTGCGGTCCAGCACCTCGCCCATGTGCCCGTACACCAGGCGGAAGTTGGGCGGCGGTCCGCCGGGCAGCTTCTCCGCGAGTTTCTGGTACGGGAGTTCTTCGAGGTGGGTGGTGTGCTCGCCCGGCTTGGAGCGGAGCTTCAGCAGCACCTCCCGATTCGGGTGCAGCCGGGCGTGTTCGACGAGCCTGCGCAGCAGGTACGTACGGTCGGCGCGGGACTCGGGCACGGACGGCTGTACGGCGAAGACGACGGTGTCGCGGCCGTCCTCCGCCTGGTACGGGGCGCCGCCGAGGAAGGGCAGCGCGGCCTCGGTGACGCAGGAGGCGTCGGCGCCCACTCCCTCGTACACGGCGCGAAAACGCTCCGCGTCGTGGCGCGAGTTGGCGAGGACGATATCGGCGCCGTGGCGCAGCAGGAGCCCGTCGGACAGCTTCTCGTAGACGACGCCGACATAGCCGGTGACGACCACGGGCCGGCGCTCGAGGCCGAGCGCGGCGAGCCCGTGCAGCATGGCCTGGACACCGCCGCCGACGAGGGCGAGCACGACGACGTCGTACGCCCCCTCCTTCATCCCGCGCAGGAACTCGTTCCCCGTCACCTCGCGCAGGTCGTCGGCGCGCACGCCGACTTCCGCGAGCTGTCGGGCCGTGGGTGTGGCCCGGCCGCGCAGCAGAAAGCCGCTCAGCTCTACGGAGGTGCTCGGTGCGATGCGGCGCGCGGTGAGCGCACCCCATTTCCACCGGGTGTCGGAGTCGGCGAGTACGGCGACCCGTACGGCCTCGCTGGTACTTGTTGGCACGTCGAGGACGTTAGGAAGCCATTTCGTGGCACGGCCCAACTCGACTGCAACAAAGGGTTAACAGCGGGTCTACGAACGGCGGTACGGCCCGGGAGACGAATGGGTTAACGGACTCGTCGCCCGGCGTTCATCCGTGATCTTTGTAAGCGTCGACGTAAACGACGAGGTCCCGCCTAACGTCGGGCGGGTGGTCAAGCTCTCCGTCATCGTGCCGTTCTACAACGTGCAGACATACGCCCCAGACACACTGCGAAGCCTCAGGGCCAACGCCCGGGACGACTTCGAGTTCGTGCTCGTCGACGACTGTTCGACCGACGGGACGCCGGAGATCCTGCAGCGTGCGGAACGCGAGCTCCCGGGCGCCGTTCTGATCGGACACGAGCGGAACGGCGGTCTGGCCACGGCCCGCAACACCGGTCTGGACGCCGCGAGCGGCGAGTACCTCACCTTCCTCGACGGCGACGACTGGCTGGCGCCCGGACACTTCGCGCACCTGCTGGCCGCCATGGAGGACCTGGGGTGCGACTTCGTCCGCACGGACCATGTGCAGTGCACCGGCCGGTCCCGCTCGGTCCACCGGGCGCCGGTCGGCCGGCGCGGCGAGGTGCTGCGGCCGCGTGAGGCGATCCTGCCCTCCGACCGCTCGACCGCGGTCGACTACCCGTACGCCTGGGCCGGGATGTACCACCGGCGGCTCGTGGACCGCGGGCTGCTGCATTTCACGCACGGGCTGCGCACCGCGGAGGACCGGCCGTGGATATGGCGGCTGCACCGCGAGGCGGATTCCTTCGCCGTGATCAGCCACTTGGGAATCTTCTACCGGCGCGGTATCGCGTCGTCGCTCACTCAGATCGGCGACATCAGACAGCTCGATTTCATCAAGGCGTTCGACCAGGTGATCGAGGAAACGGCGGAGGATCCGGAAGCGGACCGACTCTTGCCGAAGGCGGTCCGCACCTATTGCGCCGTCATTTCCCACCATCTGGGGTCCGTCGAAAGGTACGAGCCCGCCGTGGCACGGAAATTGCGCGCGATGAGCGCGGCCGCACTGAAGCGCATGCCGCAGGACGTGCTGAAGGAAGCGCTCGACTCCATGGACTCCGCGCGTGCCTCACGGCTGCGCAGGGTCCGCCGGCGTCCCGTGAACCTCACGGCGGAGGCGGCAGCCTGATGGCCACGACACAGATCTTCTTCGCCTCCTCGCTCTTCGGCGCCGCCACGCTGGCCGCGGCGATCGACAGCGGCGCCTTCGCCGACGCCGACCGCCGGCTGCTGCTCGTCTCCAACAACGCGGCGGCCCCCGAGACCACACCGGCCCTCGACGAGATGGCCGGCTTCGAGCGGCTGCGCGACCGCTTCGACGGCCTGCTCTCCTGGAACGAGGCCGTCTCCCCCTTCCATCCCGGCGGCTGGGCCCCCCGCGGCAACGACGTGCCGCTGTGGGAGCGGTATCTGCGCCGGCTGTGGGACCTGGGCGACGACCGGATCGAACTGGCCGTCGAGTCCATCCAGGTCAACCCCGCCCTGGCGATCGCCCAGCTCTTCCCGGACGCGGCGCTCGACGTCTACGCGGACGGGCTGATGAGCTACGGCCCCACCCGCAACAAGATCGACCCGCTGGTCGGGGAACGGGTGCGGAGGCTGCTGCACCTGGACCTGGTGCCGGGTCTGAAGCCCTTGTTGCTGGGCGAGTTCGGGGTCGAGCCGGAGCTGGTGCCGATGGAGACCTTCGTCAAGGTCGTCGGCGAACTCTCCGACGCCGTGCCGGACGCCTGCGGGGACGTCGCCGAGGGCCCGGCGCTGCTGCTGGGCCAGTACCTGGCGGCGCTGGACATCCTGACGCCGGCGGAGGAGGAGGACCTGCACGTCCGCATGCTGCTGGGCGCGGCCGGCCTCGGTCACCGCCGCATCGTGTTCAAGCCCCACCCCACGGCGCCGGCCGCCTGGACGCGGACCCTGGAGCACCGGGCCGAGTCCCTCGGCGTCGAACTGACCGTCCTGGACCGGCCGCTGCTCGCCGAGGTGCTGTTCGAGCGGCTACGCCCGGCGCTGGTGGTGGGATGCTTCTCCACGGCGCTGTTCACCGCAGGGGTCTCCTACGGCATCCCGGTCGCCCGGATGGGCACGGAACCGCTGCTGGACCGGCTCACGCCGTACCAGAACAGCAACCGCGTGCCGCTGACGATCGCCGACGCGCTGCTGCCGGACCTGGCGGCGGGCGAGTCCGGCACGCTGTCGGCCGACGCCGGGGAGGAGCTCGCCGGGCTGCTCTCCGCGGTGGGCTTCGCGATGCAGGCGCAACTCCGTCCGGACCTGCGCCCGGCGGCCGAACACTTCCTGCGCACCGGCCTGAACGACCGCACCACGCGCTACTTCAAGCGCCGCGGCCTGACGGTCCTGGGGCTGCCGGGCGGCGTCCCGGTGCCGCGGGGCCGGGTGGCGCGGCGGGTGGTACGGCGTGGACGCCGTCTGAAGCGAGCGCTGGGCCGGGTGACGACCCGCGGCTGACGGTGCGCCGCTGCGCGGGCCGGTCCCCTGCCCGCCTTCTTCCCGAACCTGGGGCTCCGCCCCGGGACCCCCGGTACCGCGCTCCGCGCGGTGGCCCCAAACGCCGGCCGGGCCTGATGTGCCGCTGCGCGGCAACCAGCCCGGCCGGGCACTGCCGGCCTCACTGGGGGCACCGCCCACGGCCGCCAGGCCGTTGGAGGAGTTCGAGGCGCGGGAGCCTGTGCCCCGGCAACTCCAGCCCGCCGGCGATTGAGGCGCGGGGTTCGGGGCGGAGCCCCGACAAGACCGGCCGGCGCCTTACGAGCCGCTCAGCGAGAGCTTCACCGCGAAGCCCAGGAACAGCGCTCCCGCCGCCGACGTCGCGCCCGCCGACAGGCGCCTTCGGCGGCGGAACGCGGCTGCCAGGTGGGTACCTGTGAAGATCAGCAGGGTCAGGTACAGGAAGCTCGCGAGCTGGGCCAGTGAGCCGAGGACCGTGAAGGACAGGGCGGGGTACGCGTACGCCGGGTCGACGAACTGGACGAAGAAGGCGATGAAGAACAGGATCGCCTTCGGGTTGAGCAGGCTGATCACGAACGCTCGCCGGAACGGCCGCTCTTCCGCCGCCGGTGCCGCCGCGTCGCCGACCGCCTCCGTCATCCGCTCCCGCCGCGTGCGCCACATCTCCCACGCGGCGCGCAGCATCCCGATCGCCAGCCAGGTCAGATAGCCGGCGCCCGCGTACTTCACGATGCCGAACAGCAGCGCGTTCGCCTGGAGCAGCGAGGCCACGCCCGCGGCGGAGAGCACCATGAGGACGGTGTCGCCGCACCACACGCCCGCGGCGGCCCGGTAGCCCGGGCGCACGCCTCGGCGGGCGGCCACGGACAGCACGTACAGCGAGTTCGGACCCGGCAGCAGAACGATCAGGACGAGGCCGGCGACGTAGGTCGGCAGATCGGTGACACCCAGCATGGGCGGAGTCTCGCACACGGGTGCGACACTCCGCCCATTCGTCTCAGAACGCGTCGGTCGGGACGTACATCCCCCACACCTCGCGCAGCGCGTTGCACACCTCGCCGACCGTGGCGCGCGCCTTCAGCGCGTCCTTCATCGGGTACAGCACGTTGTCCGTGCCCTCCGCCGCCTTCTTGAGCTCGGCCAGCGCCGCGTCCACCGCGGCCTGGTCGCGTTCGGCGCGCAGCTTCGCCAGGCGCTCGGCCTGCTGCGCCTCGATCGCGGGGTCGACGCGCAGCGGCTCGTACGGCTCCTCCGTGTCGAGCGTGTAGCGGTTGACGCCGACGACGACGCGCTCGCCCGCGTCGGTCTCCTGCGCGATGCGGTAGGCGCTGCGCTCGATCTCGTTCTTCTGGAAGCCGTGCTCGATGGCGTTGACCGCGCCGCCGAGGTCCTCGACGCGTTCCATCAGCGCGAGGGCGGCCGCTTCGACGTCGTCGGTCATCTTCTCCACGACGTACGAGCCCGCGAAGGGGTCGACGGTCGCGGTGACGTCCGTCTCGTACGCCAGCACCTGCTGCGTGCGCAGCGCCAGGCGGGCGGACTTGTCCGTCGGCAGGGCGATGGCCTCGTCGAAGGAGTTGGTGTGCAGCGACTGCGTGCCGCCGAGCACCGCCGCGAGGCCCTGCACGGCGACGCGCACCAGGTTGACCTCGGGCTGCTGGGCGGTGAGCTGCACGCCCGCGGTCTGCGTGTGGAAGCGCAGCATCAGGGACTTCGGGTTCTTCGCGCCGAACTCCTCCTTCATCACCCGCGCCCAGATGCGGCGGGCGGCGCGGAACTTGGCGACCTCCTCGAGGATGGTCGTCCGGGACACGAAGAAGAAGGACAGCCGGGGCGCGAAGTCGTCGACGTCCATCCCGGCGGCGACGGCGGTGCGGACGTACTCGATGCCGTCGGCGAGGGTGAAGGCGATCTCCTGCGCGGGCGAGGCGCCGGCCTCCGCCATGTGGTAGCCGGAGATCGAGATCGTGTTCCACTTCGGGATCTCGGCCTTGCAGTACTTGAAGATGTCCGCGATCAGCCGCAGTGACGGCTTGGGCGGGAAGATGTACGTGCCGCGGGCGATGTACTCCTTGAGCACGTCGTTCTGGATGGTGCCGGTGAGCTTGTCCGCGGGCACGCCCTGCTCCTCACCGACGAGTTGGTAGAGGAGGAGCAGCAGCGCGGCGGGCGCGTTGATCGTCATGGACGTGGAGACCCTGTCCAGCGGGATCCCGCCGAACAGCACCCGCATGTCGTCGATCGAGTCGATGGCGACGCCGACCTTGCCGACCTCGCCGTGCGCGATGGGGGCGTCGGAGTCGTGGCCCATCTGGGTCGGCAGGTCGAAGGCGACGGACAGGCCCATCGTGCCGTTGGCGATGAGCTGCTTGTAGCGGGCGTTGGACTCGACGGCCGTGCCGAAGCCGGCGTACTGGCGCATCGTCCAGGGCCGGCCGGTGTACATCGACGGGTACACGCCGCGGGTGAAGGGGTACTCACCGGGCTCGCCCAGCTTCTGCGCCGGGTCCCAGCCCTCCAGGTCCGCCGGTCCGTACACCGGCTCGATGGGCAGTCCCGACTCGGACTCGCGCGCCATGTGACTGTGCCTCCCGCTGGGCCTACTGACAGGTAACAACTTCTGCGACGGACTGTATCGGCGGGCGCCCGGCCGATGGAGTGCCACGCGCTGGGACCTTGCTCACAGGCCGCCGCGCGCCGGTCGCCGCACACCGCCGAGGCGGCCTGTGTCCCGCCCGTCCCCCAACTGTTACCCCCATGATGCGCGCGATTGCGCAACCAGGCCGGACGGGAATCTGTCTCACCAGTACACGACAGACCCGTGGGGGGCGACATGCCAGGGAAGAACGCCAGGACGAGAACGACGGCCGCGGTGGCCGCGATGCTCGTGGCGACGGTGACGGCCGGCTGCAAGGCGGAGGCGGCCACGGACGGGCCGGCCGCCGGCGGCACGCCGAGCGCGGCGCCGACGTCCTCGGCGCCGCCGACACCGTCCGCGCCGCAGTCTCCGACGCCGACGCCGTCCGCGTCGGAGTCCGAGTCGGAGAAGCCGTCCGAGAAGCCCTCGCCGTCGCCGTCCACTCAGACGCCGGCGCCGAAGGTGCTGATGGCCCCGGGCGCCAAGGGCGAGCAGGTGCGCGAACTGCAGGCCCGGCTGGCCCAGATCGGCTGGTTCGACGACAAGCCGACCGGCACGTACGGACCGGTGACCACCACCTCCGTCAAGGGCTTCCAGGGCAAGCGCGGCCTGCCCGTGACGGGCAGCACGGACACCGTCACCTGGCAGCGGCTGCTCGGCATGACGACGAAGCCGACGCGCGCCGAGCTGGACGGCAAGGACGTCAACAAGCCGAAGACGAAGCTGGACCCGCGCTGTATGAACGGCCGGGTGATGTGCATCAGCAAGACCACGCGCACCCTGTCGTGGATGATCGACGGCAAGGTGCTGTCGACGATGGACGTCCGCTTCGGGTCCCAGTACACCCCGACCCGCGAGGGCGTGTTCAACGTGGGCTGGAAGTCCCGTGACCACGTCTCGACGATCTACGACACGCCGATGCCGTACGCGATGTTCTTCAGCGGCGGCCAGGCCGTGCACTACTCGTCCGACTTCGCCGCCCGGGGCTACAACGGGGCCTCGCACGGCTGCGTCAACGTCAGGGACAAGGGCGCGATCGCGGCGCTGTTCGACCAGGTCCGGACCGGCGACAAGGTCGTCGTCTACTGGTGACGTGCGGCGGAGGCCGGGAGAAGAGAGAGGGCGCGGGCGGGACCGGGGGAACGTGTCCCGCCCGCGCCATTTGCGCTGAGCCGTAGGTACGGGGGGAACCCCGGCTCGTTGCGCCGCCGATGACCAGTCGGCTCACTATCTACTGCGCCGTACTTCGAAAAAACGTCACACCCTGCGTTCCGGACCGCGAAGAAGCAGGTCAGGAGGGTTGTACGGAGAGAGTCGGGGCCGGCTGCGGCACGGCGGCCGTCGGCTCGGGGGTGAGCGTCCAGGAGACGGACGGGTTCTCGTCGGCACGTCGGAGTTCGCTGCTGTCCGCGTCGCCGCCGCTGTCGCCGTCACCGTGACCCGAGCGGTCGGTGGAGCCGGTCGAGCCGCCCGAGTTCCGGCCTCCGGAGCCGGTGCCGCCCGCACCGTCCGAGCCTCCGGAGCCGGTGCCGCCCGCGCCGCTCGAGTCACCGGAGCCGGTGGAGCCGTCGCCGGAGCCGCCGTCCAGCAGCTCGTCGCAGAACCGCTCCACGCGTGCGGAACCCTTGGCGGCCTCTTCCAGCCGGCGCTTGGTGTCCGGGGCGATCCGGCCGCTGCGGTAGTCACGGCAGGCCTCGACGGTCTTGCGGTAGACCTCGCCGGTCCCGGCGCCCCCTGCGGAGTCACCGGGGCCCGCCGTCGTCCCGCCGTCCTCGGCGGGCAGGCCGGCGGTGGACCCGCCCGTGCCGCCGGGGGGCGGGCTCGTGCTGGTGTCGGGGGCGGGCGGCACGACCGGCGGTGTGCCCGCCTCGTCGGGGGACCCCGAGGGCCCGCCCGTTGCGGCTCCGCCCTGCGTCGGCGGCGTGACCGGACCGGGCGTCGCCGCGGCGGAGACGGAGGACGCGGGCGTCGGGCGGTCGTCGCCGAAGGTGGGGAGGACACCGGTGCCGGCCGCGACGGCCACGCCGCCGATGGCGCAGCCCGCGAGCGCGGTCGCGATGCCGAACCGGAAGGGACGCGCGAGGCCCGGGCCCCGGCGCAGCCGGCCCAGGGGTCCTGAGCGGGCGGGGCGGGCGGCTCCGGCGACCCGTACGGTGCCGAGCGAGGCGCCGGCCGAGGAACCGGCTGCGACGCCGGACACCGCCGCGTCGGCCCTGGCCTTGCGGTACGCGGCCATCGCGGCCGCCTCGCCGGGCAGTTCACCGTCGTCGTACCGGTAGCCGGGATCCGCCGCGTGCTCCAGGGCGGCGGCGAGCCGAGCGGCGTCCGTGCGGGCAGGTTCGCCCACGGCCTCGACAGGCACACCGCGCAGCAGTCGCTCCGCCGCGTCCCTGTCAAGCCACTCGTACCGCTCGTCGGCCATCACATGTCCTTCTGCGTCCGCAGACGTGAATGCGTCACACCGGCGGGTGTCGCCGCACCGGGGCGCGAGTCGCGCTGGGAGGGCAGTCCACCGAGTTCCGGGGCGGCCTCCGCGGGGCCCTCCCTGGCCCGCTCCACGGAATCGAGGCCGCCTCCGGCGCCGCCGTCGATGCCGCCGTCGAGGGCGATCGCGCCCTCCGCGCCCAGCAGTTCCGCCAGTCGTTTCAAGCCACGGTGCGCCGCGGTGCGCACGGCCCCGGGCCGCTTGCCGAGCGTCTGCGCCGCGCTCTTCGCGTCGAGGCCGACCACGACCCGCAGCACGACGGCCTCCGCCTGATCCTGCGGCAGTTGGGCGATGAGCGCCATGGTGCTGCTGGTGGAGATGGACTCCATGGCCTCGTCGACCGTGTCGGAGTCGGCGGCCCTGCCGGTCAGCTCCGTCTCGTCACCGCCGACGGCCGGCCGGCGGCCACGCATCCTGATGTGGTCCAGCGCACGGTTGCGGGCGATCCGGGCGGCCCAGCCGCGGAACCGGTCGGCGTCCCCGCTGAACCGGTCGAGATCGCGGGCGATCTGGAGCCACGCCTCCGAGGTGACGTCCTCGGCGTCGGCCTCGCCGACCAGCGTGCGCACATAGCCGATCAACCGCGGATGCACGGCGCGGTACACAGTCCGGAAGGCGTTCTCGTCCCCGTCCTGAGCCGCGAGCACGGCGGCGGTCAGCTCCGCGTCGTCCCCCAGCACTACCTCAACCTGTCGTTCTGATCCGCAGCTGGTCACCACTGCCGCGCCACACTGCGCGAAGCAGCACGCTACGTGGTCTTACGGTCCCGCGTCCACGCCTAGTACAACATGCAACAACTTCAGGGCTCAGCGGGGTGTGACAGAAACAGCACTCTCGGCGCTGAGGGTAGTACGGGGTGCCACTGCGACCCCGTACGAACGACGACCGGGGCCTCTCCTGTGGGGGGTGGCGGCCCCGGTCGTCCTTCATGTCCGGGCCGTGCGCCCCCGCTGCCGCGGGCACCGGTCGGAGACGCACCTCCAGAGAGATACGCCCCCGACAACCGGGCGCGAGTCGCGCGGGATCGTCAGCCGATCGCGATGCGCGGGTTCGCGGAGGGCCGGACCCAGCCCATGAAGCGCTCCATCGTCGCGCGCGGCACCGAGACGCAGCCCGCGGTCGCGCCGCTGCCGTTGACGTGCAGGAAGATGCCCGCGCCGCGGCCGGGCACGGCGGGCCAGCGGTTGAAGTTGATGACGAGCGCCTTGGCGTACTGCGTCGGGTAGTTGATCAGGTGCTCGCTGCCGCGCTCGCCGGACTCGGTGAGCGGGAAGTCCGCGCCCTCCTCGGTGTGCATCTGGTTGTAGAACTTCGATTCGGGGTCCTGGACCCACCAGTGGCTGTCGTTGACCTTCGTGTACGGCACGGCGGTGCCGCTGGACTCCACGCCGAAGCCCTCGGTGATCGTGTACGTGCCGGACGGCGTGGTGTAGGTGCTCTGCTT
Organism: Streptomyces sp. NPDC006294; assembly: GCF_042870895.1. Lineage (NCBI taxonomy): Bacteria > Bacillati > Actinomycetota > Actinomycetes > Kitasatosporales > Streptomycetaceae > Streptomyces > Streptomyces sp. NPDC006294. The sequence goes on from NZ_JBIAHV010000013.1 coordinate 27,515, forward strand.
GCGCGTCGAACCGGGGACGACGCCGTTCGAGCCGACCCGGCCGGCGCTCGTCGAGAACTGCGCCTTCCAGCCGGCGGAACCCTTCTGCCAGGCCGTGACGGTGGCGTACGAGCCGCTGGCCTTGACCGTGATGATCTGGGTGGCGTTGCCGACCTCGACGGGCACGGGGAAGTCGGGCGCGGCGGGCGCGCTGCCCGGCTCCGAGCCGCCGCCTGCGCCCCCGCTCCCACTGCCGCCGCCCGAGCCGGTGGCGGCCGCCTCGGGGGACGCCCCGCCGGACGCCTTCGCGGAGGCGGAGGCGGAGGCGGAGGAGGACGCTGACACTGAGGCGGACGGGGAGGGCGAGGCGGACGCGGACGGGGAGGCCGAGGCGCTCGGCGACACGGAAGAGCCGGCCGCGTCCCCGGCCCCCTCAGCTTCTGGCGAGACGGCCGCGGCGGCACCGGCCGGTTCCTCACCGCCGCTTCCACAGGCCGACACGAGCGTCATCGCACCGACCACGGCCAGCACGGACGGGAACTTTCGGGAGGAGCGCAGCACAGGAAGATCCTTGGGCTCGTCGGAACGGCGCGGCGGGACGGGGCCGCGCTTCGAGGCGGGCCGGTTATACATCGCGCCCACGGCCGAAATCCAGGGGAAGGACATTCCGGGCGCGAGCGCGACCGCGATGTCAGTCGTGCTCGATACGGTCTCCGGCCATGAGCTTCCATATGCACCTGCGCGCCGTGCGGCCGTCCGAGATCGAGGGGTTCGACCATGCCCGGCTTGTGGAGTTCATGGACGCGGCCTGGGAGCGGGACGTCAGGCGGGCCGAGCACGCCTCGGGCGTCGCGTACTCCATCGAGAAGACCTTCAGCGAGGTGAACGAACTCTGCGAGGCGGGCTCGGCACTCCCCGAGGGGCAGGACGGCGGGTGGGAACTGCCAGTCTTCGGTGGCCGTGTCTTCCAGGACCCGTCGAGCCAGGAGGCTCCGTTCGCCGTGCTGGACCCGGCCGGGACCGCGCGGGCGGCCGCCTTCCTCACGGCCGTGCCGTTCGGCACGCTCTGGAAGACCGCCGGCCCGAAGCTCTCCAACTGGGGGCCCGGCCATGACGCCGCGGACATCCGCCAGTACTACGGCCGGTTGTACGTCGGCCTACGGAACCTCTACGCACGCGCCGCCGGGTCCGGCCAGGCCGTGGTGAAGGCGTTCTGGTACTGACCGGGGGCGGCGCGAACCGGCCGGGCAGGAGTTCAGTCGGTGGCCGCCAGGACCAGGGCCGCGACGACCGGGGCCGCGTACAGCAGCGGGAACGGGATGTGCGCGTACCAGCGGGCGCGAATCACGGTGGCCACGGCCCCGGTGAAGTACAGCACCAGGCCGATGCCGGCCGCGACGCCGATGACCGGGAGGAACAGGCCGACCACCAGGCCGGCCGCGCCCGCGGCCTTCGCCGTGCCGAGCCAGGGAAGCCAGGACATGGGCACCCCGTAGTCGGCCATCGGCTGCACGACCCACTGCGTGCGCAGAAAGACCGAGACGGCGGAGAAGCCGACCATGGCGGCGGCAATGAGGGTGACGACGACGTAGGCGGTGGACATGAGAGGTGCTCCCATCGGGCGGGGGTCATTTGCTCCGTCCCCCGTATGACCCGCGGCGGCGCGGAAACGTGACAGCCCCGGCAGGATCGTTCCCGGAGGAGGCGCTCGACAGCCTGCGGGCCGCGCTCGACGGCGACTGGGTGAACGGCTAGCGCACGCCCGCCGGGAGTTCGATCTTTCCGGCGTACGGGCCCGCGTTCTCCTCGCCGACCTGCTGTTCGAAGCTGATGTCCTGGCCGTTGTACGGGATCAGGAAACCGAATTCGAGGCGGTGGCTCCTGATCCGGTACGTCCTGGCGTCCAGGACCAGCACCTCCTCCAGGCCGGAGAGCGTCAACTGCGCGTCGCCCACCGGGATGCCGGCCTTGCGGAGCTGCACGGCCGTCGAGTCGAACTCGCGCTTCGCCTTCTTCGCCCAGGCCCGGTCCTGGACCGCGCTCAGCTTCTGCTTGCCGCTCACGACGCGGAGTTCGACCGTGCCGCCGCCGTCAGCCTCCGACTCGGTCACCTTCACGTCGCCGCCCGGCGTCTGCGCGTAGATCCGGAACTCGTCGACGACCCCGATCGGGTCCTCGGCCTTGTTCCGCATCTCGGGGTCGGCCGGGGACACGGCCTTCCAGGCCGCGTCGCCCTCCTTCAGATACCCCTCGTCGCCGAGGACGTAGAGCTCTTCCGTCTTCTTCTTGCCCTTGCTGCTGGTACTGACGCCCTGCGAGTGCAGCGTCGCCGACCCCATGCCGCGCCGGACCGTGCCCGCGTACGTCGCGGCGCTCCGCTGCCCCTGAAGCGTCAGGCCCTCCTCGCCCCGCACGGAGAAGGTCCACGCGGACTCCTGCGTCATCGCCTTCTGCGCGAGGTCGAGGAAGTCCTCCGCGGACTCGGGGGCCTTGGTCGGCTCGGGCGTCGCGGAGGAAGCCGCCGCCGTGGCCGGGCTCGCGGGCCCGGCCGGCTCGTCCGACTCCGCGCCGCACGCGGCCAGCGTGAGCGCGAGCGGGAGGACGAGCACGGCGGTGCGTCTGGGGCGAGTTCGCATGGACCTGTTCCTTACGTCACGACGGGGCGCGGACTGTACAACAGCACCCGGCCGGCGATCACCCCGGCGGACATTCCCGGCACGCGCCCCGACCTGCGAGGCGTCACCCGTGGCGGACAGCGCAAGCCTGTCGGCCGCCGGGCCGCTCCGGGGCGGTGCCCGGCTCGTCCGGCGGCCGCGACGCCAGCTCGCACCACACCGTCTTGGTGCTGGGCCCCTGGCCCACGCCCCACCGCAGGGTCAGCGCGTCGAGCAGCTCCAGGCCCCGGCCGGACTCGTCGTCGGCGGTGGCCGACTCGCACAGGACGGGCAGGGCACGCGGGTCGGGGTCGGTGACCTCCAGGCGCGTACGGCCGTCCGCGCAGGACACGTGGACGGTGACGGGGACGCCCTCGCCGAGGTGGCGGATCACGTTCGTGATGAGCTCGGTGGCGCAGAGCTGGAGGTCCACTCCGTGGTCCCGCAGCGCGCGGCGCAGCTCGGGTACGGCCGCCGGGGTGGCCAGCAGCTCCAGCGTCAGCGGTGGTCGCGTCACGCCGCCCCCTTGCGCAGCGCGGCGGTCAGGGCCCGCGCGGTCAGGACGTTGCAGTTGCCCAGCGCGATCAGCGGCCGGGTCGGGTAGCGGGCGGCGAAGGTCGGCAGGTCGACGCCGAGCGACGGCAGCGTGATGCCGTGGGCGGCGAGCGCGGCCCGCAGCTCCTCGGCGCAGTCGTCGGCCGACGAGCCGTGGTGGTTCTGCGGGTTCTGCGAGTCCTGCGTGTCCTGCGTGTCCTGCGTGTCCTGCATGGGGGTTCACACCTTCCAGTGCGCTGTGTGACGAACTGCTCACACCCTGCCGCCGAGCCGCGTAGCGTGAAAGAGGTTCGGCTTCCCGGCCCTGAACTGCACGGATGCCATATGGAGTTGGTACGGGCCGGGGAAACGACGGGAAGTGGCAGTAGCGGCACAGCAGGGCACCAAGGACGGTGGGGACGATGGGGCAGCGCAAGGACATCGACGGGTCGGCGGGCGTACCGACCTTCTACGGCAGCGAGTTGCGGTGGAAACGCGAGGAGGCCGGGCTGACGCTCACGCAACTGGTCGAGGGCAGCTTCTACGGCCCCAGCCACCTCAGCGAGATCGAACGCGGCACACGCCGGATGCCGGCGGAACTGGCCGAGCACGTGGACCGCGTGCTCGGCACGGACGGCTTCTTCGGGCGGCGCTGCGAGGACGTACGCAGGGCGAAGCGGCGAGGCCACGCCAGTTACTTCGAGCGCGCTCTGGAGGCGGAGAAGCACGCGGAGACCATCGAGGAGTGGTGCCCGACCCTGGTCCCGGGGCTCCTGCAGACGGACGCGTACGCGCGGGCGGTGGTGCGGTCGGCGCACCCGCTGGCACCGGACGACGAGGTGGAGGAGAAGGTCACCGCCCGGCTGGCACGGGCCCGTCTCTTCGAGGACAACCACAAGATCCCGGAGTACTGGGCGATCCTGCCTGAGTCGCTGTTGCGTCAGCCGATCCTGCCGCCGGGACTGGCTGCCGAACAACTGGAGCACATCGCGGCGTTGGCGCGCCGTCGGCGGATCGTTCCACAGATCCTTCCGTGGAACTGCGGGGCGCATCCCCTCATGATGGGCATGGCCAAGGTCATGACCTTCCCCGATGCCCCGCCGATGGTCTATTTGGAGTCCCAGTACAGCGGGGACACCCTTGACGATCCTGCCCCCGTGAAGCAGTACCGCAAGGCATACGATCGGCTCAGGGCCGCCGCACTGCCGCCGGAGGCGTCCCTCGCCCTGATCGAGCAAGCGGCTGAGGATGACGGAAATGGCAAGCAACGGGATTGACTTGAGCACGGCTGTCTGGCGCAAGAGCAGCTACAGCAACGGCACGGGCGGCAACTGCGTGGAAGTCGCCGAGGCTTTTCCCAGCGCGGCCGCGTGGCGCAAGAGCACCTACAGCAACGGCGACGGCGGCGACTGCGTCGAGGTGTGCGACGCCCACACCGGCGTCGTACCCGTCCGCGACTCCAAGGTTCCGAGCGGCCCGGTCCTGACGGTCGCGGCCCCGGCGTGGACGTCGTTCGTCACGTCCCTCAAGTCGGCCGCCACCGCGTGACGCGGCCGCCCGGCGTCGTCCTTCGACGGCTCCGTCGTTGACGTGCGGGTGGTCACTGCCGTAATGGGGGGCGGGTTGCTGCTCGGCCTACAGGAGACCGCCCGTCGGTAGCGGAACCAGCCGGGCTTCACAGGGCGGACGTCGCCTGATGCGGCACCAGAAGCCGCCGCCGGCGCCGGGCCGCCGCGACCGTGGGCACCGGGGTCGAGGCGTTCTCCCTCTGAACGTCCGGATGTCCGATTCATGGTGGTCTTGTGACGCGGGAGCCGGGGCGACGTCCCGACCCTGGCTTTGTCATGTAACAGACGTGTGACCGCCCTGGTCCCCAGTACCTCGGCTACGCATGATGTCTCACAGACGTACAACATCCAGGGGGGAATCATGCGTATCCGTATCACCACCGCGGCCGTCGCCGCCGCACTCGCCGTCAGCCTCGTCGGCTGCAGCAGCGGCAGCGACAACGACGCCGACAGCAAGGCCGACGCCGCCAAGAGCAGCACGCCTGCGGCCACGAGCAGCGAGCCGTCGACTCCGAGCAGCGAACCGACGGCTCCGGAGACCGAGGCCGGCGGTGACACCACCGAGGCCGACAAGGTCGCCCCGCCCGCGCCGACCGGCGACAAGAGAACCGCCGTCATCGCGGCCATCAGAGACGTCAACCCCAAGCTGGTCCAGGACGAGGACAAGGCCATCGAAAAGGCGCGCTACCAGTGCGTGAACCTCGACGGCGATGTCCCGGACACGGTCAACAGCGCAAGGGAACTGTTCTCCTACGACGGTGTCACGCCGACCGAGGACGACGCACGCCACATCAACATCGGTCTGCGCAAGACCCTCTGCCCCGAAGCCTGACCAACCCCCGCCCCCGGCCCGGCCTGACCGGCCGTATCCGCATGCGGCCGGGCCTCGGCGGCGGGTTGCCACCGGGTGCTGGCGTCGTCGGCGTCCGGGGCGAGCACGGTCGCCGCGGAGACTTCACCACGCGCCGTACGCCGACCGCGCCTGCCGCGCGCAGGAACCGGGCGTCGTCGTCACCGCCGACGCGCGTCGTGACGAGGGACGCCGTCCGTACCCCCGCCAACCCGCGCCCCTTCGACGGAGACGAAGATGCCGAAGGCAGCGGTCTTCTCGACGGTGCCCCGGATCTCGGCTCCGATCGGATACTCCAGTTTTGCTTCGGACCACAAGGGCGTCACGTCGGCGACTCGCTCTCGTAGCTCTCGAACCAGTGGGCGTCGAAGCAGCATGATGTCGCCCGTGACGAACATCGCGGACTCACCGTCCCGGCCCCGGCGTGGACCGCGTTCGTGACGTCCCTCAAGGCGACCGCGTAGGACTCCTGCCCGGTCCCGGTCGGCGTGCGGGGCTACTTGTGCACCTCGGCGAGCTTGCGGTCGTTCAGCGGCTGGGTCGGCCGGTTGCTCTTCGGGAACAGCTCCTTGTACGTGGCCACCTCGTCCGGAGCGACCGTGACCGGGTCCTTCAGGACGGTCCACTTGACGCCCTCGGTGCAGGGCGGGGTCGTCAATGACCCCTCGTACCGGTACTGGTCCCGGTCGCCGGGCAGGAAGGCGGTCAGGTCGAAGGCCCGGGTGATCGTCGCCGTGGCGCCTTCCCTGGTCGGCAGTTCCTTGAAGAGGTCCGCGAAGGCCGACGTGCCGGACTGCTCGTCCATCAGTACGGCCAGGACGGCGAGCTTGCCGTTCTCGGCCGCGTGCACGAAGTGCAGCTCCATCGCGGTGTGCTCGCCTTCCTCCGTGTGCTCGCTGGGGAGGTGGAAGTGGAACTGCTTGAGCTGGTAGGCGATGCCGTCGATGACGATCCTGCTGCCCGCCGGGACGTCGGCCTGGACCGTGTGGCCGTTGTTCACCAGCTCCGCCGTGGCGGGTCTGTAGTCGACCGTGACGGCCTCGTCGACCGGCGCGGGAACCGCCTTGTCGTCGAGATCGATCGGGGACTGCTTGCGCCCGGCCTCACACGCCTCGAAGTCCTCGGCGAGGGTCGCCCACTTCGCCGGACCGTCCGCTCCCTGGTATCCCCAGTGGGCCCCTTCCTTCTTCTCCCCCTGCCCGCCCTTTCCGTCCGAGTGGGGCGATGCGGCCGCGGCCGGTGTCACCCTCGCGTCCGTACCGCCGTCTCCACTTGAGCAGGACGTGGCCGCGAAGATCGCGAGAGCGGCGACTCCGGCAGCCCCAGCCATGCGTATGCCACGTAAGGACATGCTTGTTTCCACCTCGTGAAGGTCGACCGGTCTTCGGGTTCGGACACCCCTGGGTGCCGACTTCCACTGTTCGACCTGTTCGACCAGCACGGAGACAAGCAATGGACAAGCAAGAGCCAACAAGAGTAAGGATTCGTACAAATAGGTTCTGAATCTGTCAACGGGACGCGCGGTCCCCCGGGCGTCACGGTCAGTTCCGGTTGACCGGCCAGACCGCCGCCGGATCGCAGTGCGCCGGGCAGCCCAGGAGGTAGACCTCGTTGCCGAGGAACAGCCCGTAGGTGTCGATGCCGACGCTGTAGGGCTGTTCCGGAAGTCCGGGGTGGACGTCGAACACCCAGCCCTCCGGCACCTGGCAGACGAACGCCATCTCCGTGCCGCACGCGCACCGGTAGTACTCGGAGAACTGGGCCCAGGACGGGACGCCGCCCACCTTGAAACCCTGGGCACCGCGCTCCCGGTCCGGTGTGTCCACGAAGGGCCGCAGGGTCAGTGGCAGGGCGCGTACCGCCGGTTCGACGTCCGCCGTGGGCCGTACGGCGTCGCGCTGGAGCAGCACACGCCAGAACGTGCCCGGCCAGGGCGGCTGCGGAGCCTCCCAGTACCGCGCCACGAGCCGACCGTCGTCCATCACCGGGTACGACGCCTCGTTGTGCGCGCCGCAATGGAACACCAGCAGGTGGTCCCCGCCGCGTCCGAGCGGCCCGCGACCACGGCCGGACGGCGCCGGGCAGGGCCGGTGAGGCCCACAACAGCCGGCCGACGGGATCCGCGATGACCTGCACGTTCATCCCGTGCTTCTTGTGTTTGCCGGAGTAGTACGGCCGGTCCGCTGCGATGCGGTCGATCGGCAGCAGTGTGCCGTCCACTCAGGAAGAGCACAGGATCGCTCCCCAGAGCGAGAGGTCACCGAGAGGACGAGCCGGAAACTCCACCCGCTGCCGCTGCGGTCACGCCACAGCTGTAGCCGAAAAGCCCCGCCGGAAACCGGCGGGGCTTCCCGTTCGACCGCCCGTCTTCACTGGCGATGCCGACCGGCAGTCATGTGTAATTCAGCGAATCCACACGGTTCACCGGATCATCCGATCCAGCTTATGGACCCGCGCGCACGTGCCGGTGTCCGACTCGATGTCCGCCGTTCGCAGCCGGTAGACTGCCGGCTCGATTTCCACGAGCAGAAGTTCGTCTGCACGAGCCTCCGTTCCAGGCAAAGCAGCATCGAAGACAGCGACCGGGCCGTTCACTTGCATGACCGGCCCGTCCACCCAGGTGTCCACGAATTCGATACCTTCGCGCACAACCTCAACGAATCGAGCATCACTGGAGGACGCGATCCATTGAACAATGGAACCGAATTCCTCCATGAATGCAGTTGGGGCGGGGATGTCATTGATCGCCAGCCCCGTTCGGAGAACCGACGGCTCTCCGAACGTCACCAGCCCGGCGTACCCTTCGACCTCACACGCGTTCTCGTAGTCGGAGTTGGTGTAGCCGCCCCAGAGGTGCCGCAGCGATTCCTCCACGACAATCATAGGACCGCCCTCCGACTCAACCCATGTGAGATCCATGACTCTCAGCCTTCCTAGTATCCGAGTTCCTTGGCGATCCGCTCATATATCGGCTTCATGACGGGTGCCAACTGCCTGGCCCATCCGGCTTGCTTCCGGCTGCATTCAAGGCATTGCGGATAGAGCCGCTGCGGAAACCCGTCCGGCACCCACGAGCTGATGGGCTGGTGATCGGGAACATACCCCTTCTTCGAACCGAAGGGGAAGATGATTCCACAGGTGTGGCATCCGAATCGGCTTCCGATTTCGTTGATCTGGTCCCTCTCCCCGCCCGGAGACTCATCGAACTTCTGGGCCTTACTCCGCGCCGGGATCGATTCGGCCGCATAAGGGCCGATCGGGCAGACCTCTTCGGGATCGCTCCGGTCCTTCTTCTTGGCATTGTGCACCAGGACCGGCACGGCTCCGGAGTTCTTCGGCCGCGCGGCGGACCGTCATGTACGCGACGCCATACTCGTCAGCGAGGGCCCGTTCCGCCGGCAGGCGCATCCCCGGACGCAACTCCCCCGCGATTATCCGGGCCGCAATGTGGTCCGCCACAGCGACGTACACCAGCTGCGCCCGTGGGGGTCGAACTCCGGAATCTCGCGCGGCTCACTCACCCTTCCAACGTAAGCACCGGTGACCTGCAGAAACCACCAGAGAGCTATACAGAGCTATAGCGAGCTTGTGTGGTGCATAGCGCACAGAAGAGCCCCGGCGACGGCAGCAACCGTCCCGGGGCACGGCCCACGCCCACCACAGGAGCGTCGACATGCATGACCTTATCCACCGCTTCGCCAGATGGCTGGCCACCACTTTCACCCGCTCGCGCTCCAAGCCGCGCCAAGCACCCGCCGCGCCCCCTGCACTGCCCCCGCAACTCCCTTGCCGCAGAAGCCCGTACAGCATGGACAGCCCGCTCGACGGCAACGCCTCCGCGCTCGTTCGCCCTTACCTCACCGCCCACGAACAAGGCGAGCGCCGCGCCGCTCTGCTGCTTGCCACCCTCGGCATCGACGCCCCTGGTCCGTACTGGATCCACGGCGCGGAGGTCGCGTGATGCCCGACCCGGTCCGCATGTGCGCCCGCTGCCAGCACATCACCGACACCCCGGTACTGGTCCACGAAGTCCACAGCGCCAGCGGCCCCGGCTGGAACGTCTACGCCTGTCCCAGCGCACCTCATTACCCGCCGGCCCAAGACGCACTGGAAATCCTCGACGCCGCCCTGCGGCTCCACACTGAGAAGCAGTGCGTCCGGCCTCGCAAGGAGGAATGAGCCCAGCTATAGAGATCCGGGCTGACTCCCAGATGCGACCATGCAGACGCCCGCGCGGATACGAATACTCAGGAAGAAGACGGCACTGGGCTGACGCAAGAGCAGCCGCAGCAACGGCACCGGCGGGTACTGCGTCAAGGTCGTCTACAGCTGCGCGGGCATCATCCCCGTCCGCGACTCCATGTCCCCACGACCTGGTCCGCACGCTGACGGCACCCGGCTGACCGTCGTTCATGTCGTCCTCGGGGACGCCTGGCCCGGTGCGCTCTAATAACGTCACTCCCGAAACGGGCGTGCCGGGTTCTCCCCGGGGGACGGGCGGTCGGCGTCCTCCCGGATCCTGGCCGCCGGCGAGCCAGAAGAACCGGATGGGGGTTGGCCGGGACACGTACACGTCGGGAACTGCGGGCAAGCGGGCCAACACGAATACTTGGCTGGGGACCTTATCGAGGTCAAGCATCGAAGAGCACCATGTGCGTGGGGGGCTGGCCAGGAACGGGGGCAGGGCGCCGGAAGTCACCTTTGACAAGCACGCCTCGCAGCACATGATGAACAGCCCTCACGGACTCACCACGGTATTCCTGGAACAACGGAGTGGCCTGGAGGAGTACTGAACCGTTTGGCAGCGATGACACTGAACAGAAAGCGCCTGATTCACTCAATGCGTCCGCACCTCCGATGCTGCGCACGATGTCGGCGGAGGCAACCATCAGCCATGAATAGCCCCGGAGCCGCTCGCGCCACGCCGGTGTGTTCAGCACTGGAACGCGAGCCGGTCCGCGCAAATAGCGCTCAAGTTCAGTGGCCCCGCCGGAGTGCACATACGAGAAATGACCGAACACCACGTTGTACCGATGGCATGCCCAGTTGACCACGTTGAGCAAACGGGCATGTTCAGCCAGTGTGCGTCCCGGACTGACGAGCACCGACTCGTCGATGTGGTACGTGAGCTTCACGTAATCCGCCAGTTCCTCGTCGAAGGATACGGAGAGCCGAAGGCTCGAGTTTCCGATCTCTCCACCCTCTGCGAACTCTCCGATCTTCACGGAAGCCGATTCCGGGCGCGCTGCGATGCGATCCTTCAGCCAGGGAAGTGCTTCCTCGACGTACGGGTTGTGCAGCACATCGAACGTGCCTTCCGGAGAGACGGAGAAGTATCCCCACCACCCCTCCTTTCGCACGCGCGGGACGCTCTCCTCCACACGCAAGTATCCGCTCCGGGATACCGGAAGCTCGTTCGGCAGGCGTTCGATCTCGCCTCGCACAGCAGCGACACCAACCCCCTCGGTGAGCCATTCGAATGCCGCCGCGGTCAACCTTTCCCGGTCTTTCTCATGGACGGTGATTTCTGCCACAAGGCCATGGCTGAGGTCGGCATTCACCGAGGAGAAGACATCCATTTTGCCACTCCAGTATCTCACTTGATAAGGCGTTGGGGTGCCAGAGCATTCACCCTGGCACCCCAACGCGCACTCTACCCGACTCTATTGGGGCCGGGCACTGCCCTGTCCGCCAGGACAGGGCAATGTCAGGTCCTGGCTCATCCTGAGAGCCCGGTGGGGTCGGTCAGCATCTTCCCGAACACATAGAGCGTCCCCGCCAGAATGGCGCCCCACTGGATATTCCTTTGCTGCTCCGGCGTTGGCTGCCAGGCCTGAACCGTCAACGGCGCTGGCACGGTTACAGGTTCCATTCCCCGCGGGGACTTGCCCCTGGGCTGCTGCTTACGTGTCCACCAGCCGACCACCCCCTTGTACTCCTCTCCTGTGCGCTTGGAACCCGTTCGCGTCCGGGTCGACTGCGCCACCAGTTGCTGCTTGGGGTTCAACGGATCAATGGTCGCTACCTGCGGAAGCTCCCACCCCCGCTGCACGACCCGGCCAAACGGCTTCTTGCGCTCGATCTTGTTCATCGCGTTGATGTAGCGGTCCAGCGTCGCGGGACCGTCCGCCTCGGCCGTCTTGGCGGACTTCATCTCCCATACGTAGATGTCGTCCTCGAAGATCATGACGATGTCGGCTCGGCCGCCATAGCCGTTCTTGCGCTGCGCGCCGGGTATGTAGTACTCGGTGAGCACCTGCACATTGGGGTTCTGCGACCACTGGGCCCGCAGAAAGGCCGCCATGGCTTCGACCGCGGCGTTGTGCCGGATCCGGTCCGCCGCCATGTCCTCACCCGAACGACCCTCCCGCTGCGTGGTGGCCCCGGAACTCTGAGTGGCCCCGGCGATGAGAGGAATCCCGGACGCTGTGGTCCCACCGCAGACGTCCTTTATGCCGTCCGCGCACGGCAGATGCCCATCGCGTTCGATGAAGCTGGTGGGGTTGCCACCCGTGAAGGCGTACCGGTTACTCGTGTAGGGGTCCGCGCCGAGTCCCATGTCTGCGAGTGCACCGTTGTACATGTCCCGGGTGGTGAAGCGGTTCAGACCCGGGTTGTAGTCGCGGAAGCCCATGTCGTAGGTGCCGGACTGGGCGTCCCAACGCTTGGCGTTGAAGCGATAGGGGTTGTATGCCTCCTTCGTCGGGTCGGCGGCGTCGGGCTTGTCGAGACCGGTGAACTCGGACTGGTCGTCCTTGCCGTAGGCGGTGTAGCCGTAGGTGGCCTTGGTGTCACCCGTGTTTCCGGTGAGGGTTTCGACGTCTGTGTGGCTGTTGTAGCTGTAGTAGCCGTCCTCCGTCGTCCCGTCGGTGTTGTGCTTAACCTGGGAGAGGCGCTGGCCCCACGGGCTGTACTGGTAGGACTTGGTGAGCTGGCCGGCGACCTCTTCGCTCAGCACCTCGCCGGACAGTCCCAGGTAGGTGAAGTCGGTCGTCTTTCCGTCCGCCGTCTTCGACGATGTGCGGTCGAGCGGGTCGAAGGTGTACGTCGTGGACTTGATCGCCCCCGTGTCGTCCAACTTCTGGGACTCTACGACATGGTCGAAGCCGTCGTACACGCTCCGCGACATCACCTCGCCACCGGAAGTGACGGACTCCTGGCGGCCGAACGGGTCGTAGTTGTGGTTCGCCGTGACGCCCGACGTAGTCGCCGTCAGCAGCCGGTTACGGTCATAGGTGTAGGTGGTGGACGTGCCCTTTACCGTCTGGCTGATGACGTTGGCGTTGTCGTCGTGGACGTAGGTGTCCGTGCCCACACCGTTGCCGGTCTTCGCCGACTTGGCGAGCCGATCGACCGGATCGTAGGTGTAGTCGGTGGTGGACTCGAGGTACGCCGCGTGGTCGTCGGCGTTCATCTTCTTCGCCACGTCCTGCGCCTTGTTCCCGTTGGGGTCGTAGGCGTAGGTGTGCGAGGCGACGAGGGTGCCGTTGCCCTTGTTCTCCACCGCGGTCTTCAAGGCACCGTCGAGGTAATAGGTGTAGTCGACGATGTTGCCGTTGTCCTTGGTCTCCTTCAGCGTCTGACCACGGGCGGTGTAGGTGTACGACGTCACCTTCGGGTCCGTGTCCGTCGCGGTCTTGCCGACCGAGACCGTCTTGACCAGTTCACGCAGGTCGTACGTGTACTTCGAGAACTGGTCGGGGTGGGTGACCGTTTCCGGCCGGCCGTTGGCGTCGTACGTGTACGACGTGGCCTTCTGTTCCTGGCCGGCCAGCGCCTCGATCACCTTCTGAACCTGGTTGAGGCCCGTGTAGGCGACCGTGTACGCGTCGGTGTCGGAGCCCGCGGAGGAGTCGTCGATCGACGTCAGGTTGCCGTTGGCGTCGTAGGCGTAGGTGAAGGTGTTCTTCTCGGTGTCGATGTCGGCCGAGTTGTCCCGTACCAGCTTCACACCGTCGGCGACCACCTTCCCGTCACCGTTCTCGAACAGCGCCAGCTTGGCCGCGTTCCCCTGTGTGAAGGCGTACGACCCCAGCGGGACCCAGGCCCCTGCGGAGGCCGTCTGGTCGACCGTCTTGTCGACCGTGCCCGTGGAATGGGTGAGGGTGTACTTCGCCGCCGTGGCGGCACCGCTGACCTGCGGGTACTTCACGTACACGTCGTACGTGCCGTCCGCCGGGATGTTCAGCGTCCAAGTGAAGGCATCCGTACCGGTGCCTGCTGCGTGGGTGGCGTGGTCGTAGTTCTGCTGGCCTTCGGCGTCTCCCTTCGTCCAGGTGCCGGTCGATGCGGTGTTCTGGGTGTCGGAGTTGTCGACCAGGACGACGTTCTTGCCGACCGGTACACCGTCGTCGGACTTCGACTTGAGCTTGCCGTCCGGGAAGTACGACCAGCTCATGGTGCGGTTCGAGGAACCGCCGGCCGAGGTGAGCGTCCGGGCGGTCTGCTGGCCCAGGTCGTTGTAGTCGTACGTGGTGGAGATGTCCCACGGGTCCGTGGACGACTTCACCCAGCCGTTGTCGAAGTAGCTGAAGGTCGTGTCGTTGCGGACCGTCTGGCCCTCCGACGGCGGCAGCGAGGACTTCGCCACCCGGCCCACCGCGTCGTACACCGTCTCGGTATAGACATTCGGGCTGTTGTAGCGGGTGTCGTTCGGGTCGTACGGCTGGAACTGCTTGACCGGACGGTTCAACGCGTCGTACTCGGTCCGGGAAGCGAAGTCATCCGCGTTGGCCGTCCCCACACCTCGCGGGCTGATCACCCGTGTGGCGTTGCCGACCTGGTCATACTCGTACTTCGTCGTGCGGTATGTGATCGAGGTGGTGCCGGAGTGCGGGACCTTGACCTCGGTCTGCTTGCCGCGCTCGTCGTAAGTGACGGTCGTGGTGTTGTTCTCCCCATCCGTCGTCGAGACGACGAGCGAGTCCTTGTCGTACGCCCGCGACGTGGTCTTGCCAGCCGCGTCTGTGACCGTGGTAACCCGGTGGTTCAGGTCGTAGGCGGTCTTGGTGGTGTAGTCGGTGGTGTCAGCGGTCGCGTTCTTTTTCGGATCGATGACCGTGGTGACGTTGCCGACGTTGTCGTACTCGTACGAGAGCATGTCACCGGCCGCGTTGACGACCGAGGCGAGCTGGTAGATCTCATCGTAGTGGTGGGTGGTGATGTAGTCGTTCGGGTCGGTTGTGGTCAGCGTTCCCTTGGGCTCGGTGGTCGATATGACGTTGCCGACCTTGTCGTATGTGTACGTCGACTTGCGCTCGTCCGACGTGGCAGTGTCCTTGGGCGCCGTTGCCGAGACAATCTGGTCGGTGGCGTCGTACACAGCCGTGGACACCGCGCCGTTGGGCGCCGTGGACGTGGTGACGTTGTCGTTGGCGTCGTACTCAGGCGCCGGCGTCGTGATCAGCTCACCGGCTGCCTGGTCCTTGGGCACGGTGTTGACCAGCAGGCGGCCGAACGTGTCGTACGTCTGCGTGGTCTTCTTGCCCAGGGCGTCGGTGACCTCGGTGACCTGGCCCCGCTCGTCGTAGACGAAGGCCGTGGACTTGTTCAGCGCGTCCGTGATGGTCGCCGGGTATCCGGTCGGCCCGAAACCGCTGTTCGTCGTCGGGTTGCCGTTGGCGTCGGTCGCCTTGGTCATCTGACCGTAGGCGTCGTACTCGTACGACGTCGTATAGTCACCGGCGACCGTGGTCGTGGCCACACCCTTCGGGTCAGTGACCGTCTTCAGGTTGCCGAACGAGTCATAGCCGAACTCCCAGGCACGGCCCTCCGGAGAGGTCTTCCGAAGCAGGTCCGCCGAGTAGCCGTCCAGACGCGTCTGGTACTCGTACTTGGACGCATTGGCCGGGTAGGTGCCCGGCGCGCAGTCCGAGGACGGCGGGACGCCGGCCTTGTTGTTCTCCGCGTCGCGCTGCCAGAGCGGGTAGCCCGTCTTCTGGTCGTAGCAGTACGCGGTCTTGGCGCCGTTGGCTTCCTCCAGGTACGTGACGTTGTTGTCCGCGTCCCACGACATCTTCGTCGTCTCGGACTTGGCGTTGGTGGTCTGCACCGGGCGGCCGAAGTCATCCGTCACATAGGCCGTGGCGTGGTTCTCGGCGTCGGTGACCCTGGCGTCCGTGAACTTGGGGTTCGTGGCGTTCGCGGCGTAGGCGAAGCCCGTGGCGCCCTGCAGACGGTCGGTAATCTCTTGCGTCCACCAGTGGTACTTCGGGTCGTCACCCTCCTTCGGGTAGTAGTACGCCAGCGACGTACCGTTCCCGCGCGGGTCGGTTGCCTTGACCAGCTTGACGTTCTTGTTCCCCTGCGTGGCGTCGTAGGTGAACGTGAAGTCCTTCGGCTGGCCGGAGCCCGCACCGTCGGTGAACTGACCCAGCAGACCCTTCTCCGTGTAGTAGAAGGCGATCTTGCGGCCCGAGATGTCCGTCATGGACTTCACGTGGTCGTAGATCTTGGAGTTGGTCAGGTTCGAGCCGGAGACCTTCGCGCCCGTGTCGTCGATGTACTCGTAGGACGCGTCATGCCTGTTGTAGTAGTCGACGGTGAGCGACTGACGGCCGGCCGGGTCCGTGATGTACTTCAGGAACTTGGTCGGCTTGTTGTTGGACCTGCGCTCCTCGTAGGTGAACGTCTGCGTGTTGCCGTTCTTGTCGACCGTGGACGTCATGTAGCCGTCGCAGCCGAAAAGGAAACGCGTCCCGTCCGGGCGGGTGAGCGTCCAGGCGTCCGGGACCGGGTCGGCGGACGGCTTGCAGTCCAGGCCCGGCTTCATCTCGACCTTGTAGTGGACGCCCGCCGGGGCCTTCCAGGTGCCGTCCTCCCGCTTGCGGAAGACATGCGACGTGCCGTCCCCGTCTGGGAGACGGATCTCCGTCGGATTCGGGTTGGGGTGGAAGTCCAGCGGCGCCCCGAGCCGGATCGGCCCGGCCGCCTGGAACGACCAGCCGTGACCGGCGACCGTGTCCGAGGTGTCCTGCGAGTTGTACGCGAACCGGGCGAAGGTGCTCAGGCCACGGCCCGGGTTCGTGAACGCGTTGTACGACCAGACGCTGTTGCCCGATGCCAGGTTGTTCATCACCGTCGAGCCGGCGCCGGTGTTCTTGCCCGTGTAGGAGTAGAACTTCTCCAGGCCGAGCTGGTTCGACGTCGGGTCCTCGACCGCCACGTTCTGCTTCAGCGCCGGGATGCCGCCCGTGCCCGCCGACAGCCAGGTGCCGTCCGCGACCTTGCGGACGTCCCAGCCGAGGACGTACTCGTTCCGCTTGTTGCCGGAGTCCGAGTTGATCGGGGTCGAGACCTGGGCCTGGATGGTGGCCGACTTGCCCGGAAGCAGGGCCGGGATCGGGGTGGCGAGCTGGTTGCCGCCCGTCGTCACGTCCGTGCCGTCGGGGAGCTTCCAGGTGTAGGACAGCTCCCGCTCACCCGCAGCCCACGCCGAGGACGTGGTGTTGGTGACCGTGAAGTCCACCGTGTAGGTGGTGTTCGGGGTCATCCGGGACGGGGTGGTGGGCGCGTAGTACGTCGACTGGGTGGTCGAGTCGACGTAGATGACCTGCATGTACGGGCGCAGCTGCGGGTCGGCGGCCTCCGCGGACAGGAACAGGGAGCGTTCCTGCGGTCCGGTGGAGGACTCGTCCTTCAGCTTGACCGCGACGCCCTTGTTGCCGGCCGGGGTCTTCACCCAGCTCTGCATCAGGCTGGTGGCGTCCCACCAGTGGCGGCCGACGTCGGACATGTTGGCCACGGTGTCGGAGACGGCGGCGGACATGTCACCGCCGGGGCTGGTCCAGGCGGTGGTGGAGGTGGCGTTGTTCCAGGTGGCCTGGGTCTCGGAGAAGTCGCGGGTCAGGGCGTGGAGTTCGTAGATCGCTCCGCTGCTGTCCGTGGTGGTCTCGGCGCCCCACATGTACATCCGGTTGTCGAGCACCGTGGCGGTGGCCGGGATGTCGCTGGTGGGGAACTTCAGCACGGCGCGGGTCTTGCCGTAGGTGCCGGAGTTGTTGCCGACGCTCAGCCACTTCTGGCCGACGCCCCAGGACTGGATGGTGTCCTGGTTGGTGGTCGGCTGGGCGGAGGAGAGGGTGGTGTCGGTGACGCCGCCCTGGCTGCCCTGGATGATCTTCATCGTGCGGCCGGCCTTGGGGATGCCCACGACCCGGGTCGGGGACCCGAGCAGGTCGCCGTCCTCGGTCTTGACCGCGATCTGGTAGTAGTACGACTTTCCGATCTCGCTGGAGCTCGAGTCGGGGGTGGGGACCGCGGTGGTGTCGGTGTACGCGGTGACGCTCTTGTCGATCGGCGCGATCAGAGTCGCCGCGGACGGCGTGAAGTCCTGCCGCGTCGAGCGGTGCAGCTGGTACTCGACGATGTCCGCGCCCGCGGCGCCGCCGGTGTTCTTGTACGCCGGCCAGTGCAGCTCGGGACCGGTGGAGTGCACCACGGTCGGCGAGTCGAGTGCGGTGCCGACGCGGCCCCAGGTCACGGTCAGGCGCGGGATGCTCGCGGTCTCGCCGCCGTAGTAGCCGTCACCGGACTCGTAGCGGGGGCCGCCGAGCGGACCGGTCGACGACTCGTCCGCGGCCTTGAGGATGAAGCCGTGGTTCGCGGTGCCGTTCACCCACTTCTGCACGGTGTCGGCGACCGGGAACTCGTGCCACTGGTTGTACTCGCCCTTGTTCTTGACGATCTGGGCGGGGTTCACCAGGCGCACCGCGTCCGCGATGACGGCGGTCGAGGTGGAGGCGGGCCCGTCGCCGAGGACGACCTTGCCGACGGTGCCCTTGGTGAACGGCAGCTGCTTGCCGCCGTTCAGCGAGGTCCACACGCCGTTGGTGCCGGCCGTCTGGTCGACGGTGAACGTCTGGCTGCCGTCGCGGTGGGTCACCGTGTACGGGGCGTTGGTGGCCCGGTCGGTGGCCGCCACGTAGTGGACGTCGACCCGGTAGGTGGCGGTGTCGGTGACCTTCGGCTGCCAGGTGTAGGTGTCCCCGGCGACCGAGTCCTTGTTGTAGTGGTAGTCCTGCCCGATCGCGTACTGGGTCAGCGTCGAGCCGGACGCCGGCCAGGCGCCGGTCGCGGCCGTCGTGCCCGCGTCCCCGTCGTCGGCCTGCACGCTGGTGCCGGACAGCTCGCCCAGCAGTCCGGAGGTGTTGGCCCAGGTCGCCGTCGACTCGTCCCACGCCCCGGTCGCCCGGTGCGCCGCGATGGGGACGTCGTCGCCGTTGGTGGTGTGCGACTGGTCGAAGTAGACGCCGAGCCGCGCCCCGTCGACCTTCACCCCGGCCGGGATCTCGTCCAGCGGGAACTTCAGCAGCGAACGGGACTGCGCGCTGCTGGAGGTCTTGCCCACCGACAGCTTCCACGACGAGTTGAAGTTCGTCGCGGCCGAGTCGGACAGGACCATGGTGTCCTGCGAACCGGACGGCGAGGGCGCGATGGTGATCGTCGGATCGATCACCACCGGGTACTGGCGCTCCTTCGCCGCCAGCCACTTCGCGTCCGGAGTGACGGTCAGCTTCCAGCCGTCGCCGTCACGGGCGAGCTTCTGCGTGACGGACGCGGTGTACTCGTACCCGTACGGCGAGGAGGCCGACTTCTTGGCGTCGGTCATGTACGGGGCCGGAATGACCAGCACCGGGGTGTTCGGCAGTTCGCCGAAGAAGGCGATGGACCCGTCCTTGCGGGCCTTGGGCGTCAGGCCCTGCGTGTCCAGGGTGAAGGTGAACTTCACCGGACCGGCCGGGCGCTGCGCCAGGGTGATGTTCTCCTTCACCCGGCCGGGACCGACCTGGTAGGAGAGATCGGCGCCGTTCGACGCCCCCTTGTAGGTGACGGTGGCGCCCTTGGCCTCGGGCTTCAGCTTCCCGCCCGCGCCCTGAAGGCCGAGGGTGACCGACCGGTCGCCGTCGGCCGTCTCGAAACGCAGCAGCCTCTCCGCGTCGGAGCCGAACCAGCTGCGGCCCGTGTTCGCCGTGTTGGCGAAGTCGAAGCCCTTGGCCCTGACCGCCCGGACCTGGGGGTCGATGGCCTTCCACGACTTGGAGGCCGGGTCCTGGTACGAGGTCGGCGCGGCCGACAGTTCGGCCTCGACCCGGCCGTCGGAGAGCTGCCAGAAGCGCGCGGAGGGCGTCCGGCGGGAGGTCAGTTCCTTGACCCGCTTCGCCTTCGGATCATTCTTTCCCGGGGCGAGCTTCTGCCGGTCGGCTATTCCTCGATTACCGTACGAGGGCGGCTTTTCGCTATCCTCTGCGTCATCTTCGAACCACCCGGCGACGGTGTCGACAATTCCCTTGCCGTCGTCCTTGCCGGGCTCTGATGGCGGGGCCGCGTATGCGACCTGCGGAAGCAGTGTGCCTGCCACCGCCGCGACCACCAGACAGGAGATGTATCTCCCGTATGGCACCTTCACGTCGTTACCTTTCGACATCGGCGGCCGCCGGCGCAGAGGCGGAAGCGGGCACGCCGAACGAGCCGGAGCGAGGAATTCCGCCCGGCCTGGAGCATGACTGCACCGCCGTCCGCGAGCAGAGAAACCCCAGCTCATGGAAGCGGCAGCGGATTATTGACCATGCGGGTGACGCACCGTCAACCCCACGGACATTCAGGGGCAACCCGACCCGGGAAACACCCCCACTCCACCCCTTTTGTCCGATCGCTCGCGCGGTGCGCTCCCTGTGGTGTATAACCGCCCGGTTCGACCACTTCGACATTGATCCGACTCACCGAAAGCCGGTCCCCTTTCATGTCATCCAAGGAATCCACGGAAAGCGCGGAGCCGACGGCGGAGTCCGCCGGAACGCCGGACACGGAAACCGCGGAAGTGGAGGTGACAGAAACGATGAAGACCGGCCAGAAAACGGCCGTCGCGGAAATGAAGGACGAGCAGACCGAGGATGCAGAGGCGGCGAACAAGAACGCGGAGAAGGGCGGCGGCCGGGCGGGCTTGATGATCGCCGCCGTCCTGCTGCTCGCCTGTGGCGGCCTGGTCGGCTACGGCGTGCTCAACACGCAGGACGGGCCGAAGCCCTCCCCCGCCACGCCGGCCGCCGAGGTGACGTACGAGGTCACCGGCGAGGGCCCGGTCGAGATCTCGTACCTCGGCCGCGGCGAGGACGGTGCGGCGACCGTCGTCCGGGACGCCGAACTCCCCTGGAAGAAGACGGTCCAGGTGCCGCTGGGCGAGGCGCCGACCGTGGCCGTCGTCCTGGGCGAGAAGGGCGGCCGGGCCGCCTGCACGCTCGCCATCCGCGGCGAACACGTCCAGCGCGCCACCGCCACGGGCGAGTTCGGCCGCGCCACCTGCGCGGGCGAACTGCCCGCCACAGACAACTGATCGGCTGATCGAGGCGCACGGCACGCGCGTACAAGTTCACGAGCGATGGCATGAGTCCGAGAGGGACCGCGCACGGCGGGCGAGCAACACGAATCGCGCCATCTGGCCGGCGACGGGAGCCGTGGTCCTCGGGGCCTCCGGGGTGACGGCCGTGGCCGTCACCGGCTCCGAGGAGGCCGGCGCCCGCGACGACTCCCGCCCGGTGAAGGCCCACACGCTGGCACCGGACGGCAAGGACACCGGGAAGCGGGAGCTGTCGCGTACCGAGACGCAGCTCTTCTCCCTCGTCGGCGTCTCCTGGGACGACAGCGCCGACGACTTCGAGGGCAGCGCGCAGATACGCACCCGCGGCGGGCGACACCGGGGTCTACCGGACCGGCGAGAAGGCCACGCTCAACACCATTTCCGGGCACCGTGACGGCTTCGCCACGCTCTGCTCGGGCGCCACGCTCTACTCGGCCCTGCCGGAGATCCGCCGCACGGCGGGCGCGTCGGTGTACGCGACGCGCTGAACCCCCGACGGCCGTCTCCCGCCCCCGCGGTGGGGGCGGCCGCCCTCTCGTACGCGCGCGGGACTCAGCCGGTGACGCGCGCCCGGCGCGAGACCGCGGCGCGCAGCACGCGGCGGCCCTCCACCGACACCTCGAGCGCGTGGCGCAGCCCGTTGCCGCCGGCCGGTTCCGCGAGCATCTCCAGTATCTGCGCCTGCCGCCGCAACTCCCCGGACAGCAGCGGCCCGGCGCCCTCCGCTTCGCCCTCGCGGCAGCGTTCCAGGGCGTCGGGCCCGCAGCCGCCCGCGTCGAGTCGGCGGTGCACCTCGAGGGCGGCGAGGGAGCAGCCGTCCGCCCACTCGCGCAGGGGCCCCGCGGCCCAGTCGGAGGGAGCGGCGCCGAGCATCCGGCGGACCAGGGCGGCGTCCTCGTCGGCGGCGGGCATCGCCTCCATGGCCTGGCGCACGGCCGCGAGTTCGCCGGCCCAGCTCTCCTCGCCGTCGGCGAGTCCCGCCCAGAGCGAGCGCAGGGTGTCGTCCTCCGCGGCGAGCACCGGCAGACAGCGGTCCAGACACGCGAGCCCACTCGCGGCCAGTGCCCGCTCATCCGCTTGTGCGATCAGGGCCGTCAGGCTGTTGGAGGTCATACGGACGCCTTCCGTCACGGACGCAGTACTTTGCCCTTGTACCTGTCTCTACTGCGTTCGTTGGCTCGAATGCGTCACAGCGTGGCCGGAACGTTACCGTTGACGTCGAGCGTTCGCACACGGTCGCGCCACCGCTCTGTTACGTTCCCTTCACAGGAACTGGCCCCGCGGAGCGCGCTGTTGGCCCGTCCTGACGTGACCGCGGTGTGAGCCCGCACACCCCCGGGCGGACTCACACCGCGACCGTCGGCGCGCAGCACACCGCACCCGCCGTTTCGGCACCCCCGGTGCAGCCCGCCGCCGTCCTCGGGCAACCGTCACCGAGACCTTCCCCTCTCGTCGCCGTACTCGTCGCGCGCCGAGCAGCCCGCGCCCATCTGCCAGCAGAATGCCGGCTGTGCTCGTCTCTCCACCGACGAGGTGCTGGGCGACATCGACCGCGGAAGGCGCCACGAGTGATCGTCATCGACGCCGGAGCGCTCGTGATGCTCCTGGCCGACTCGGGCCCCGTGGGCGAGGCCCTGCGCGACCGGGTGCAGGGCGAGCGACTGCTCGGCCCCTGCCTGATCGACGTGGAGGTGACCTCGGCGTTGCTCGGGCGACACCGCGGCGGGAAGCTGACCGGCCCGGAACTGGACGACGCGCTCGCCGCGTTGGCCGTTCTCCCGATGCGCAGGCTCGAGCATGTGCCACTGCTCCCCCGCGTGCGGGAGCTCTCCAGCAACCTCTCCGCCTACGACGCCACGTACGCGGCACTCGCCGAAGGTTTCGACGTACCGCTGGTGACCAGCGGCGGACGCCTCAGGGACGGGGCGCGGGGGCAGGCCAAGTGCGCGGTCGAGGTGTTCGACGAGAAGACCCTGCCCTCTGCCGGAAGCGGCTGAACCGCTCCGGCAGAGGACCACCCCGATGTCGACCCGGGTCAGCCCAGCTTTCGCGCCAGTTCGTCGAACGACTGCCAGCTCCGCTCCGGCTGCCGCGGGTCCCACAGTTTCTGGGCCGTCGCCTGCAGCGGGCGGCGGATGCCGGACGCGACCTGGTCCTGGGTCTGGGCGTTCGCCAGGTCGCACCAGACGGCGAAGCGGCCGCCCAGGATCTGGGCGGAGTACTTCTCCGGCACCGCCTCGGTGCCGCGCAGCACCAGGGGGGTCCACTGCTCGTAGATGCGGCGGCCCGTCGGGTAGGTGAACTGGTTGGGCTCGCCGAGCACGTAGTAGAGGAACTCGTCGTTGAGGTTCACCACCCGCCGGCCCTCGGCCAGGTACTCGACCGGCGGACGGGCCCCGATCTCCTTGCCGGTCCAGTACTCGACCTCGACGCTCTTGTCGACGGTGACATTCCCGCCGCGGAAGAAGCCGTCGTTCCACGCCTTGGGGGTCTTCTTCGCCTCGCGGACGACGGCGGCGCGGTCGTTCAGCCAGCCCTCCGCCAGGTCCTCGATGGTGGCTCCGGCGCCGTGCTTCTGCGCGGCGGCGCGGGCGAGCTGCGGGTAGGAGGCGGCCGGGTCGCTCACCGTCAGGGCCTGGTACTCGTCGGCGCCGACGTGGAACCAGGCGCCCGGGAAGAGCGCCGCGTACTCGCGCAGCAGGTCGTCGACGATGCGGGCGGCGTCGGGCCGGGAGATGTCGATGGCGCCCCGCCTGGGCGTTCCCTGGGTGTTGCGGAGCTGGAGCTGCGGATGAGCCCGCAGCACGGCGCCCAGGTGTCCCGGGGAGTCGATCTCGCCGAAGACGGTGATGTGCAGACGCTCGGCGAGCGCCAGGATCCGGCGGACCTCGTCCTTGGTGAGGTGCTGCTCGGAGACGACCTCGGGGTGCGAGTCGGACTCGATGCGGAAGGCCTGGTCGTCGGAGAAGTGCAGGCCGAGCTGGTTGAGTTTGAGGTCGGCCATCTCGCGCAGCCGGTCCTCGATCCACCCGGCGGTGAAGTGCTTGCGCGCGATGTCGAGGTTCAGTCCCCGCTGGGGGCGGTCGGGCCGGTCGCGTACGACGCCCTCGGGCATCGAGCCGCCCGAGCGCACCGCCTGCTTCAGGGTGCGGGTGCCGTAGAAGACGCCGGCCTCGTCCGGGCCGGTGATCCGTACCCGGCCGCCGCCGGTGGTCAGCGTGTACGACTCGGCGGCGCCGTCACCGGCGAGGGCCAGCTCCACGTCGCCGGCCCGGGCGGCGACCGTGCCGCGGTAGGTGAGCTTCAGTTCCTGGGCGAGCAGCCTGCCCTCGTCGGACAGGGCCTCGCTGCCCTTGGCGACGACGACGCCGCTGTCGCCGGTCCGGCTCCAGCCGGGGCCGCGGGCGGCCTGGTGGGCGCGGACCGAGGGGATGGTCGCGGGTTCCTCGGACATCGGATAAGTGCGGGTGGGACTCGGGCTCGGGGCGGCGGCCTCCGATGTGGTGCCCGCCCGGTCCGGTGGCGCGCTGCCCGGTTCGGGGGCGCCTTCATCGGAGCAGCCGGCCAGCGTCATGGAGAAGACGGCGGCCGTGGCGGTTATCGCACCGGTCAGGCGAATCCTGCGAGAGAGCCACATCGGTCTGATACCTCCCATAAGCGGTGAATTCCCGTACAAGCTCCCCCTTCTTTGTCCACTACCTCGGATCAAACTCTCCCGTTCGGGTGAAATTCGCGCATCCGTCGGACAGCTTCGCGTCCTGGTCGATAGCGTTACGACACACCCTTCTCTCCCTTCCCTACCGCCCCGCTGCCTTCGAGGAGCCCCCGCTGACCAGCGAATCCCACGCCGGCCTCCCGCAGCGACCGCCGACACTCCACCACACCCGGAGCGCCGCCGCCCCTTCTGCCATACCGTCCCAGCGTCGCGCGCAGCCGGGCCTCGAGCACTTCAACAGCGCTCCGGCCGACGCCGCGGAGGCGATCGTCCTCGCCTGCTGCGGCAGCCGCCGCTGGGCCCGCCGCGTGGTCGAGCACCGGCCCTACCCCGACCTCGAGTCCCTGCTCGCCGGCTGCGACGAGGCCGGATACGACCTCAGCCCCGCCGACGTCCACGCGGTGCTGGCCGGCGAGCGGTCCACCGGACTGCCGCCGAGCGCCCCGCAGGCCGCCCACACCGCGCTCGACGCCGCGCACACGGCATACGAGGCCAAATTCGGGCATGCGTTCGTCATCTGCCTCGACGCGTACGGGCGCGACGAGTGTCTGGACCAGGTACTGGCCGGGATCCGGAGCAGACTTTCCCACGAGCCGGACGAGGAGCGGGCGATTTCGGCCGAGGAACTGCGGGCCCTGGTCCGCTCCCGCCTGGCGCACGCCATGGCCGACCAGTCGGAGAGCGACACCCCGGACCCCGCCGGCCGGTAGCCCGGCGCGCCCCGGCGGGGCCGCGGGGACTGGTCCGTACGAGGCTGATTGATTGCCTGTTTGATCACACCTGTGGACCCCGCGCGAACGAACCGACAACACGTCGCTACGATGGCCAGGGCCGGTGGACCGTACCCGGCCGGGCCAGACCGACACCCACAAGCCGGCATGGCCCCAATCCCCGCTCCCGGAGGGTTCTTCCGTGCCGGCTGGAACGCTGTACCGCGGCCGGGAAGGAATGTGGTCCTGGGTGGCTCACCGAGTCACCGGCGTCCTCATTTTCTTCTTCCTGTTCGTACATGTGCTGGACACCGCTCTCGTCCGCGTCTCTCCTGAGGCGTACGACGAGGTCGTCGCCACCTACAAGACGCCCATCGTCGCGCTGCTGGAGTACGGCCTCGTGGCCGCGATCCTCTTCCACGCGCTCAACGGCCTGCGCGTCATCGCCGTGGACTTCTGGTCCAAGGGCCCGCGCTACCAGAAGCAGATGCTCTGGTCCGTGATGGCCGTCTGGTTCGTACTGATGGTGGGCGCCCTTTACCCCGTGCTCGGCCACGCCGTCCGCGAAGTCTTCGGGAGCTGAGGCCAGAAATGTCCGCTGACACCACTTCCGCCGTCGGTCCCGTCGAGGGTGCACACCTCTACGATGTGGACAACCCGGCCCCGCTCATCGAGGCCCCGCGCAAGCGCACCAAGAAGACCCCGCGGTCGACACGCGGGAACTTCGAGATGGCCGCATGGCTGTTCATGCGCCTGTCCGGCGTGGTCCTCGTCGTCCTGGTCATCGGCCACCTGCTGATCCAGCTGGTGCTCGACGGCGGCGTCTCCAAGATCGGCTTCGCCTTCGTGGCGGGCCGCTGGGCGTCCCCGTTCTGGCAGACCTGGGACCTGCTGATGCTGTGGCTGGCCATGCTGCACGGCGCCAACGGCCTCCGCACGGTCATCAACGACTACGCGGAGCGCCCGAACACGCGTCTGTGGCTCAAGGGCCTGCTGTACACCGCCACGGTGTTCACCATCCTTCTGGGCACGCTGGTGATCTTCACCTTCGACCCGAACATCCGCTAGGCACGGGGCTGAGGTAATCCACCCATGAAGATCCACAAGTACGACACCGTCATCGTCGGGGCCGGCGGCGCCGGTATGCGCGCCGCCATCGAGTCGACGAAGCGCAGCCGCACCGCCGTGCTGACGAAGCTCTACCCGACCCGCTCCCACACGGGCGCCGCGCAGGGCGGCATGGCCGCCGCGCTGGCCAACGTGGAGGAGGACAACTGGGAGTGGCACACCTTCGACACGGTCAAGGGCGGTGACTACCTGGTCGACCAGGACGCCGCCGAGATCCTGGCGAAGGAGGCCATCGACGCCGTCCTCGACCTGGAGAAGATGGGCCTGCCGTTCAACCGGACCCCGGGCGGCACCATCGACCAGCGCCGCTTCGGCGGCCACTCCCGCAACCACGGCGAGGCGCCGGTCCGCCGGTCCTGCTATGCCGCGGACCGCACCGGCCACATGATCCTCCAGACGCTGTACCAGAACTGCGTCAAGGAGGGCGTGGAGTTCTTCAACGAGTTCTACGTCCTGGACCAGCTGATCACCGAGGTCGACGGCGTCAAGAAGTCGTCCGGCGTGGTCGCCTACGAGCTGGCCACGGGCGAGATCCACGTCTTCCAGGCGAAGGCCGTGATCTACGCGTCCGGGGGCACCGGCAAGTTCTTCAAGGTGACGTCCAACGCGCACACCCTGACCGGTGACGGCCAGGCCGCCTGCTACCGCCGCGGCCTGCCGCTGGAGGACATGGAGTTCTTCCAGTTCCACCCGACGGGCATCTGGCGCATGGGCATCCTGCTGACGGAGGGCGCCCGCGGCGAGGGCGGCATCCTCCGCAACAAGGACGGCGAGCGCTTCATGGAGAAGTACGCGCCGGTCATGAAGGACCTCGCGTCCCGTGACGTCGTCTCCCGCTCCATCTACACGGAGATCCGCGAGGGCCGCGGCTGCGGCCCCGAGGGTGACCACGTCTTCCTGGACCTGACCCACCTGCCGCCGGAGCAGCTGGACGCCAAGCTCCCGGACATCACCGAGTTCGCGCGTACGTACCTCGGCATCGAGCCCTACACGGACCCGATCCCGATCCAGCCGACCGCGCACTACGCCATGGGCGGCATCCCGACCAACGTCCAGGGTGAGGTCCTCATGGACAACACCACGGTCGTGCCCGGCCTGTACGCCGCCGGCGAGGTCGCCTGCGTCTCGGTGCACGGCGCCAACCGCCTCGGCACCAACTCGCTGCTGGACATCAACGTCTTCGGCAAGCGCGCCGGCATCGCCGCCGCCGACTACTCGGCCACCGTCGACTACGTCGACCTGCCCGAGGACCCGGCGTCGTTCGTCGCCGAGCAGGTCGAGCGGCTGCTGGGCTCCACCGGCTCCGAGCGGGTCTCCGTCCTCCGCAAGGAGCTCCAGGAGACGATGGACGCCAACGTGATGGTGTTCCGCACCGAGCAGACGATCAAGACCGCGGTCGAGAAGATCGCCGAGCTGCGCGAGCGCTACCTCAACGTGTCCGTCCAGGACAAGGGCAAGCGGTTCAACACGGACCTGCTGGAGGCCATCGAGCTGGGCAACCTGCTCGACCTGGCGGAGGTCATGGCCGTCTCCGCGCTCGCCCGCAAGGAGTCCCGCGGCGGTCACTACCGCGAGGACTTCCCGAACCGCGACGACGTCAACTTCATGCGCCACACCATGGCGTACCGCGAGGTGGGCGACGACGGCTCCCAGTCGATCCGTCTCGACTACAAGCCGGTCGTCCAGACCCGCTACCAGCCGATGGAGCGTAAGTACTGATGACTGCCCCGACCCTGGAGAAGCGGGAAGCCGGCTTCGCCGACTCCCCGTACATCACCGCCACCTTCCGGATCCGCCGCTTCAACCCCGAGGTGTCGGAGCACGCGGTCTGGGAGGACTTCCAGATCGAGATCGACCCCAAGGAGCGCGTCCTCGACGCCCTCCACAAGATCAAGTGGGATGTCGACGGCTCGCTCACCTTCCGCCGCTCGTGCGCGCACGGCATCTGCGGCTCCGACGCGATGCGGATCAACGGCAAGAACAGGCTCGCCTGCAAGACGCTGATCAAGGACATCAACCCGGAGAAGCCCATCACGGTCGAGGCCATCAAGGGCCTGACGGTCCTCAAGGACCTGGTCGTGGACATGGAGCCGTTCTTCCAGGCGTACCGCGACGTGATGCCCTTCCTGATCACGAACGGCAACGAGCCGACGCGTGAGCGTCTGCAGTCCGCCGAGGACCGCGAGCGCTTCGACGACACCACCAAGTGCATCCTGTGCGCCGCGTGCACGTCCTCGTGCCCGGTGTTCTGGAACGACGGCCAGTACTTCGGCCCGGCGGCGATCGTCAACGCGCACCGCTTCATCTTCGACTCGCGCGACGAGGCCGGGGAGCAGCGCCTGGAGATCCTCAACGACAAGGACGGCGTGTGGCGTTGCCGCACCACGTTCAACTGCACGGACGCCTGCCCGCGCGGTATCGAGGTCACCAAGGCGATCCAGGAAGTGAAGCGCGCCCTGATCACGCGTCGCTTCTGACCCCGCCGCCCCTCATGTGACACGGCGTCAAGAGCCCCGGCTCCCACGGTGGAGCCGGGGCTCCCCCGTATGCCGGATCGGGCTTCACCTGCTCCGGCGCACCTGGCAGGATCGGAGGACGCGCCCCATCCGAGGCAGCGGGAAAGCGGGGACGAGAACATGACGACGCCCAACCCTTACCAGGACGGCGAGCCCGAGTACGAGTGGGGACCGACCCAGCCGCCCGGTACTCCGGCCTACGGCTACCCCGCCGCCGCGCCGGGCTACGGCTACCCCCACGACCAGACCCCGGCCTACGCGCACACGCAGCCCGCCGGCGTCCCGGTGCCGGTGCCGCCGATGGCGATGGGCGGGCAGCCGCTGGTCGCGATCGGCGACATCATGGTCCTGCAGGACTCGATCGTCACCCCCGCCGGCACGCTGCCGCTGAAGGCCGCCGTGTGGAACGCCACGGACCTGTCCCGCACCGAGGAGAAGATCCCGACGTACGCGATCGTGCTCGCGATCGTCTTCGCCGTCTTCTGTCTGCTGAGCCTGTTCTTCCTGCTGATCAAGGAGAAGACGACCGCGGGCTACATCCAGGTGACGGTGACCAACGGCGGCAAGCACCACTCGACGATGATCCCCGCGCACCGCCCGGAGACGTTCCAGATGGTGATGGGCCAGATCAACTACGCGCGGTCGCTGAGCAGCATGTAGCTCCCGCCGGGCGGGGCGCCGGCGTTCAGGCCGGAGGGGGCGCGGCCGGCGGGTGGACGGGCCGCTCGAAGAACGTCTCCAGCACGACCGTCGCCCGCGTGCCGCTCACCCCTTCGACGGTGTACAGCCGGCGCAGCACGTCCTGCAGCTGCTCGGTGGTGGACGTGCGCACCTTCACCATGACGGACGCGCTGCCGGCGATGACGTGCGCCTCCTGGATCTCCGGGATCGCGGCGAAAGCCTCCGCCGAATCCCCCATCCAGGCCGACGAGTCGACCATGACGAAGGCGAGCACCCCGAGGCCCAGCGCGGCCGGATCGGCGTCCACGGTGGTGCGCCGGATGACACCGCGCTCGCGCAGTTTGCGCACCCGCTCGTGCACGGCGCCCGCCGACAGGCCGACCGCCCTGCCGAGCGCGGCGTAGGGCTGGGTGGCGTCCCGCTGGAGCAGTGCCACGAGCTCACGGTCGATGTCGTCCATGGTTGCGACCATACCTCATACTGCGATAGGCATTACGAGCCGAACCACATTCGGATTTACTTCGGGAGGGCCGCATGACGTCCACCACCCCACGTCCGTCGATATACGAGATCCTGGACGACCGCTTCCGCACCGGCCGCTGCGCCAACGGCGACGAACGGCTCGAGCAGCTGCACGGCGACTGCCGCTGGGCCGAGGGGCCGGTCTACCTCCCGGCCTGGCGCCAGCTCGTGTGGAGCGACATCCCGAACGACCGGATGCTGCGCTGGGACGAACAGACCGGCGCGATCGGCCTGTTCCGCTCCCCCACCGGCCACAGCAACGGCAATACGCTCGACCGCGAGGGCCGGCTGATCTCGTGCGAGCAGGGCAACCGCCGGGTCACCCGCACCGAACCGGACGGCCGGATCACCGTCCTCGCCGACCGCTTCGAGGGCAGGCGGTTCAACAGCCCGAACGACGCGGTGGTGCGCTCCGACGGCTCCGTCTGGTTCTCCGACCCCACCTTCGGCATCACCAGCGACTACGAGGGTCACCGCGCCGAACAGGAGATGGACGGCTGCGACGTCTACCGGATCGACCCGTCGACCGGTGCCGTCCAGCGGGCCGCCGACGGCTTCGGCGGACCCAACGGCCTCGTCTTCTCGCCGGACGAGCGGCGGCTGTTCGTGTCCGACACCGTCGCCGGCCACATCCGCGTCTTCGGCGTCCGCGACGACGGCACCCTGGACGACGGGGAGGTGTTCGCCGAGGCGACGGGCGGCGACGCCCGGTTCGACAACATCCGCTTCGACGACGAGGGCCGGCTGTGGGTGGCGGCGATGCACGACGGCGTCCACTGCTACGACCCCGACGGCACCCTCATCGGCCGTATCCGCGTCCCGGAGGCCGTCTCCAACGTCGCCTTCGGCGGCCCCAAGAACAACCGCATGTTCATCACGGCCACGACCTCGCTGTACTCCCTGGTCGTCTCCGTGACCGGCGCCCCGCGCATCCGCCGCGCCTGAGGGGTCGCACCGGGGCCGCCCGGCGGGACTTCGGCTCAGGCGGCGCCTGGGGGCCGCCGGGAGGGCCGCTCAGCGCTCCGGCCTGTCCGCCCTCTCGGCCCTCTCAGAACGCTCCGGCCGCTCCGGCCGCTCCGGCCGCTCCGGCCGCTCCGGCCGCTCCGGCCGCTCCGGCCAGGAAGCCGGTCAGCAGGGCGCTCGTCTCGGCCGGCCGCTCCAGGCCGGGGAGATGGCCGGCCCACGGCAGTTCGAGATGGCGCGCGTTCGGCAGCAGCTCCGGGACGCGGGCGGCCGCCCGGGAGAAGTCCGGCAGGTCGTGGCCGCCGGACACGGCGAGGCAGGGCCCGGTGAACGCCGAGAAGTCGGGCAACTCCGTGACCCTGCCGCCGGACAGGACGTAGGGCGCGCCGTCGCTCTCCACGGCCTTCTCGGCGGCCGTCTGGACCTCGAAGGCGTGGAGCTGCATCGCGTACACGGCGTCCCTGGCCGCCTCGTCGGCGTCCGGGCCGACCCAGGTGGCGACGTTCAGCGCGGCCGCGCCCGCCAGGTCCTCCGCCTCGAAGAACTCGTCCTCACGGGCGCCGAAAGCGGCCAGTTCCGCGCTCGGCTCATGTCCGGGCAGCGGGGCGGCGCACAGCAGCGCCAGCGCGCTCACCCGGCGCGGGGCGGCGGCGGCCGCCAGCAGGGCGACCCGGCCGCCGAACGAGGACCCGACCAGGGCGGCCCGTTCGAGACCGAGGGCGTCCATCAGCGCGAGCACGTCGCCGGCGTCCGTATAGGGGCCTTCGGCCACCGGTGTCGTGCCGTAGCCGCGGAAGTCGCAGCGCACCACCCGGTGCCCGGCGTCCGCCAGCGCATGGAACTGGGCCTCCCACATCCGCCGGTCGCACACGGAGGAGTGGAGCAGAAGAACGGGCGGGCCTTCGCCGGCCTCGTCGTAAGCAAGAGTCATCGGGCCGAGGTTACGGCCACGCCCGCCTCCGGCGCTCCGCCTTTCCTCCGTCGCCCTTCCTCGCCGCCGGCCCGGTGCGGCACTGACTTGAACATGTTCAAAGGCAGGTCTACAGTCAGGACCGCCAGCTTTTGAACATGTTCAAGGGAGGGTGGGGCATGGACCTCACTGTTGTCGCGTACGTCGCATACCTGCTGATCAGCGTCGGGCTCACCGCCTGGGTCGCCCGCACCCTGAGCAAGAACGGGCGGATCTTCCTCGCCGACGTGCTCAAGGGGGACGAGAAGCTCGCGGACGCCGTGAACCACCTGCTGGTGGTCGGCTTCTACCTCGTCAACCTCGGCTTCATCGCGCTCTATCTCAGGTCGGCCGACGAGATCACCGAGACCCGCGGCCTCTTCGAGGCCCTGTCGGTCAAGATCGGAGTCGTCCTGCTCGTCCTCGGCGTCATGCACCTCGGCAACGTCTACGTGCTCAACAAGATCCGCCGCCGCCGGGTGATGGAACGTGAGCAGACTCCGCCGGTCGGCCCCCAGGGCTGGACGCAGCAGGCCCCCGCGGGCCCGTGGACCGCCCCCGCCGGCGGCCCCGCCGGAGCGTGACCCCGATGGGCATCGCGGTCCGGTCGCTCACCGTCCTCTACGACGCCGACTGCTCCCTGTGCGTGCGTCTGCGGAGCTGGCTGCTGCGGCAGCCGCAGCTCGTGCCGCTGCGCCTGGTGCCCGCCGGGTCGGCGGAGGCGCGGCGCAGATATCCGAGGCTCGACCACGCGAGGACCATGCGCGAGATCACCGTCATCGGCGACCGGGGCCAGGTCTACTCGGGCCAGGCCGCGTGGATCGTCTGCCTCTGGGCCCTGGCCGAACACCGGCCCAGGGCCCACTGGCTCGCCACCCCGGCCGGCGCCCCGTTCGTGCGCGTCTCGATGCTCGCGGCGGCCAAGTACCGGGAGGCGACGGGCTCCGGAGCCGCCGGGGCCGCGGGGAGCACGGGGGCCGCGGGGGCCGTTCCCTGCGACGACCGGTGCTCGGTACCCGACTAGGCTCGGGCACCGTGACTGAGAACGCCCCTGCCGGAGCGAAGGCTCCGAAGAGCGAACAGACCCGCACGCTCATCCTCGAGACCGCGCTCCGGCTCTTCCAGGAACGCGGCTACGACAAGACGACGATGCGGGCCATCGCCAAAGAGGCCGGGGTCTCGGTGGGGAACGCCTACTACTACTTCGGCTCCAAGGAACACCTCGTCCAGGGCTTCTACGACCGGATCGCCGCCGAGCACCAGGCGGCGGTGCGGCCCGTACTGGACAAGGAGACCGACCTCGAGGCCCGGCTGGCGGGCGTGCTCACCGCCTGGCTCGACATCGCCGCGCCGTACCACGAGTTCGCGGCCCAGTTCTTCAAGAACGCGGCCGACCCGGAGAGCCCGCTCAGCCCCTTCTCCCCCGAGTCGGAACACGCCCGCGAGGCCGCCATCGACGTCCACCGGGAGGTGCTGGCCGGGTCGAAGTCGAAGGTGGCGGAGGAACTGCGGGAGGTCCTCCCGGAGTTGATGTGGCTCTCCCAGATGGGCCTCGTCCTGTACTGGGTCTTCGACCGCTCCGAGAACAGCGAACGCAGCAGGCGCCTCGCCCAGCGCGGCGCCCGGCTCACCGCCCGCGGCGTGGCGCTCGCCCGCTTCCGGGTGCTGCGCCCGCTCGTCCACGAAGTGCACGAGCTGTTCACGGACTTCCTGCCGGGCATGGCCCAGACCGTGGCCGCCCGCAAGAAGGACTGAGGCGCGAGGGCTACGCCTGGCGCGAGGCGAGCTCCACGACGGTGATGTCGGACGGCGCGCCCACCCGCACCGGCGGGCCCCACGCGCCCGCGCCACGGGTCACGTAGAGCTGTGTGTCGCCGTAGCGCTCCAGGCCGGCGACGGTGGGATTGGCCAGCTCGGCCAGCAGGTTGCCGGGCCAGAGCTGCCCGCCGTGCGTATGACCGGACAGCTGCAGGTCGACGGCGTGCTCGACGGCGTCGTGGATGACGACCGGCTGGTGCGCGAGGAGCACGGCGGCGCGGGAACGGTCCCGGTCGCCGAGGGCCCGTACGAAGTCGGGGCCCTGGCCCTCCCTCTCGCCGGCCACGTCGTCGACGCCGGCCAGGTCGAAGCCGCGTGCGATCTCGACGCGCTCGTTGCGCAGCGGGCGCAGCCCGAGCTCACGGACGTGGTCGACCCACTCGTCGGCGCCGGAGAAGTACTCGTGGTTGCCGGTCACGAAGAACGAGCCGTGGCGGGCGCGGAGCTGCGCGAGCGGCTCCGCCGCGGACCCGAGGTCGGCGACCGAGCCGTCGACGAGGTCCCCGACGACGGCGACGAGGTCCGGCTGGGTGGCGTTGATCGAGTCGACGATGCGCTGCGTGTGGGAGCGGCCGAGGATCGGCCCGAGGTGGATGTCGCTGACGACGGCGATACGGAAGCCGTGGGCGGCGCGCGGCAGTTTGGCGAGCGGAACGGTGACCCGCTTGACGCTGGGGCCGCGGAGCACGCCGTACGTGCCGTAGCCGACGGTCCCCAGCGCGGCGGCGGCCGCCGCGCCGCCGACGATCCGCGACACGAACAGCCGCCGCGACACGCCGGCGGCGGCCGAGTCGTCGACGCGGCCCGCATCCGGCTCGTCGGCGGAGGCGGTCACGTCCTCGTCCGGCCCGGTCGGCGTCGCGCCGTCGACCGCGACCGCGCCCTCCGCCGGACGGGTCCCTTCACCGGAGGCCCCGGCGGTCTGCGAGGCGGCGGACCCGGCGAGGACCGCGCCCTTGGCGGCGGCGGACCCGGACGTGGCCTGCGCCGAGGAGGCGGCGGCCTCGTCCGGGTGATCGCCGGACGCGGCGGCACGGCGCTCCAGGGCCCTGCGGAGCAGGGGCCGGACCGCCTCGCCCACGACCAGTGCCAGGACCAGGTAGAGCAGCACCGCGAGCCAGAACTGGCCGGGCCACGCCACGATCCGCTGCAGCCAGAAGGGCGCTCCGGCCCGGCCGGAGGTGAGGGCCGCGAGCGACAGCAGGGGCAGTGCCCAGACCACCGCCGTACCGATCCGGCGCGCGGCGGTGCCCCGCACGGTCGTGTCGCGGACCAGCCGGCGCCACACGTACCGGTGGACGGCGGCGAGCAGCGCGAAGACCAGAATGATCACGAGTACGACGACGGCCGTCATGACCGGCTCCCTGTCTCCTGGCCGTTCACTGCCCCCGGACCCGTTCCCCCGCCGCTTCCGCGACGCAGGGCGCGCACCCCGCGCAACCCGATGACCCCGATGACCGTCCCCAGAACAAAGGACGTGACGGCGAGCAGCAGATGGACCCAGAAGTAGCCGGTGGGGTCACCCGCGTCGTCGAAGGCGAGCCCGCCGGCGTCCCGCCACAGGTTCTTGACGAAAGTGATCCAGATGAACCAGCTCCACACCCCGAACACGAGCAGGAACCAGGAGACGGAGCGGCTGAGCTTCATGGACCAAGTATCGCGGCCGTCCTCCGTCCGGGTTCTCCGGGGTGGGCCGTCCCGGCGTCGCTTCCGGCCGAGCAGCGGGCCGATCTCCATATTTTCAACGCGGCCCTGTACGTTCTCGTCCGTGCCTGCTCTGAAAACGACCGCGCGAAGGGCCGCCCTGGCGGTCCTCGCCGCCGCGCTGCTGCCCGCGACGACCGCCGCCCCGGCCTTCGCGGCCACGCACGACGACAATCCCGACCGGAAGAAGGCGAAGCCTCCGGCGATCATGTCCTCGGTCGGCGGCGCCCAGCTCGCCAAGCCGGGCACCCAGGTCCTGCTGGGGCCCGGCGCACCGGTCCTGCCCAAGAGCGTCAGCGGCCGGTCGTGGATAGTGGCGGACGCCGAGAGCGGAGACGTGCTCGCCTCCCACAACGCGCACTGGCGGCTGCCCCCCGCGTCGACGATGAAGATGCTCTTCGCGGACACGCTGCTGCCCAGGCTGCCGAAGACGACCGTCCACAAGGTCGCCCCCGAGGAGCTCGCCGACCTCGGCGCGGGCAGCAGCCTGGTGGGGGTCAAGGAGAACCAGAGCTACACGGTCCACGACCTGTGGCTCGGGGTCTTCCTGCGGTCCGGCAACGACGCCGTCCATGTCCTGGCGGCGATGAACGGCGGCATGAAGAAGTCCGTCGCGGACATGCAGGCGCACGCGGCGGAGCTCCAGGCGCTGGACACCAAGGTCGTCTCCCCCGACGGCTACGACGCCCCCGGCCAGGTCTCGTCCGCGTACGACCTCACGCTGATCGCGCGCAGCGGGATGCAGAAGAAGGACTTCCGCGAGTACTGCTCGACGGTGAGCGCCGACTTCCCGGGGCTGGCGAAGAAGGGCAAGAAGCGCGAGACGTTCAAGATCCAGAACACCAACCGGCTGCTCACGGGCGCGAACGGCGTGACCCCGTACAAGGGCATCGCCGGTGTCAAGAACGGCACCACCACGCAGGCGGGTTCGACATTCACCGGGGTCGCGGAGCGCAACGGCAAGGTGCTGCTCGTCACCGTGATGCACCCCGAGTCGGACGAGAGCATGGCCGTCTACAAGGAGGCGGGCAGGCTGCTCGACTGGGGCTTCGCGGCGGCCGGCAAGGTGACGCCGATCGGTGAGCTCGTCCCGCCGGCGTCGGCGCGGCCCGAGTCCCCCGACCCGGAGCCCGTCAAGGACGACGCGGGCAAGGACAAGGCCGCAGAGCCGGTCGCCGCCTCGCAGACTGGCACCAGCGGCATCGGCATCGCCCTGAGCATCGCCGGAGCCGTGCTGGCAGGGCTGGGGGCCGCGATGTTCCTGCTCAGGCGCCGGTGGCCGCTGCCGGACCGGTCCTCCCGGGAGCCGCGTCCCTGACGGGGCCCTCGCCGTCGGCGGGCTCCTCGTCGGCGGCCTGCTCCTCGCCGCTGCTCGGCGTCGCCGTCCACGCGGCGCAGAACAGCAGCAGTTTCGCCGTGAAGTTGATCCACAGCAGCAGGGCCATCGGGACGCCGAAGGCGCCGTACATGCTGCGGGAGGCGACACCGCTGATGTAGCCGCCGAGCAGCAGCTTGAGCAGCTCGAAGCCGACCGCGCCGATCAGCGCGGCCACGACCAGGCGGCGGCGCGGCGGCTGGACCCCGGGCAGCATGGTCAGGACGTAGAGCAGGATCAGGAAGGTCGCGAGCACGCCGACGGCGACGGCGGCGAGCTGGAGCAGCACTCCGCCGATCCCGCCGTCCGCCAGGCCCAGCCGGTCGGCGGTCCAGCCGACGGTCATGGAGCCGAGCGCGGAGGCCGCGAACGAGGCCAGGCCGATGCCGCCGAGACCGGCCAGCACCCCCACGTCCTTGATCTTGCGGACGACCGGGTTGCCCTCGTCCTCGTCGTCGAGCTCCCACACGGCCCGCAGGCACTCCCGCATCGAGCCGATCCAGCCGACGCCCATGAGCAGCAGCAGCGCACCGGCGACGACACCGACCGTGCCCGCGTTGGCGACCAGGCCGTCGATGTCGAGCTGGTCGGAGATGCCGGGCACCTGCTCGGACAGCTTGTCGTCGAGCCGTTCCAGCGCCTGCTGGTCGAGCGCGGCCGCGACGATCGCCGCGGCGACGGTGATCAGCGGAAAGAGCGCCAGGAAACTGAGGAACGTGACGGCGGCCGCGAGACGCGTCCAGTGGACCCGGTCGAGCGTCTCGTACGACCGCCAGGCATGGGTGCGCATCAGCCGCCGCACCAGCGGGCCGACGACGGGGAGCTTGATCAGCCAGTCCATGCGAGTACGCCTACCCGCCGTCACGCTCCGCAGGCCCGGCGGCACGCCGGTCCCCTCGAGTCGTTACTCGGGGTGACGGGGTCGGTCAGAGGCTGGTGGCGTGCTCGTCGACCGGGGCGCCCTGGGTGGGCACGCTCGAGATGCCGCCCCCGAAGGCGTACGTGCTGAGCTTGCGCCACACGGCGTCCTCGCCCTGCTCGTAGAGCGCGAAGGAGGCGCAGGTCCACTCCGCGCGGTACTCGGACAGCTCCTCGTAGGCGCGGTCCATGGCCTCCTCGGAGATGCCGTGTGCCACCGTCACATGCGGGTGGTAGGGGAACTGCAGCTCGCGCACCAGCGGCCCGGACGCGTCCCGCACCCGCTTCTGCAGCCAGGTGCAGGCGGCGCCGCCCTCGACCACCTGCACGAAGACGACGGGCGAGAGCGGTCGGAAGGTCCCGGTGCCGGAGAGCCGCATCGGGAACGGCCTGCCGGCCGCCGCGACGGCCTGCAGATGCGCCTCCACGGCGGGCAGCAGGGACGAGTCGACCTCGGTGGGCGGCAGCAGGGTGACGTGGGTCGGAATGCCGTGCGCGGCGGGATCACCGAAGCCCGCGCGCCGCTCCTGGAGCAGGCTGCCGTAGGGCTCCGGGACCGCGATCGAAACGCCGAGCGTTACGGTCCCCACGTCGTTCTCCTCAGGTGTCGGTGCCGAAGCTGTCGGTACGGATCGGTGAGCGGGTGTGCAGCCGCCAGTGTGGCGGCTGCACCCTCGGTGTGGCCAGAGTCCTTGGACACAGGCCCTCGGACTCTGCCGGTTCTGTGCGGCTCGGTGCTGCGGCGTCAGTGCCGCGGCTCAGTGCTTCGCGGGGACGAATCCCAGCTTGTCGTACGCGTCCGCCAGCGTCTCCGCCGCGACCGCGCGCGCCTTCTCCGCGCCCTTGGCCAGGATCGAGTCCAGCGTCTCCGTGTCGTCCAGGTATTCCTGCGTACGGGTGCGGAAGGGTGTGACGAAGTCGACCATCACCTCGGCGAGGTCGGTCTTGAGCGCACCGTAGCCCTTGCCCTCGTACTTCTGCTCCAGATCGGCGATCGTCGTACCCGTGAGGGTGGAGTAGATGGTGAGCAGGTTGCTGACGCCCGGCTTCTCCTCGGCGTCGAAGCGGATCACCGTGTCGGTGTCGGTGACCGCGCTCTTGACCTTCTTCGCGGTGGTCTTCGGCTCGTCCAGCAGGTTCACCAGGCCCTTGGGCGTGGAGGCCGACTTGCTCATCTTGATCGACGGGTCCTGGAGGTCGTAGATCTTGGCGACCTCCTTGACGATGTACGGCGCCGGGACCGTGAACGTGTGACCGAAACGGCCGTTGAAGCGCTCCGCGAGGTCGCGGGTCAGCTCGACGTGCTGGCGCTGGTCCTCGCCGACCGGCACCGCGTCTGCCTGGTACAGCAGGATGTCGGCGACCTGGAGGATCGGGTACGTGAACAGGCCCACGGTGGCCCGGTCGGCGCCCTGCCTGGCCGACTTGTCCTTGAACTGGGTCATGCGGGCGGCCTCGCCGAAGCCCGTGAGGCAGTTCATGACCCAGCCGAGCTGGGCGTGTTCGGGGACGTGGCTCTGGACGAAGAGCGTGCACCGCTCCGGGTCGAGGCCGGCCGCGAGCAGCTGGGCCGCGGCGAGTCGGGTGTTCGCACGCAGCTCCGCCGGGTCCTGCGGCACGGTGATCGCATGCAGGTCCACGACCATGTAGAACGCGTCGTGGGTGTCTTGCAGCGCGACGTACTGGCGGATGGCGCCGAGGTAGTTCCCGAGGTGGAACGAACCGGCGGTGGGCTGGATACCGGAGAGCGCGCGGGGTCGGGATGAGGCCATGCACACCATTCTCTCAGGTGCGGAACCGATCTCCGGCCGCCGGTGTATCAAAGGTGTGAGGACGCGGGAGGGGACCCTCGAGCGGGGTCCGGAGGGGGGCCGCATCGTCGATGCCGAGGGCGCGGTGATCGCCCGTGTGCGCGCCGGGGAGCCGGAGGCGTACGCGGAGCTGGTCCGCGCCCACACGGCGGTCGCGCTGCGTGCCGCGGTGGTGTTCGGAGCGGGCCCGGACGCGGAGGACGTGGTGCAGAGCGCCTTCCTCAAGGCGTATCAGGCGCTGGGGAGCTTCCGGGACGGGGCGGCGTTCCGGCCGTGGCTGCTGCGGATCGTGGCCAATGAGACGAGGAACACGGTGCGTTCCGCGGCGCGGCGGCGCGCCGTCGCCGACCGGGAGGCGCTGCTGCTCGGGCCCGAGCCGCTGATACCGGAGTCGGCGGACCCGGCGCTGGCCGCCGTGGCGCGGGAGCGGCGGGGGCTCCTGCTGACGGCGCTGGCGGAGCTGAGCCAGGAGCAGCGGCAGGTCGTGGTCCACCGGTATCTGCTGGAGATGGACGAGGCGGAGACGGCCGACGCGATCGGCTGCCCGCGGGGGACGGTGAAGTCCCGGCTGAACCGCGCGCTGGCGCGGCTGGCGCAGCGCATGGACGTGGCCCGGCGGACGGACGGTGAGGGAGGTGAGGGGCATGACTGACGGGGACGGCGGCTCCGGCCGGCACGAGGAGCTGGCGGAGGAGCTGCGCGGGCTGGGCCGCGGGATCCGGATCCCGGACGTGGACGGCGAGACGATGGCGGAGCGGGTGCTGGCGCAGCTCCTCGCCGAGTCGGCCCCGGCCCCCGCGCCGCCGGTGCGGCGGCGGGCGGTGCGGTGGCTGCGCGGACGGTGGCGTGCGTTGACCGTGGGCCTGTCCGGCGTGCTGGTGGTCCTGGTGCTCACCCCGCCGGTGCGGGCCGGGGTCGCGGACTGGTTCGGCTTCGGCGGGGTCGAGGTGCGCCACGACCCGACGGCCCCGCCGCGAGCGGCCCCGGCGGTGCCCTGGTGCACCGACCCGGTCCCGCTCTCGGAGGCCGGCCGGCGGGCCGGTTTCACGCCCTGGGTGCCGGGCGCACTCGGCCCTCCGGAGGCCGTGTCGGTGACCGTGGGGCCGCACGGGCGGTCGGTGGTGAGCCTGTGCTGGCGCGAGGACGGCCGTACGGTCCGGCTGGACGAGTTCCCGGCCAGGCTGGACCTGGGATTCGCGAAGCAGTCCCGGCTGATGCCGCAGTGGGTGACCCTCGCCGACGACGGCACGGCGCTGTGGTTCGAGGAGCCCCATCAGCTGCGCTTCGGAATGACCGACGCACGCGGCGAGGGCTGGGTGCGGGCCGAGCGGACCGCGGGCCCGACGCTGCTGTGGACGACCGGGGACGGGCGGACCACGCTGCGGCTGGAGGGCGTGGCATCGGTGCAGCGGGCCAGGGCGGTGGCCGAGTCGGCGGAAGGTGGAACCTCGGGCGCTCGGGCGGTGTACCAGAGATGACGCGGGGCCGGACGGTCCGGGCCGGGCGTCGGCTGGGGGAAACATGCGACTGGTACGACGACTTGCCGCACTGATGGCGGTGCTCGCCCTGACGTGGGCGTTCGCGCCCGGCGCCGCGGCCGGGGGGCCGACGAGCGTTCTGCTCTCCTCACCGGAGAGCGGCGAGACGACGGCGCTGTACTACTCCGACGCGCAGTACGAGGAGCTGTCGGCCCTGCTGGGCTCCACCGGCGCCGCCGTCCAGCGGGAACGGCCACCGTCGCTGGACATGCCGGTCGGGACACGGCTGATCAATGTGACGTGGATGATCCACGACGTGGAGCCGTGGCGCGTCGACCGCGTGTATCCGGCCGAGGGCGCGGACGCCGTATGGATACACACCTCGTCGAAGCCGGGCGCCGAGACGGGCACGTGGCACCGGTCCGTGCAGCCGAAGGAACTGACCGGACTGCTGACGAAGCTGGGCCTGATGGGCGCGAAGTCGCCCTCCGGCGGCGGCGGGGCGGGCTATCCGCCCGCGTGGGAACAGGACGGAAGCGCGCCGGAGGACCCGGCGGAGGCGGCGGCCACCGCGGCTGACCCGCCGACCACCACGGGCTGGTGGTGGTCCCTCCCGGGCCTTGCGGCGGGCGCGGCCCTTGCCATAACCCTCCGCCCCTTGGCGACCCGCCTCCCCCGACTGCCCTTCAGGGGCCCCCGGCGGGACGACCCGGGTCCACGGCAACAGCTCGTGGACAACTGAGCGACGCGCGGCCGGACCGCCTGGGGCCGGTCGCGCGGAGCCCGGACCGAGACGGATCTGCGCCACCGGCCCGGCGGGCGCGGCCCGGTGGCGCGGAGCTCGTGCGTACCGGCTGGGCCCGGGTGCCGGGGCGCCGGCCCCCGGGCGCCCTTGGGGTCTGGGGCGGAGCCCCAGTTTCGGGAAGGGGCGGGGTGGGGGGCGTCTCCTCCACCCGCGCCCGCCCACCGGCGGGACCGAAAGGTCCCACCGGACGGCGGCGTCGGGCCGGGCCCGGGCGGACCCGGGCCCCGGCTCCGACACCGCGGGAGGGACCGGAGGGGCGCCCCGGGCGCGGGCGGGTCGTCAGGTGGGCAGGCCGGGGGCCGGGTACGCGCTCATCAGGTCCGCCACCTCCGCGCGGACCGCGGCCAGCTCGCCCTCGTCCCCCTTGCCCGCCGCGACGACGCCCCGCTCGATCCACGCGGCGACCGCGGCCATGTGCTCCGTGCCGAGACCACGGGAGGT
Organism: Streptomyces sp. NPDC006294; assembly: GCF_042870895.1. Lineage (NCBI taxonomy): Bacteria > Bacillati > Actinomycetota > Actinomycetes > Kitasatosporales > Streptomycetaceae > Streptomyces > Streptomyces sp. NPDC006294. The sequence goes on from NZ_JBIAHV010000013.1 coordinate 69,989, forward strand.
GAGGGACGGCGTGCCGAGACGGATGCCGGAGGGGTCGAAGGGCTTCCTCGGGTCGTACGGGACGGTGTTGTAGTTGACGACGACGCCCGCCCGGTCCAGCGCCTTGGCCGCGACCTTGCCGGGGACGTCCTTGGAGGTGAGGTCCATCAGGATCAGGTGGTTGTCGGTGCCGCCGGAGACCAGGTCGAAGCCACGGGCGAGCAGCTCGCCGGCGAGTGCCTTGGCGTTGGCGACGACCTGCGCGGCGTAGTCGCGGAAGGAGGGCAGGGACGCCTCGTGGAGGGCGACGGCGATCGCGGCGGTGGTCTGGTTGTGCGGGCCGCCCTGCAGGCCGGGGAAGACGGCCTTGTCGATGGCCTTGGCGTGCTCCTCGCGGGCCATGAGCATCGCGCCGCGCGGCCCGCGGAGGGTCTTGTGGGTGGTGGTGGAGACGATGTCGACGTGGGGCACGGGCGACGGATGGGCGCCGCCCGCGATCAGGCCCGCGATGTGCGCGACGTCGGCGACCAGCACGGCCCCGGCCTCGCGCGCGATCTCCGCGAAGGCGGCGAAGTCGATCGTGCGCGGCAGCGCGGTGCCGCCGCAGAAGATGACCTTGGGCCGTTCTTTGAGCGCCAGGTCCCGCACCTCGTCGAAGTCGATGAGGCCGGTGTCCTCGCGTACGCCGTACTGGACGCCGCGGAACCACTTGCCGGTGGCGGAGACGCCCCAGCCGTGGGTGAGGTGGCCGCCCATCGGCAGCGCCATGCCCATCACGGTGTCGCCGGGCTCGGCGAAGGCGAGATAGACGGCGAGGTTGGCCGGGGAGCCGGAGTAGGGCTGGACGTTGGCGTGGTCGACGCCGAAGAGGGACTTGGCGCGGGCGACGGCGAGCAGCTCGACCTGGTCGATGTTCTGCTGGCCCTCGTAGTACCGGCGGCCGGCGTAGCCCTCGCTGTACTTGTTCTGCAGGACGGTGCCGGACGCCTCCAGCACGGCCTGCGAGACGTAGTTCTCGCTCGGGATCAGCCGCAGCGTGTCGGCCTGGAGCCGCTCCTCCGCGCCGACGAGCGACGCGAGCTCGGGGTCGGTGGCCGAGAGCGCGGGATGGGAGAGGGGCAGGGTCATGGGTGTCCTCCGGGACGGTCCGTGACGGTCGTGGTCCCGGGGTGCCCAGGCGGTCGACACCACGTGCTCTGCCCGCGCGGCTCCCTCGGGGTCGCTTCCCCGTACGCCAGTCGCCGCGCGTGGCCACCACAGTAGCGGCCGGACGGGGGGCCGCGCGGGGCGTTCCACACTGCGAGCCGCGCACGGAGCGGGACGATGGAGAGGAGACCGGGCACGACGAAGCAGACCCCGCGGCCCGTCCCGCCCCGCCTTGCGGGAGAGAGCCGTCCACGACGATCGGAGGACCCGTGCCGAGCACGACAGCCGCCTTCGCCTCGGCCGAGGCGCACAGCGCGCACAACTACCACCCGTTGCCGGTCGTCGTCGCCACGGCGGACGGCGCCTGGATGACGGATGTCGAGGGCCGCCGCTTCCTCGATCTGCTCGCCGGGTACTCGGCGCTCAATTTCGGGCATGGCAACCGCCGGCTGATCGAGGCGGCCAAGGCGCAGCTCGACCGGGTCACGCTGACCTCCCGCGCGTTCCACCACGACCGGTTCGGCGACTTCTGCGCGCAGCTCGCCGAGTTGTGCGGCATGGAGATGGTCCTGCCGATGAACACCGGCGCGGAGGCGGTGGAGACGGCCGTCAAGACCGCCCGCAAGTGGGGCTACCGGGTCAAGGGGGTACCGGCCGACATGGCGAAGATCGTCGTGGCGGCCGACAACTTCCACGGCCGGACGACCACGCTCATCAGTTTCTCCACCGACCCGGAGGCACGGGCGGACTACGGGCCGTACACCCCTGGTTTCGAGATCGTCCCGTACGGGGACCTGACCGCGCTGGAGTCGGCGGTCACGGAGAACACGGTCGCCGTGCTGCTGGAACCCGTCCAGGGCGAGGCGGGTGTGGTGGTCCCGCCGGCGGGCTACCTCGCCGGCGTCCGCAGGATCACCCGCGAGCGGAACGTGCTGTTCGTCGCGGACGAGATCCAGTCGGGGCTGGGCCGGACCGGAACGACCTTCGCCTGCGAACACGAGGGCGTGGTGCCGGACATGTACGTACTCGGCAAGGCGCTCGGCGGCGGCGTGGTGCCGGTGTCCGCCGTGGTGTCCTCGGCCGAGGTGCTGGGCGTCCACCGGCCGGGCGAGCACGGTTCGACGTTCGGCGGGAATCCGCTGGCCTGCGCCGTCGCCCTGGAGGTGGTCGCGATGCTGCGCACCGGCGAGTTCCAGCGGCGCGCCGCCGAACTGGGTGACCACCTCCAGCGCGAGCTGCGCCCGCTGATGGACACCGGCGCGGTGACGGCGGTGCGGGGGCGCGGTCTGTGGGCGGGTGTGGACATCGCGCCGGAGCACGGCACCGGCCGGGAGGTCTCGGAGCGGCTGGTCGACCTCGGGGTGCTGGTGAAGGACACCCATGGGCCGACGATCCGGATCGCCCCGCCGCTGGTGATCAGCAAGGAGGACCTGGACTGGGGCCTGGACCGGATCCGCGCCGTGCTGACCGGCTGACGGGTGCGTGTGCGGCGCGGCCCGGCGCCCGGCCGGCGGTGTGACCGGTCTACCCCAGGGCCCGGCACAGCGCGTCCAGCGCGCCCGCCCACGCGCTGTCCGGCGGGGTGGCGTAGCCGACGACGAGGGCGTCCCTGCCGGGCGCGGTGTCCGGGTGCCGGAAGTGGCCGAGCGGCTCGACGGCCAGGCCCTGCCACGCCGCCGCCCGTACGGCCGACTGCTCGGTCCCCGGCGGCAGTTCGAGCACCGCGTGGAGCCCGGCGGCGATCCCGCTCACCCGGAGACCGGGTGCGTGGGCGGCGAGCTGCCGCACCAGCTCGTCGCGGCGGCGCCGGTAGCGCAGCCGCATCCCCCGTACATGCCGGTCGTACGCACCGGAGGTGATGAACTCCGCGAGCGTGAGCTGGTCCGGGGTGCTCGACATCCAGGCGTTGCCGCCCTTGGCCTCCAGCACCTCGTCGACCAGGTCCGGCGGCAGCACCATCCACGCCAGCCGCAGCCCGGGGGCCAGCGACTTGCTCGCCGTGCCCAGGTAGACCACATGCTCCGGGTCGAGGCCCTGGAGCGCGCCGACGGGCTGGCGGTCGTAGCGGAACTCCCCGTCGTAGTCGTCCTCCAGGATCACGCCGCCCGTCCGGCGCGCCCAGTCGACGGCCGCCGCCCGCCGGTCGGGGTGCAGCGGCAGCCCCACGGGGAACTGGTGGGCGGGCGTCATCAGGACGGCTCCGGCGCCCCGCAGCTCGTTCTCGCCCAACCCGGCGGTGTCGGTGCCCAGTTCATCGAGGGGCAGTACCGGGGTGCGCAGCCCGGCCTCGGTCAGCAGGTCGCGGTGCACGTCGAGTCCGTAGGACTCGACGGCCACGTCCCTGACCCGCCGCTGCCGCAGCACCTTGCCCATCAGTGCGAGGCCGTGCACGAAGCCCGCGCAGATCACGATGCGTTCGGGGTCCGCGTACACGCCGCGTGCCCGTGCCAGGTAGTCGGCGAGCACGGTCCGCAGTTCGACGCGGCCGCGCGGGTCCCCGTAGCCGAAGGCGTCGTGGGGTGCGGCGGTGAGCGCCCTGCGGGCCGCCTTGAGCCACTCCGCGCGCGGGAACGAGGCCAGGTCGGGGCTGCCGGGGAGGAGGCTGTACGCGGGCCGGCCGCGCGCCGGGCGCGCCCTGACCGCGCCGGTGGCGGCCTTGCGCGGCGCGGACCGGCGCGCCACCCGCGTACCGGACCCCTGCCGCGCCGTGAGCCAACCCTCCGCGACCAGCTCCGCGTACGCGTCGGCGACGGTGTTGCGGGCGATCCCGAGGTCGGCGGCGAGCGAACGGGACGACGGCAGCCGGACCCCCGGCGCGAGCCTCCCGCCGCGCACCGCCTCCCGCAGGGCCTCGGTCAGTCCCTGCCGCAGCCCGGGTCCGCGCAGTTCGAGGTGGAGGTCCGCGCCGACCGCCCGGAAGGCGTCAGAGGCGGCCGGGGTGCCGTCGGAGGCGGAAGTGGCCCGGTAATCCGTCATGGAAGTGGACCATACCGCTGCGCCACTGCCGTCCTACGGTCGTACCCATGACGACCACGAACGAGCCCAAGGCCCCCGAGCAGGCCCCTCGCATCCGCTGGACCGAGCACGCCCCCGACGTCTACAAGGCCATGGTCAAGCTGGACCAGGCGTCCCGTAAGCATCTCGACCCGGTGCTGCTGGAGCTGGTGAAGATCCGCGCGTCGCAGATCAACCACTGTGCCTTCTGCCTCGACATGCACAGCAAGGACGCGCTGGCGGCCGGCGAGTCGGTGGAGCGGATCGTGCAGCTCGCCGCCTGGGAGGAGTCCCGGCACTTCTACACGGAGAAGGAGATCGCCGCGCTCGAGCTGACCGAGGCGGTGACGGTGCTCACCGACGGTTTCGTCCCCGACGAGGTCTTCGAGAAGGCCGCCAAGCACTTCGACGAGACCGAACTGGCCCATCTCATTTCGGCGATCACGGTCATCAACGCCTGGAACCGCTTCGGCGTGACGGCCCGGCTGACCCCCGGTCACTACACGCCCGGCTCGCCGAAGCACTGAGCCGAACCACCGAACCACTGAACCGAAGCACCGAAGCACCGAAGCACCGAACCGAGGGGACGCGATGTCCACGAAGGCACAGGCGTTCCGCGCCCTGCACCACGGCCGTGAGGCCGGCGATCCGCTCGTACTGCCCGGACCGTGGGACGCCGCGAGCGCCCGCGCCTTCGCCGACGCCGGTTTCCCCGCACTCGCCACGCCGAGCGCGGGGGTCTCGGCGTCGCTGGGGTACGCGGACGGCGACACTCCGGCCGAGGAGATGTTCGCGGCCGTGGCCCGGATCGCACGCGCCGTCGACGTGCCCGTGAGCGCGGACGTCGAGGACGGTTACGGCCTGCCGCCGGGAGAACTGGTGGCCCGCCTCCTGGACACGGGCGCGGTCGGCTGCAACCTCGAGGACACCGACCGTGCGACGAAGACGCTCAAGGACCCCCGCCGGCACGCCGACTGGCTGGCGGAGGTCCGTACGGCGGCGGGCGAGGACCTCTTCGTGAACGCCCGCGTCGACACGTTCCTGCGCGGCGTGGACGACCCGGACGAGGCCGTCGAGCGCATCCGGCTGTATGCGGAGGCGGGCGCGGACTGCGTCTATCCGATCACCGTCCCGGCCGGGCGGCTGCCGCTGCTGCGGGCCGCGACGGCCGTGCCGATCAACGTGTTCGCCTCGGCGTCCCCGGGCGACCCGCCGGTGGCCGAGCTCGGCCGACTGGGCGCGACGCGGATCACCTTCGGCCCGGGGCTGCAGCGCCGGGCGCAGGCGGCGGTGGCGGACATCGCCCGCGAGCTGTACGGGCAGGGGCCTGGGGCCGCGAAGCTCTGAAGTGGCTCGACTGCGTTGAGCCGCGGGCCGGTCGCGGGCCGGTCGCGGGACACGATCACCGTATGTTCGACATCGGCAAGCAGGAGCAGTCGGTGATCGTGGTGCGGGATGCGGACGCCCACGCCCGGTGGGCCCGCACCGGGCCCGCGCTCCGGCCCGTACCGGGCCCGGAAAGCCGGCAGCCCCGGACCCGTCGGGTCCGGGGCCGCAGTGCCGGTTGCGGGACCGGCGGGCGTCAGGCCGCCGTGGGCCGCCCGGGCCGGGGGCGTGGCACCCGCGGCGCCCACCCCGGCCCCTGGCCCGGTCTCACCTGGGGCGTTACTTCTTCGGCAGCCAGGTCTTCCACGTCGCCTCGTTGGCCTTGACCCACTTCTCGGCCGCGGCCTCGGGGGACATCTTCTCCCCGGCGATCATCTGCGCGACCTCGTTCTGCTGCTCGGTCGACCACTTGAAGTTCTTCAGGAACTCCGCCGCGTCCCCGCCGTTCTTCGCGAAGTCGGCGTTGAGGAACTTCTGCAGCGGGGTGTTCGGGTACGCGCAGGCGATCTTCTTCGGGTCGGCGTCGCAGCCCTCCTTGTACTCGGGGAGCTTGACCTCGACGAGCTCGACCTCGGCGTTCAGCCACTGCGGCGTCCACCAGTACGTCAGGAAGGGCTTCTCGTCCTTGACGTACTTCTTGATGGCCGTGATCTGCGCGGCCTCTGAGCCCGCGTAGTTCGTCTTGAGGTTCAGGCCGAGGTTCTTGATGATCGCGTCGTCGTTGGTGACGTAGTCCGGGGAGCCCTCGAGGATCTCGCCCTTGTCGCCGCTCTCGGCGGTGGCGAACTCCTTGGCGTACTTGTTGAGGTTCTTCCAGTCCGTCACGTCGGGGTGCGCGTCGGCGAAGTACTTGGGCACGAACCAGCCGATGTGGCCGGTGACACCGAGGTCGCCGCCCGAGACGACGGTCTTCTTGTCCTCGATGTACCGCTTCTCTTCCTTGGGGTGACCCCAGTCCTCCATGATCGCGTCGACGTCGCCCTTGGAGAGCGCGTCCCAGGCGAGGACCTCGCCCATCTGCTGCGACTTGACGGTGTAGCCGAGTTCCTTCTCCAGGAGGTGCGCGGCGACGGCCGTGTTGGCCTGCGCGCCGACCCAGGAGGGAACGGTCAGCTTGACGGTCTTGTCGCCGCCGGCCGCGTCCTTGCTCTTGCCGGTGTCGGCGGCGCCGCACGCACTGAGGGTGAGGATGCCCAGGGCGCCGACGAGGGCGGTGGCGGTGCGGATGGTTCTGGTGCGGTTTCGCATGATGGTGCTCCTGCTGTTGGTGACGGGGACGTCGGTGGTGGGTCTGTGGTGGTTCACGCCGGTCATGGGCGCTTCCGGGTCGCGGGCTGGGTGACCCGGTCGAGGACGAGGCCGAGGCAGACGATCGCCAGGCCGGCGGTCATGCCGAGGCCCATCTCGCCGCGGGACAGGCCCTTGACCACGTCGTAGCCGAGCGCCCCTCCGCCGACGAGCGCGCCGACGACGACCACGGCCAGGACCAGCACGACGCCCTGGTTGACGGCGAGCTGAAGGGCCGGGCGGGCGAGCGGCAGCTGGACCTGGAAGAGCTGCTGCCTGGTCGACGCGCCGAGCGAGCGCGCCGCCTCCATGGCCGCGGGGTCGACCTCGCGCAGCCCCTGGGCGGTGATACGCACGACGGCGGGCAGCGCGTACACGACGGCGGCGATGATGGCCGAGGCCCTGGTGACGCCGAAGAGCGCCACGACCGGGATCAGGTACACGAACTGCGGCATCGTCTGCATCGCGTCGAGCACCGGCCGCAGCATGCGTTCCAGGCGCCCGGCGCGGGCGGACACGACACCCACGAACACGCCGACGACCAGGGTGACGACCAGCGCGGCCAGCACCTGCGAGAGGGTGTTCAGGGACTTGGTCCAGACGCCGAGGACGCCGATCGCCGACATGGCGAGCGTGGCGGTCAGGGCGGTCGCCCAGGTGCCGACGATCCAGGCCAGGGCCGCGACGATCAGCAGGACCGACCACCAGGGCAGCCAGAGCAGGCCGTCCCGCAGCGGGTTGAGGATCCACACGGTGAACTGCTCCGACCAGACCTCGGTGCCGCCGAGGACCGGGATGCCGGAGGAGACGTGCTCGGTGATCCAGCTCTGCGCCTTGTTCACGGGCGTGGAGATGTTGAACGTCCACGCCTCGGGCCACGCCCCGCCGATCAGGAACCGGGCGGAGACGGCCACGGCGACACCCGCCGCGACCAGGCCCCAGGCGGAGCGGCCGTGCAGCAGTCCGCCGCCGGGGGCGCTCTGGCCGATCCGGTCGCCGGCCGCGGCCGTCGTGCGGTCCAGCCAGATGGCGATCAGCACGATCGGGATACCGGCGGTCAGCGCCTTGCCGACGTCGACGGTGGAGAGCGCCGAGTAGACCTCTTCACCGAGGCCGCCCGCGCCGACGAGGGCGGCGATGACGACCATCGACAGCGCCATCATGATCGTCTGGTTGAGACCGAGCAGCATCTGCTTGCGGGCGAGCGGCACCCGCGCGGTCCGCAGCCGCTGCCACGGGCTCGCGCCGAGCGACGCGGACGCCTCGATCACCGAGGGGTCTGCGCCGCGCAGTCCGAGCGCGGTGAGCCGGGCCATGGGCGGGGCGGCGTAGATGACGGTGCAGAACAGCGCGGCCGGTGTGCCGGTGCCGAAGACCAGCACGAACGGCAGCAGGTACGCGAAGGCCGGCAGGACCTGCATGGTGTCGAGCACCGGCCGCAGCGCGCGGTTGATCCGGTCGGACAGGCCGGCCGCCAGGCCGATCAGCACGCCCAACAGTGCGGCCAGCGCCACGGCGACGACCATCAGCGCGATGGTCAGCAGCGTGGCGTCCCACATGCCCAGGAGCCCGCAGAGGGCGAACGCGCCGAAGGCCGTCGCGGCGACCTTGGCGCCGGCGCGGCCGAGTCCGGCGGCGCGCCAGGCGGCGAGGACGCCGACGGCGAGGACGCCGAGCCAGCCCATGGAGTGCAGCACGTCGTACACGCCGCCGACCGCGTCGGTGGCGCTGTTGGACAGGTGCAGCAGGAAGTAGAGGAAGAGCGGGTGGGAGTCGCGGTTGTCGATCACCCACCGGTTGGCGTCGTCGAGCGGCCCGGAGATGTCGATGTGGAGCGCCGCAGGCCAGCTGCCGCTGCCCCACAGCGCGATCCCGGCGGGCACGAGCACGACCGCGAGCGCGGCGAGCGCCAGCAGCTTGCCCTTCACGGGGTGGCGCAGCGCGGCGCGGAACGACGGGCCGGTGATGTTCTTCTTCTCCGCGGCGGGCGCGGACACGGCGGCGGTCATCGCGGCCACCGCCCGTCGGTGTTCCGGCGGCGTGCCGGACGCGTTGTGCGGATCACGCGGCGACCTCCTGGGCGGCGGTGATGCCCGCCACGACCCCCAGCAGGTCCGCGTGGCCGACGACGCCCAGGCACCGGCCGTCCTCGACGACGCGGGCGGTCTGCCCGGTGCGGGCCACCGCCTCGATCGCCTCGAAGACGGTCGCGCCGGGGGCGAGCGCGGGGCCGCCCTCGCCCTCGTCGCCCTCGGCGGGCCGCATGGCGGTGCGCACGGTCATGACCTGCTCACGCGGCACGTCGCGGACGAAGTCCCGTACGTACTCGTCGGCGGGGGCGCCCACGATCTCCTCCGGGGTGCCCAGCTGGACGATCCGGCCGTCGCGCATCAACGCGATCCGGTCGCCCAGTTTGAGCGCCTCGCTCAGGTCGTGGGTGATGAAGACCATCGTGCGGCCCTCCTCGCGGTGCAGGCGGATGACCTCTTCCTGCATGTCGCGGCGGATCAGCGGGTCGAGTGCGCTGAACGGCTCGTCGAAGAGCAGCACCTCGGGGTCCACGGCGAGGGCCCGTGCCAGCCCGACACGCTGCTGCTGGCCGCCGGACAGCTGGCCGGGCCTGCGGTTCTCCAGGCCCTCCAGGCCGACCTTCGCGACGACGTCGGCGGCGCGCGAGCGGCGCGCGGCCCGGCCCATGCCCTGGATCTCCAGGCCGTAGGCGACGTTGTCGAGGACCGACTTGTGCGGCAGCAGACCGAAGTGCTGGAAGACCATGGAGGCACGGTGGCGGCGCAGTTCGCGCAGCCGCGTGGTGTCCATGGAGAGCACGTCCTCGCCGTCGATGGCGATCGATCCGGACGTCGGCTCGATCAGCCGGGTCAGGCAGCGCACCAGCGTGGACTTTCCGGAGCCGGAGAGGCCCATGACGACGAACACCTCGCCCTTGCGGACGTCGAAGGAGACGTCGCGCACGGCGGCGGTGCAGCCGGTGCGTTCGCGCAGCTCGGTGGGGGCCAGGGCGGCGAGCTCGGGGTCGGCCGGGACCTTGGCGGCCTTCGGGCCGAAGACCTTCCACAGGTCGCGGACGGAGAAGACGGGCGGCTCCCCGCCGGACGCGGCGTCACCGCCGGGTCCGGGCGCGTCCGACGCCTTGGCGACGGACACGCCCGCGTCCGCGGTCTTCAGCTCCGGCTCCGACTCCGTCGAATCGGTTTTCGTGGGATCTGACTTCATCGGTTCCCGCCCCTCTTGTCGGCTTCCGCGCCCAGCAGGTCAGCGCATTTCTCCCCGACCATCAGGACGCCGATCATCGGATTGACGGCCGTCATGGTCGGGAAGACGGACGCGTCGGCGATCCGGACGCCGTCAAGGCCCCGGATCTTCAAGTCGGGTGCCACGACCGCGAGTTCGTCGTCGGCGGCGCCCATCCGGCAGGTGCCGGCCGGGTGGTAGACGGTGTGCGCGACCTTGCGCGCGTACTCGCTGATGTCCTCGTCGGAGGTGACCTCCGGACCCGGGCAGACCTCGCGCTTCAGCCACCCGGCGAGCGGCTCCCGCGCCGCGATCTCGCGGGCGAGCCTGATCCCGTCGACGAGGGTGCGGCCGTCGTAGTCGTCCTCGTCGGTGAAGTACCGGAAGTCCAGCGCCGGCTTGACCTCGGGGTCCGCGCTGGTCAGGTGGAGCCGGCCGCGGCTGCGGGGCTTGGGGATGTTCGGGGTCATCGACACGCCGTGCGCGGGGCGTTCGTAGCCGAGCCGCTCCGGGTTGTCGGTGAACGGGACCTGGTAGAAGTGGAACATCAGGTCGGGGCCCTCGGACGCGGGGTCGCGGCGTACGAAGAGGCCGGCGTCGCTGTCCATCGCGGAGTTCTCCGGGATGGGCCCGTGGGTCTCCCAGACGATGACCGACTCGGGGTGGTCGAGCAGGTTCTCGCCGACGCCCGGCAGGTCGTGCACGACGGGTATGCCGAGCTTCTCCAGGTCGGCGCGCGGTCCGATGCCGGAGTGCATCAGCAGCCGGGGCGTGTCGACGGCGCCCGCGCACACCAGCACCTCGCGCCGTGCCCGTACGACCCGCTCCTCGCCGTCCTTGGCGCGGACGTGCACGCCCGTCGCCCGCGTCCCGTCCAGCTCCAGCCGGTACGCCCAGGTCTCCAGGGCGATGTGCAGGTTCGGCCGGTCGAGGAACGGGTGCAGATAGGCGACCGACGCCGACGAACGCTTGTTGTTCTCCGGGTGGTACGCCAGGTCGAAGAAGCCGACGCCCTCGTGGAAGGGCTTCTTGTTGAAGCCCTCGACGCGCGGCACCTGGAGCGCGGTCTGCGCGGCGTCGACGAAGTCGCGGGCGATCGCGTTCCGGTCGGCCTCGTCGACGGGAACGATGTTGTTGCGCAGCTTGTGGAAGTACGGGTCCATGGCCGCGGCGTCCCAGCCGTCGGCGCCGGCCTCGGCCCACTCGTCCCAGTCGGACGGCAGCGGCTTGAACGCGATGAGGGTGTTGTGCGACGAGCAGCCGCCGAGCACGCGGGCGCGGCTGTGCCGGATGTGCGAGTTGCCGCGCGGCTGCTCGGTGGTCGGGTAGTCGTAGTCGAGTTCCCCGCCGAGCAGGCCCATCCAGCGGCGCAGGGTCAGCACGTCGTCACGGCCGACGTCGCTCGGGCCGCCCTCGATGACGGCCACGGTGACACCGGGGTCCTCGGTGAGCCGTGAGGCGATCACCGAGCCGGCGGTGCCGCCGCCGACGACGACATAGTCGTACTCGTGGATGTGGTCGGTCATGGTGTGTGCTTTTCCTTGGCTCAGCCCGCGAACCAGCGCACGGGGCGCGGGGCGAGGTTCTGATAGATGTGCTTCGCCTCGCGGTACTCGGCGAGTCCGGTGGGCCCCAGCTCGCGTCCGATGCCGGACTTGCCGAAGCCGCCCCACTCCGCCTGCGGCAGGTAGGGGTGGAAGTCGTTGATCCAGACGGTGCCGTGCCGCATCAGGCGGGCCATCCGCCGGGCCCGTCCGGCGTCGGCCGTCCAGACGCCGCCGGCGAGGCCGTACTCGGTGTCGTTGGCGAGCGCCAGGGCCTCTTCCTCGGTACGGAAGGTCTCGACGGTCAGGATCGGCCCGAAGATCTCCTCGCGGATCACACGCATGGAGCGGTGGCAGTGGTCGAGGACGGTCGGCCGGTAGAAGTAGCCGGGGCCGTCGGGCTTTTCGCCGCCGGCCCGCAGGACGGCGCCTTCCGCGAGGGCGGAGGCGACGAAGTCCTGGGTCTTGGCGAGCTGCTGCGCGGAGACGAGCGGACCGCACTCGACGCCCTCGTCGGTGCCGCGGCCGAGCCGGATCTTCTCGGCCCTGCGGGCGATCTCGGCGACGAAGCGCTCGCGCAGCGACTCCTCGACGATGAGCCGCGAACCGGCGGAGCAGACCTGCCCGCTGTGGATGAAGGCGGCGTTGAGCGCCTGGTCGACGGCGGTGTCGAAGCCCTCGGGGGTGGTGCAGGCGTCGGCGAAGACCACGTTCGGGTTCTTGCCGCCGAGCTCCAGGGCGACCTTCTTGACGCCCTCCGCGGCGGCGTGGGCGACCTTCGTACCGCTGACGAGCCCCCCGGTGAAGGACACCATGTCCACGTCGGGGTGGTCGGCCAGCCGGGCGCCGACGGGGTCGCCGGCGCCGGTGACGATGTTGGCGACACCGGCGGGCAGTCCGGCCTCGACCAGCAGACCGATCAGCGCGACGGTGGTCAGCGGGGTGATCTCGCTGGGCTTGACCACAAAAGTATTGCCCGCGGCGAGGGCCGGGGCGATCTTCCAACTCGCTTGGAGGAGTGGGTAGTTCCACGGCGTGATGAGGGAGCACACACCGAGTGGTTCGTGTACCACCACGCTGTGGACGTCGTCGGAGCCGGCGTCGACGACGCGTCCGCCGCTCTCGTTCATGACGAGGTCCGCGAAGTAGACGAAGGCGTCGCGCACGCAGTCCACGTCCACGCGGCCCTCTTCGAGGGTCTTGCCCGCGTCCTGGCTCTCCAGGGCGCCGATCTTCTCCCGGTCCCGCTCGAGGAGCGCGGCGACCCGGCGCAGCAGTGCCGCACGCTCGGCGACCGGGGTCCGCGGCCACGGCCCGTTGTCGAACGCGTCACGCGCGGCGGCGACGGCGGCGTCCGTGTCCGCGAGGCCACCCTCCGCGACGACGGCGCATACGGTCGCGTCGACGGGGTCGATGATCTCGCGCGTGGCGCCGGAAGCGGCTGTCCGCCACTCTCCGCCCACATGGATGGTCCTTTGCACTGCCGACACGTCGCCTTTTGCCCTTCGTCTTCCGCTTTGTTCCACCGGTCGTCCGACCCAGCGATCTGGCCGCCTGCCCCCGATGGCCAGAACCATGCGCAACGATTAACCGAAAGTGACCCGGCTCACGGACGTGGCATCGCCGGGGGACCGGACACGGCCAGGCCCACGGCCTGACCGAGTTCACCGAGGAACTCGTCCCCCTCGCCGGCCACGACGACCCCCGCCGCGCCGTCGAGACCCTCCCCTTCACGGCGATGGGCGTGCTCGGCGCCCCCGGCTACATCGGCGTCCAGGCGAGCGCCGACGGCCGCGCGTACCTGGTCCCCGAGGACCCGCGGGTCCCCCGCGCCGAACCGGACGCCATCACCCTGCCCCGCGTCCTGCTCACCGGCACCAGCCTGATCACCGGCTCTGCCCGCCGGACCGTCACCGGCTACTTCGACCACCACGGCCTGCCGCGGCGCACCGCCGGCGACCGCATGAGCGCGCGCCTCCCGTACGGCGGCACGGTCGAGGTCCTCTTCGACGACCTCGACCGCATCGCCTCGGTCCACGTCAACACGGGGACGCCGGGTCAGGACTCGACCGGTCCGACGCCTACGGCGCCGACGCCTGTGCCCTCCGGTCGTGGCCGACGGCCACACCCGCCGCGATGACGGCGATCGCCGCGAGGGACAGCAGCGTGAAGACCGTGGGGTTCACGAAGGCCGGCACGAAGTCGTACGCGTACCCGTCCGACCAGCGGCACACCGAACTCACCGGGAAGAGGCTGTCCCGCATGTTCTCGAGGTTCGGCCTGTCCACCGGCGAGGAGTACCCGTACCGCTGCGGCCCGCACGTGTACCACTCGTTCTCCAGACGGATGACGCACATGACGCCGAACAGATAGACGCCCAGCGCCACCGTCACACACATCACCGCCACGTCCCGCAGCGTCCCCGCCAGGGCCGGTGCGCAGAAGCGGCCGCGCGCGGCGAACGCGGGGAAGAGGTACACGCACAGCGTGATCAGGACGAGCACGCCCAGGATCACGATCCCGAAGAGGGCCACCGAGTTCTGGCCGGTGTCGGTGGCCAGGTGGACGGTGTCACGTATCGCGGCGGTCGAGGACATACGCCCCATCCTCCGCCATCGCCACCCCGGCCGCCCCGCCCCTCGTCGCCCCGCCCTGCGCCATCGCCGCCCCGCCCGCCGACCGGCGCTCACGCTGAAAACCCGCAGGTCGCACCGGATTCGGGGTTTCCAGGATCCGGTGCCCCGCAAGATTCGGACCCCGCAGCCCCCTTAAAGGACTGGAGAGAGAAACAACCCAACCACCCCTCCAACTCCCCTCGTCACCCGATCCGGTGACGGAGTGGCATATGTCGGGACCGGCGCGGTACGTTCGCGGCGACAACAGCACACAGAAACGGCCCCCGGCGGGACTGCAATCCCGGTCCGAGGGCCTGTTCACCGAGAAGTACTGGAGCTTCCCGATGACCTCAGCGCAGTCTATCGCGCCCCTTTCGCGTGGCGTGCTGCATGTGCGGCACCACCACAAGGACAACTTCACGGTGGTCGGCAACCACCTCGCCCAGCACAAGACCCTGTCCGCCGCCGCCCGTGGCGTCGCGCTTCACATCCAGTCCGTCAAGGACGGCGCGAAGGTCTCCATCGAGGCCCTGGCCGACGCGTTCCCCGACAGCCCGGACCGCCTCGCGAAGGCGCTCAACGAGCTGGAGGCCACCGGCTATCTGCGTCGCCTCAAGCACCGCGCTCCCGGGCAGCGCATCGGCACGCGGACCACGTACTACGAGTGCCCGGGCGCCGAACCGGAACCCCGGGCGCCGCTGCGGCGAGTGAGCCTGACCAAGCGCCCCCGGCCCGAGCGCACCTGCCGCCGCCCCGACCTGCCGGGCCTCTCCGAACTGCTCCACCGGCCCGCCGCCCGGCTCCTCGCCGGACTGCGGTCCCTCGATCCCCGCCTGACGCTCTCCGTACGGGACATCGCCGACCTCGTCCCGGCCGTCACGAGGTGGCTGGACCGCGACGTACCCGGGCCGCAGGTCGCCCGTACGCTCGCCGCCGCGCTGCCGGCGGGCACCCTGCACCGGCCGTCCCGGCTGCTCGCGTACCGGCTCGCACACTGGCTGCCACCCGAGCTGCCGCCGCCCGCCGTACCGGTCGGCGTCGTCCCGCTCCAGGAGTGCGAGGACTGCGGCCGCCCGTTCAGATCGACGGTGCCTGGGCACTGCCGGGACTGCCGCCCCGCCACGAGCTGAGGTATTCAAATGTATTCTCAGGTCATGGCAGACACGACGATCAAGATTACCGACGAGGTCCGCGACCGACTGCGGACGCTGGCCGAAGAACGTGGCACCAGTGTCCGCAACCTTGTCGAGCGTCTGGCCGCCGAGACGGCGACGGAGGCCGAGCGCACGGAACGCACCGCGCGGGGGCTGGCCTATGTCCGCGCGAACCTGTGCCGGGATCTCACCGACGACGACGTGCGGCGCGCCCAGTTGTGGCGGGCGGACATCGCGGCCGGCCGCGTCGGGAGGCGCAGGTGATCATCCTTGACCACACCGCGGTTCTCGCCCTGTGCAGAGGGCACCGCTTCCTCTCGGGCCTCGCCGTCGTCGAAGCGCCCGACCCCGCACAGCGCGCCCATGTCCCCGCGCTCTGCCTGGTCTCGGCGAGCCTGGAACTGCCCGGCGTCGCGGCCCACGTCGGGGCGCTGCCCGGCCTCGAGTTCGACCCGCTGGACTTCGCCGCGTCCACCGCCGTCGAACAGGTCGTGGCCTCGGGCATCGACTGGCGCCACGCCCACGCGGTGCACGCCGCTGTGTCGGGTGCCGTCGACGGCCAGGTACTCAGCGCGGCACCCGAGGCCTACGACGGAACCGGGGTGTGGGTGGTCGACATCGGCAAGCCCTGACGACTGCCGCCGCACCGCTTCCGCCCAGGTCTGGATTTTCAGCCGCTCCACCCCCTTGACGCCGGACATATCGGGAGGAGACTGGTCTTTACACCAGATGACCGGAGAGAGCCGCACCCGTCGGAGGAGACGTCCACCGACCCGCGTGACCCAGTCTCACGGCTCTGGCCAGGCCCCCGGCGGGCCGCTCGAGAGACCTGCGGTCAGCGACGACTGGCGCGTACGGAAATCGATGCGGGCCACCGGGGACTGTCGTGTGTCCCAGGCCGCCCGGGCTCTCCAAGAGACCGCGCCTGCAGCCGGTCCGCCGCGCCCCTCGGCCGCGGGAGGCTCGCGCGAGGGAACTGGGAATGCCGCCCGCTCGTCCCACTGATCAGGAACCAACCGACCGAGGGGGAAGACGCGTGGCGGTCACGCTGGCCGAGGAAATCATGCTGCTGTCGCTGGACGACGAGTCCGGGGCGGCGAAGGACCGGCAGTCGGCGGGCTGGGCCGTGGCGGGCGGGATTCTGCTCGATCTCGTCATGGCCGGGCGCGTCTCGGTGAACGGCGACCGGATCAGGATCACGGACGGCACGCCCACCGGCCCCCCGCTCCTCGACGGCCGCCTGGAGCAGCTCACCGCCTGGGCGGCCCGTGGCAGCAAGCCGCGGAAGGTCACCGACTGGCTGACGAAGGACCACTCCGAGGCCGTCAGCGCCACGATCGACAGCCTGCGCGAGCGCGGTCTCGTGGCCGAGGAGCAGCGCAGGGTGCTGGGCCTGTTCCCGGTGAAGCGCTACCCGGAGGCGGACGGCTCCACCGAACGCGAACTGCGCGAACGGCTGGCCGCCGTCGTCCTGCACGACGCCGCCCCGGACGACCGTACGGCGGGCCTGGTCGCCCTGATCCACTCGGCCAAACTGCACCGCCTCGCCTTCCCCGACGTACCGCGCAAGCAGCTCGCGCCGCGGATGACGGAGATCGCCGACGGCCAGTGGGCGGGCGACAGCATCCGTGAGGCGATCCGCAACATGCAGGCGGCGATGGTCGCGGTCACCGTGGCGACGACGGTCGCGATCGCGGGCTGAAGTCCGCACGCCCACGCCGCAAGTGCTGATCCCGGCGGCGCGTGCTCCGGGTCCGGGCGGATTGCCGGGCTCTCGCCCGACACGCGCCCGCCCCCGGCGGCCGAAGCCACCGGGGGCGGGGTCTGCTGGGCGCGCCCTGGGCCCGGGCGTCGGCGATCCGGTCAGGCGACGTGGCCCTCGAAGACGAACACGGGGTTCGCCCGGGGGTCGATCCCCGGCCTCGAGTGCCGTGGCGAGTCGTTCGATGAGCTCAAGGGTCGGCTCGGTCCCGCTCTCCTCGATCTGCTCGATGTCGGCTTCCCGCATCCCCGCGCGGCCTGCCAGTTCCTCAGCGGTCCAACCGAGCGCCGAGCGCCGCTCGTACACGGCCTGTGCGAAGTCCATACGCCGCCCCGCGGCCACATAGGCCGGGTCCTCACGGTGTTCGGACGGGACGTTCCACTTCGTGTGATATCCCCTGCTCATCAGGCCTCCTCGCTCCAGCACAGCCGCCCCTTCATGAGCCCGTTCGCTGCTCTCACAGAAGTGCATGTGCTGTCGGCGCGCAGCACCGTCGATGAGGTATCACCCGAACGGGCAAAGAGGCCCAAGGCGCACGAACGCCCCCGGTGGCCGAAGCCGCCGGGGGCGGGGGGAACGCTGGTGCGGTCGGGTCAGATGAGGCCGAGCTCGCGGACCGCGGCGCGCTCCTCGGCGAGCTCCTGGACCGACGCGTCGATGCGCGCGCGGGAGAACTCGTTGATGTCCAGGCCCTGGACGATCTCGTACTTGCCGTCCTTGCAGGTGACCGGGAAGGAGGAGATCAGGCCCTCCGGGACGCCGTAGGAGCCGTCCGACGGGATGCCCATGGAGGTCCAGTCGCCCTCGGCGGTGCCGTTGACCCAGGTGTGGACGTGGTCGATCGCGGCGTTGGCCGCGGACGCCGCGGAGGACGCGCCGCGGGCCTCGATGATCGCCGCGCCGCGCTTGGCGACGGTCGGAATGAAGGTGTCGGCCAGCCACGCCTCGTCGTTCACGACCTCGGCGGCGTTCTTGCCGGCGATCTCCGCGTGGAAGATGTCCGGGTACTGGGTCGCCGAGTGGTTGCCCCAGATGGTGAGGCGCTTGATGTCGGAGACGGCGGCGCCGGTCCTGGCGGCCAGCTGCGAGATCGCGCGGTTGTGGTCGAGGCGGGTCATGGCGGTGAAGCGCTCGGCCGGTACGTCCGGGGCCGCGGCCTGGGCGATCAGGGCGTTGGTGTTGGCCGGGTTGCCGACGACCAGGACGCGGATGTCGTCCGCGGCGTTGTCGTTGATGGCCTTGCCCTGCGGCTTGAAGATGCCGCCGTTGGCGGAGAGCAGGTCGCCGCGCTCCATGCCCTTGGTGCGGGGGCGGGCGCCGACGAGCAGCGCGACGTTCGCGCCGTCGAAGCCGACGTTCGGGTCGTCGGTGATCTCGATGCCCTTGAGCAGCGGGAAGGCGCAGTCGTCGAGCTCCATGGCGGTGCCCTCCGCGGCCTTGAGGCCCTGCGGAATCTCGAGCAGGCGCAGCTTGACCGGCACATCCGCGCCGAGCAGGTGGCCGGATGCGATGCGGAAGAGCAGCGCGTAGCCGATCTGGCCGGCCGCGCCGGTCACGGTGACGTTGACGGGAGTGCGGGTCATGGCGATCTCCGTAAGACAGCTGGCGGGTGGGGGCACTGCCCCTCGTGCGGGACCTCTCGTCCACGCCCGGGCTGAATCTTGACGTGAAGAGATTTCCAGCGGTCAGGCTATCCGACACGCGACCGGGCCAATCCTCACCCCCTTGTGGCGCGTCTCACCCCGGCGTGTCCCGGGGGCGCGTCACTGCCCGGAAGTGCAGCCCTCCGCCCCGGTCTTGAGCGTGGTGCACGCTTTCGCGTCGGCCGGGTCCGGTACGGCCGCCATCGGGGTGTACGCGTCGTCGTCGTTGACCAGAGCCGACTGCCGGGCCTTGCCGCCGACGGCGATGCGGACCTCGTCACCGGGCACGGCCTGGGTGATACGGGCCCACCCGGCGCCGCACACCTCGCTGTGGCGGACCTCGATCACGGCGCTGCCCACGGTGGCCGTGGAGACCGTGGTGGCGTACTCGCCGCCGCAGCCCATGGTCTCCGGGTCCTTGCCGTCGCACGCGTCGCCGTGGCACTTCACCCCGGCGGGAAGCTGCGGGCTGCTGGTGGTCGGCGCGGCGGACGGGGTCGGCGTGGCACGGTCCTGGCGGCCGTCACCGCCGCCGCCGTTGACGAGGAACCAGCCGCCGGCGCCCACGATGAGCACGCTCACCACGGCGGCGGCGACGAACGGGGTCCTGCGGCGGGGCCTGACCGGGCCGGCGGGGGTGCCGGGGTGCCCCGGCCCGCTGCCCTGGTGCGGCGGGCGGGGCGCGCCCGCGTCCGGAGCCGGAGTGGGCACGGGGGCGTACGCGCCGGGGGCGGGCGTGGGGGCGTACGCGCCCGCTCCGTACGGCGATTCGGTGACGCGCGGCCAGGTCACGGCGGCGGGTCCGGGGCCGGCCGAGCCGCCCGCGGGGCCGGGGCCAGGGCCGGGGCCGGGGCCGGTCGAGGGCCGTCCGCCGGCGGGCGCTCCCGGCGGCGCGCCGTCGCCGCCGAGGGCCTCCCGCGCCTGGGATATCCGTATCGCTTCCATCGTCATGTCGTGCCGCATCTCGGCGCGGCCCCAGGCGCGCTCCGCGAGCTCCCACATGGTCGTCACGTGGACGGTGTTCGTGCCGGTCACCTCGGCGAGCGCGACGACCGCGCCCTTGGGTGCGAGCAGCCGCCCGTTGAGATAACGCTCCCAGGACGTCTTGCTGTACCCGGTGCGGTCCGAGACGGCCGAGATGCTCAGCCCGCTGCGGTCCACGAGCCCGCGCAGCTGGCCCATGAACTCGCGCACCTCCGGGTCGAGCCCTTCGGGCAGGTCCTTCCAACGAGGCATCGGTACTTCCCCCTTGTCCCCCGAATGAGCTTTATGTACCCCCGCGCACCCGATGGCCGCGGGGTGCGGGGCTCAGTCTCGCATCCGTAGCACGACGATCACACCGTGGCGGAATGGTCACTTCCGTGCCACAGGCCACAGTCGCACCTTGAACCGTCTTGGCGGGTGCATGACTCTTGAATCCACGGCGGCGCCCGTCCTCCCTCGGGGGAGAGGACGGGCGCCGTCGGCGTCGTACGGGACCCTCGATGGCCCGGGGTGCTAACGCACCGTGAAATGAACCGCGTTCTCCAGGAACGGCACATCGATCCACGGCTTCGGCTGCGCCACCAGCGCGAGCAGAACGATCACCGTGCCGAGGAGGCCGTACGTGATCATGTCCGTGAACCGGGAGCGTACGGCGAGCATGCCCACGGACGGGGTGACACGGCGCAGCACGGCCCCGAGGAGCAGACCGGCGCCGATCAGGATCGTGCCGATCCGGACCGCGTCGGCGAACGCGTCGGTGCCGATGGACACCAGACCGACTCCGACCAGCGACAGCACGCTCAGCAGCGGCCACTGGCGGGCGGGAGCGGGAGCGTCCCCGGACGCGGCGCGCCCGCCGCCCTCGGGGCGCGCGGTGTCACGCGTGACGGCGGGCGGCCGCCGCGACCCGGCGGGGCGGGCGGCAGAGTCGCCGTCCGCCTCACGCGGTTCGTCCCCGGCCGGGTCACCGGCCGAGTCGGCACCGGTCGCGCCGGCAGCCGTCTTGTCGGGGTCGGCGTCCCCGGCCCGGCCCCCGTCGTCCGCACGTGCCTCCATGGGATCAGCCACCCGTCAGACCGCAGACCCGGCCGACGCCGCGCGCTCGGCCGCCTCCACCACGTTCACCAGCAGCTGCGCCCGCGTCATCGGGCCGACACCGCCCGGGTTCGGAGCGACCCAGCCGGCCACCTCCGCGACGTCCGGGTGGACGTCGCCGACGATCTTGCCGTTCTCGTCGCGGCTCACGCCGACGTCGAGCACGGCCGCGCCCGGCTTGACGTCCTCGGGCCGGATCAGGTGCGGCACACCGGCGGCCGCGACGATGATGTCGGCCTGGCGCAGATGGGCGGAGAGGTCACGCGTACCGGTGTGGCACTGCGTCACCGTCGCGTTCTCGGACTTACGGGTCAGCACCAGCGGCATCGGCCGCCCGATGGTGATGCCGCGCCCGACCACGACGACGTTCGCGCCCTTGATCTCCACGCCGTGGTGGCGCAGCAGCTGGATGATGCCGTACGGGGTGCACGGCAGCGGCCCCTCGATGCCCAGCACCAGCCGGCCGAGGCTCATCGGGTGCAGCCCGTCCGCGTCCTTGGCCGGGTCCATCAGCTCCAGCACCCGGTTGGCGTCGATGCCCTTGGGCAGGGGCAGTTGGACGATGTAGCCGGTGCACTCCGGGTTCTCGTTGAGCTCCCGTACGACCGCCTCGATCTCCTCCTGGGTGGCGGTGTCGGGCAGTTCGCGCTGGATCGACGAGATGCCGACCTGCGCGCAGTCGCGGTGCTTGCCGTTGACGTACCAGCGGCTCCCCGGGTCGTCCCCGACGAGGAGGGTCCCGAGGCCAGGTGTGACACCCCGCTCCTTGAGGGCCGCCACGCGGACGGTCAGATCGGACTTGATCGCGGCTGCGGTGGCCTTGCCATCGAGAATCTGGGCAGTCATACCCCCATCTTCACGGATGCACCCGTCGCGGTTCCAATCCGGCCGGTCCGCGTCTCGACTGCCGGATGGCCGACAGGTTGCACTTGCACAACACCTGGGGATACCGGCTGGACAAGAAGTCAGTACGCAGACGACGATGAGGCGCGCAGTGCCGCGGGCAGTGCCGGGGGGCAAACCAGCAAAAACCATGCAGTTCCTCCGCTCGGGCCGCGTCGTCCCCGCATTTCAACGGAGGAAACCCGCCATGAGCTTCGGCGACCAGAACAACCCCTACGGCCAGCCGCAGGGCCAGCCCCAGCAGCCCGGTTACGGCCAGCCCCAGGGTGGTCAGCCCGGCTACGGCTACCCGCAGGCCCCGCCCGTCCAGCCCTACGCCGGCGGCGGCTACCCGGCCGGTCCGCAGGAGATGCCGGGCGGCGTCAAGGCGGCCCGCGTGATGCTGTTCATCATCGGCGGCTTCCAGGTGATCGGCGCGATCTTCGCCGCGATGGGCGCCATCGGCCTCAACGAGGCCAAGAACGACCCGGCCCTCAAGGACGACCTCCAGTTCCAGCAGATCGCCGACATGTCCGTCGGCGCGGTGTGGTTCATCACGCTGCTCATCCTGGGCTGGGGCGTGCTCGCCATCGTCCTCGGCGCCAAGTTCGGCAGCGGCGGCAACGGCATCCGCGTCACCGCCCTGGTGTTCGGCATCATCACCGCGGTGCTCGGCGTCTACCCGTTCATCCTCATCGGCCTGGTGCACACCGTGCTGGCGATCCTCATCGCCGTCTTCGTCGGCAAGGCCGACGGTGCGGCCTGGTTCAACCGTCAGCGCGCGTAAGTCCCGCACCGCTGCCGCTTCGAAGGCCGTGGCCCCCGCACCTGCGGGGTTCACGGCCTTCGGCCTTTTCCGTCCCGGTCTGCGCGTCATGCGAACGTTTATCGGCGTTCCCTACCCTCACGGCGGAACCCTGGGGGAAGGGGACGACTCATGTACACGATCATCGTGGTGCCGGGGCCGGGTATGGCCCCGTGCGAAAAACTCCGACTGGCGCCGGGCGAGACCCTCCGCTTCGGCCGAGGAGCACCCGCGCGTACGTCCGCTGACGCATCGACCGGAACACGATCCCTGCTGGCCATCGCGCACGACGGCGTGTCCCGTTCCGCGGGCCAGATCACCGCGACGGACACGTACTGGTCGCTGAGCAACTTCAGCCGCACGGCGACGTACGCGGTCGAGAACCCGGAAGGCGCCGGCGAGCACATCAAGGTCGCGCCACGGCGGCTCGGCGCCCCCGTGCCGTTCGAGTTCTCCAGGGTCGTGCTGCCCGCGGGCACGGAGCTGCTCAGTTTCGACGTATGGGCACCGCGGCACGACTACGCCGATCCGGCCGACGGGGCCGGCCCGGACGGGCACGCGGAGCACCGCGGCGGGGCGTCGACCGCGCTCGCCTTTCCGCTCGACCGGTCCAAGCGGTACTTCATGGTCCTGGCGGCGCTGTGCGAGCCACGGCTGCGCGGCGAGCCGTACGCGCCGCTGCCCACCGTCGAGCAGATCGCCGAGCGGCTGCGCCCGCGGTGGCCGGCCGCCAACCGGGCCGCCGTGCAGTGGAACATCGACTACCTGGCGGTGAAGCTGCGGCTCAAGCCCGGCCCGGAATCCTGCGATCCCGGCCCGCGCCTGAACGGCAAGAAGGAGACGCTCGTCTCCCTCGCGCTCCGCTTCGACCTGGTCCGCGAGGACGACCTCGCGGTGCTGGCCCCCTCCGCGAGCCGCCCGGCGAGCGGCCCGGCCGGCCGCCGCGCGAGCGGCGCGGTCCGGTGACCGGGGAGCAGCCGTACGCCGTCGCCACCGTGCCGCGCGGCTACCGCGTCGGCCCGTGGATCGTCGAGGGGCCGCTGGGCGCGGGGGCGTTCGGGAATGTGTACGCGGCCCGGCACGCACACCCCGCGCCAGCTCCGCCATCTCCGGGAGCTGGCCGAGCGGGAGGTGGCGCTGCTGAGCCGGCTCCGTTCGCCGCGGCTGATCCGGATGCACGACGCGCTGACCGTCGACGACCCCGCCCATCCGGAGCTCGACGGGGCCACCGTCCTCGTACTGGAGGAGGCGCGGGGCTCCCTCGACACGCTGCTGACCGGCGGCCCGCCGCCGCGGCAGGGGCCGGCCCTGCTCGTGCAGATCTGCGAGGGCCTGCACCAGCTGCACGGCGCGGGCTGGGTGCACGGCGACCTCAAGCCGGGCAACGTGCTGCTGATGGCGGACGGCACGGCGCGGCTGGGCGACTTCAACATGGCGGCCGAGATGGAGGGCACGCACGCGTACTCCCCCGCGTTCGCGACCGCCGACTACACCCCGCCCGAGCTGCTGTGGTCCGAGATCGGCGAGCGGGGCATGCGGATCCGGCAGACCGCGGACATCTGGGCGTTCGGGGTGCTGGCGCACCTGGTCCTGACCGGCTCGTTCCCGCTGCCGGGCGGCACTCCGACGGCCCGGCGGGACGCGATGGTGCGCTACGCCCGCGGGGAGGAGGAACTGCGGCTCTCGCCCGAACTTCCCACGCCCTGGCGGGAGATCGTGCGGGACTGCCTCGCCCGTACGCATGAGGAGCGGGCCCCGCACGACGCGGCGTCGCTGCTGCGGCGGACGTCTCAGGCGGCGGCGGGCCGGCTGCCGCGCCGCAGGCGCGTGCGCCGCCCCGTGCTCGCGGCGGCGGCCGGCGTGCTGGCTCTGGCGGTGGCGGGCCTCGGGGCGTGGACGGCGCTGGACGACGACCCGGCCGCGAAGCCCGGCACCACGGCGAACGCCCGGTCCACCGCGGGCGCGAGCACCGGCCCGGGCCCGGGCGGAAGCACCGGCCCGGCGCAGACCGACACGGGCTACGACCGCTGTATGCCGGGAGCCGTGTGTTTCTTCTCGGAGGCGGACGGCGGCGGCAGGATGTGCGCCTGGACCGGTGACGACACCGACTGGACCGGCGGCCCGGTCGGCTGCTCCTGGGCGGGCGGCGAGCGCCCCCGCTCGATCTTCAACAACGGGATGCCGGACCCCAACGGCTACGTCCACGTCACGTACTTCGCGGAGCCCGGACTGCAGGAGCGCGTCGGCTGCGTCGAGAAGGGACAGCGTCACGACCTGGCCCTGACGTCGGACGTGCTGTCCCACACCTGGGCCAAGACCTGCTCACCCTGACCTCCCTATGACATACGAGGTACCCGCCGCCCGGCTCCGACGGGATGGTGTTACTGCGCCACCGAGGGGTGGCGCGGCAACGGGGGGCAGTGGCATGAAGCGCAGGTTCATCGCCGCGTGTGCGGTGGCGACGGCAGTGGCGGCCTTGTCGGCCGCCGCGGCCGGGTGCACACGGGACACCGCCGGGCCGGGGCCGACGGCCGCCGCCGCGCCGGCCCGCCAGGAGGAAGCGGCCGGCGACATCACCGACGCCGACCGGATCGTGATCCGGCACGCCGAGCAACTGCTCGTCCAGGAGTGCATGGAGCGCAAGGGCTTCCGCTACTGGGTCGCGGCGCCGCCGACCGCCGAGGAGAGCCGCAGCGTCGGCTATGTGCTGGACGATCCCGGCTGGGCCGCCGAGCACGGTTACGGCAGCCGCCTGGAGGCGAAGGCCATGGCGGCACGGAAGACCGACCCCAATCTCGTGCATCGCGAGAAGCTTTCCGAGGACCGGCGCAGCCGGTATCTGGCCGCACTCGTCGGAGGCCCCGACACACCCGAGCTCTCGGTCCGCGTCCCGGGCGGCGGCACGATCACCAGCAGCGTCGGCGGTTGTGAGGCGGGGGCCAAGGAGCGGCTGTACGGCGACCGCGAGACCTGGTTCCGCGTCGACAAGACCGTTTCCAACCTCACGCCGCTGTACGCGGCCGACCTGCTGCGCGACAAGCGCTTCGCCGGCGCGCTCTCGAAGTGGTCCCGCTGCATGAGCCGGGCCGGGCATCCCTACCCCGATCCGCCGGCCGCCCGCGAGGCCCTGCCCCGGCTCACCGAAGGACTGCCGGAGAAGAAGGCGTTCGGCGTCGAGGTACGGCTCGCGACCACCGACGCCACCTGCGCCCACGACACCCGGTTCGGGACGACGGCCCGCGCCCTGGAGAACGAGTACCGCGACAAGCTCCGTGACCGGTACGGCGAGGAACTCGACGCCCACAGCCGCATCGAACGTGCCGCACTGGCACGCGCCCGGCAGATCACCGGTTCACGGCCCTGACCTCCGCGGCACCGGCCGCGGACGGGAGAACCCGCCCCCACATCCGTACGGGGCGGAGGAACAAAGCTGACGACAAGGGGAGAAATCACCATGCGCAAAATGGGCATCGCAGCGGCCGCTGTCGGCCTGGCCGCCATCGGCACCATGATGACCGGCACGGCCGCGTCGGCCGCGTCCACCGGAGAAGCGGGCACTCGGGCGAGCGCCTGCGACACCTGGTACAACAGCCACGTCAACGACGGCAACATGTGGGCCTGGGACGGTGCCTACTGCAGCGGCCTGCTCGGCTACAGCCAGGGCAACGACAGCAACTGGTCCGACGGTTCGGGGAGCTTCCGGAGCAGCGACAACGACCGGGCGACGTCGGTGATGAACACCGGCGTGGCGGACACGTACGACATCGTCAAGTTCTACCGGCACGCCGGGTACGGCGGTGGCCACGGCTGCCTGACCCGTGGCGAGAAGTACGCCGACCAGCTGGGCGACAACACGCTCAGCGACGGCTCGACGGCGAACAACTGGATCAGCTCCCACAAGTGGGTGAGCGGCGGCTGCTCCAGGTACCTCACCTGATCCGGACGCCCGGGCGGCCCACCGGTCCTCACGACCGGTGGGCCGCCCGCCGCGCCGAGACGGCACGCACGGCTCCCCAAAGGTTCGGCGCCGTCGGCCGTACCGCATACGCTGACACGCGGACCGGGGGAGGGACTGTCATGTACAGCGTCATCATCGTGCCGCCGGAGTGCGGAGGACCGGGCGAACACCTCAGGATCGCACCCGGTGAGCGGATCGCCTTCGGCCGGGAGGCGCCCGCCTCCGGCCTCGTACTGAGCCACGACGGCGTGTCCCGGAACGCCGGGGAGATCACCGCGCAGGGCGCGTTCTGGATCCTCAGCAACCACAGCGCGCGGCAGACGTACGTCGTGGAGAACCCGGAGGGCGCCGGAGAGCACCTCAAGGTCGCGCCGGGCCGGCTGGACGCACCCGTCCCCTTCGAGTTCTCGCGGGTGGTGCTGCCCGCCGCCGGCGATCTGCTGAGCTTCGACGTGTGGGCGCCGCGCCACCGCTACGGCGAGCCGCCGGCCCACGGGAGCGGCCCCGGCTCCGCCGTCACCGCCCCGGCGTTCTCGCTCGACCCCACCAAGCGCTACTTCGCCGTACTGGCCGCCCTGTGCGAACCCCGGCTGCGCGGCGCGCCGCACGCCCCGCTCCCCACCATCGACCAGGTGGTGGAGCGGCTCCGGCCGACCTGGCCGGCGGCCAACCGCTCGTCCGTGTACTGGAACATCGACTACCTCGCGGTCAAACTCCGGCTGCGCCCCGGCCCGGAGAGCGCGGAGGCGGGACAGCGCGCCAACGGCAAGAAGGAGTCGCTGGTCTCCCTCGCCCTGCGTTTCGACCTCGTGCGCGAGGACGACCTGATCGTGCTCACCGCGGCCGGCCACCAGGTGACGCGATGACGGAGCAGACCCCGGTGGTCCCCGTCCCGGCCGGCTACCGTGTCGGGGCCTGGGAGGTGCGCGAGCCCATCGCGTCCGGCGCCTTCTCCACCGTCTACGCGGCCCGCAACGTCTCCGGAGACGGGGCGGAGAAGAAGGACGGCGGGCCGCCCGCGTCCGCCGCGCTGAAGTTCCTCTGCACCGGCACCCGGACCCCCCGCCAGCTGCGGCACCTGCGCGAACTGGCGCAGCGCGAGATCGGGTTGCTCAGCCGGATGAGCTCCCCCCGGCTGATCCGGATGTACGAGGTGCTGACCGTCGACGACGCCGAGCGCCCCGACCTCGACGGCGCCACCGTGCTCGTACTGGAACAGGCCGCCGCCTCCCTGGAAGAGGTGCTGGCCGATTCGTCCGCGCCCCGGCCCGATCCGGCGCTGCTGGCCCACGTCTGCGAGGGACTGCACCAGCTGCACCACGCCGGCTGGGTGCACGGCGATCTGAAGCCCGCCAACATCCTGCTGATGAAGGACGGTTCGGTCCGCCTCGCCGACTTCAACATGGCGGCCGAACTGCACGGCACCCACGCCTACGCGCCCGCGTTCGCCACCCCCGACCACACGCCGCCCGAACTCCTCTGGTCCGAGGTCGACGAGCGCGGCACGCGGGTGCGCCCCACGGCCGACATCTGGGCCTTCGGCGTCCTCGCCCATCTCACCCTCACCGGCAGCCATCCGCTGCCCGGCGGTTCGCCGGACGCCCGCTGCGACGCGGCCGTCCGCTACGCCCGGGGCACGGAGGAACTGCGGCTCTCCCCCGAACTGCCTGCGGCATGGCGGGAGATCATCACCGACTGCCTGGGGCGCACGCACAAGGAGCGGGCCGCCCACGACACGGCCGCGCTCCTGCGCCGCGTCGAAAAGGCGGCGGGCGTCACCGCCTCGACCCGGCTGCCGAGGCTGCGGCCCCGCTTCTGGCGCCGGCACCCCGTACTGGCGTCGATCGCCGCCACCGTGGTCCTGGCGGCGCTGGGGCTGACGGGCGCCACGTACGCGTACGTCACGCACGACGACGGGTCGCCGGTGTACGCGGCCCTGGACAAGAAGGCGGCGTTCCCGACCGGGCCCGACGGTCAGGTGGTCTACGGGTACCACCGCTGCCCCGAGGGCTCCGTGTGCTTCTTCAGCGAGCACAACGGGAACGGGGAGATGTGCAGTTGGCGGGAGGACGACGACGACTGGCTGGCGGGCGAGGAGACCTGCGCCTGGGCCGCCGACCGGCCGGTGCGGTCGGCGTTCAACAACATCACGGACGGGCGCAGGCTCCGCGACGTGGAGTACTTCCGGGGCGCGGACTTCACCCCCGCGGGCAACGACCGCCGTCGGATGGCCCAGCGCACCGGGTGCAGCACCGTGAACAGCATGGGCAACCTGGCGGGCACCTACGCGCCGCTCTCGCACCGGCTGGTCGACAGCTGCTCGTCCAGGTCCACGCTGTGGGCGTTCCTGTCGTCGATCTGGTGACCGGCGCCGGTGCGGTGGGGGCGGGTCACTCCTCCGGCCGTCGTGCCACGTCGGACAGCGGTCCGAGATGGCCGAGCTTGTCGGGGTCGGCCACCGAGCGGATCGTGTGGACCACGCCCTCGGCGATGCCGAGCTCGACCACGCTGACCACGCGGCCCTCTGCGTCGTACCTGACGGCGCCCGGCCGGCCGTTGACGCGGGCCATCCGGTGGGAGACGCCCAGGTTCCCGGCCCGGCGGAAGACGCCGAGGAGCAGCCGCACCACGCGCGGCCGCCCGGCCAGCGGCGTTCCGAAGACCCGCACCTCGCCGCCGCCGTCGCCCACGGAGCCGGTCATCCCGTAGGCGACGGAGAACAGCAGGGGCCGGTAGCCGGCCGCGTCCGTCCCACCCGTCGATCCCGGCACAGAGCCCTCTCCACCTCGCGCACCACGCCTGCCGGCCGCTCCGTCGGCCCGCCCTCCGGTTCGAGGGGCTCGGGCGCGATGTCCCGCAGGCTATCCGAGCCGCGGCGCTGATCCCCGCCTGCTGCGTCACGAGACCAAGTACATGGTGGCGGACCTGGTCCATCTCGTCCTGGCCGGTTTCATGGCGTGGGGACGCTTCGGACCCGAGTCGTTCGTACAGCCGGTGGCCGGCGGCCCGGACGCCCGCGGACCCTGAAACTTTTCAGGTACCGCTTCCGGCCACGCTGCGGCACAGTCGTCTGCGTGCCGCCACGGGGGTCGGCACGACCGGAGGGAATCGCCGCGACGGGGCCGCGCCTCGTGCTCGGACGCCTCGCGTGTCCGGCCGCGGTGGCGCGTGACGCCACCGCGGCCGGTTCTCCCGGCGCCGTTCCGGCTCTGCTCGCCCCGGCGCCCACCGAACGTCCCAGGGCCTAAGCCTTGCCAGCAGTGGAGTCCACACTCGTGCATCCCGTCGCCCGCGTCTTCCAGATCCTGTTCCTGCTCGGCGGGATCGGCATGTTCGCCGCCGCCTTCGTCGCCGCCCCCGACAACACCTGGCGGAGCGTGGTCGACTTCCGCTACGAGTGCACCACGACGAACACGGGGACCCAGGAGCGGCCGCGGCCGAAAGAGACCTGTGAGGACCGGGGAGCGATGTTCTCCCAGCGCGGCACCGACGAGGTGATGGTGTCGGCCCTCGCCGGCGTCGGGCTGATGACCGGCGCGGCGGCCGTCTCCATCGGCGCCGCCCGCCGCCCGTCGGCGCTCCAGGCCCTCGCCCCGGCCGCCCCGCATCAGTACGGCGGCCCTGGCTCGTTCCCGACGCCGCCGGGCCACGCGCCCGGCGCCGCTCGGTAACCTCGCCGGCAGGCGTCGCGGTGCGTACGCCACGCAGAGCAGTACAACGGGGGATTCATGTCGGACCAGCGGCCTGCGCCGCCGTACTCACCGGCGTCCGGCGACGCCGCACTGGCTCAGGCGGGCGCGACCCCGCTCGGGCCCGCCGACCCGGCGATCATCGGGCCGTACGTACCACTGGGGCTGCTCGGCAGCGGCGGAATGGGCCGGGTCTATCTCGCGCGCCCCGCCGACGACAGCCCCGGGCTCGCCGCGGTCAAGGTCATCCGGCCGGAGTACGCGGAGGACGCCGAGTTCCGGCGGCGGTTCGAGCGTGAGGCCGCCGTGCACGCCCGGGTCGGCGCCCCGCACGCGCCCGCCCTGCTGGGCACCGCGTTCCAGGACACGCTGCTGTGGATGGGCACGCAGTACCTGCCGGGTCTCAATCTCGCCGACGCGGTCCGCGACTGCGGTGCCCTCACACCGGCCGCGGTCTGGCGGCTGATCGCGGAGCTGGGGCGGGCGCTGGAGGCCCTGGCCGCCGTCGGGGTCGTGCACCGGGACCTCAAGCCGTCGAACGTGATCCTGTCGCTGCGCGGCGCGCACGTGATCGACTTCGGCATCTCGCAGGCCGCCGACAGCAGCGCCATCACCACCACGGGCAGCCGGGTCGGCACGCCCGCCTTCATGGCGCCCGAGTACCTCAGGGACGGCCGCTGCGACGCCGCGTCCGACGTCTTCTCGCTGGCGGGCACGATCGTCTACGCGGCCACGGGGCACGCCCCGTTCGGGGACGGCACCGGTGTGGACGTCATGCACCGGGTCGCGTTCGAGGAGCCCAGGGCGGAGGTCATGGGCGCGCTCGGGGCCGCGGACCCCGCGCTGGCCGCCCTGCTGACGGCCTGCCTCTCGAAGGACCCCGCCGGCCGGCCCACCCCGCCGCAGCTGGTCGAAGCGGCCGCCGGGCACCCCTGCGCACCGGCGTGGGAGGAGCCGCTGGCCTCCCGGCTGCTCGCCCGGCAGCAGGGCTGCGCAGTGCTGGAGCACGCTCCCGCCCGGCAGACCGGCCACTTCCGCGCGCCCACGCAGCAGGTGGCCGCCCCCGCGGCCGGTCCCGCCTTCGGCGCGCCGACCCCGCCCGGCGCGTACGGCCCGCCCACGCCTGTGCCCTATAGATCTGCGCCCTGTACGCCCGTGCCCGTGCCCGGCGTGGTTCCGGCCGCCCGCCGCCGCGGCAGGAAGCTGTATCTGGCGGTCGGCTCGGGCCTCGCCGTGTGCGCCGTCGCCCTGGGCGTCTTCCTGCTCACCCGCCCGGCCGGCACCGACTCCGCCGCCCTGTCACCGACCGCCGTGGACAGCTCCGGCCCCGGCGGCGACCCGGCCGTACCGAGGCCCGGTGTCACCGACGCCTCCCCGTCGGCCGGCGAGGACCGGGACGACGAGAAGGACAAGGACAAGAAGGACAAGGACGAGGACGCGCGGGACAAGCCGGACGACTCCGCGGGGACCGACCGGGGCGGCGCCGAGGACGCGCCCGCTCCGTCGGCGGCCACCACGCCCGACAGCGGCGGCGGCACCGTCCCGAGCAGCGCGCCGCCGGCCCCGAGCCCGGCCAGGACCACGGCCGAGCCGGCCACCCCGGCGTGGCTCTCGCAGTGCACCTACTACTCCGGCACCGCGATCACGCGCTACGGCGACAAGGGGCAGCGCGTCGTGCAGGTGCAGTGCATGCTCTCCGAGCGGGGCTACAGCGTCGGCCGCGCGGGCGTGGACGGCGAGTTCGGCGAGGACACCGCCGCCGCGGTCAAGCGCTTCCAGAGCGACAAGGGACTCCTCGTCGACGGCGAGGTCGGCCCCGACACCTGGGGCGCGCTGCGCAAGAGGACCTGACCCGCGAGTGCCGGCAGGCGGCGCCCGGGCCCGTACGCGCCGGTGGCCCGGCCCAGGTACGGGCCGGGCCACCGGGAGCGGCCCGCCGCTCGAGGCGCCGGGCCGACGGGGCGCGTCAGTGGAAGAAGTGCCGCGTCCCCGTGAAGTACATCGTCACGCCGGCCTTCTTCGCCGCCTCGACGACCAGCTCGTCACGGACCGAACCGCCCGGCTGGACCACGGCCTTGACGCCGGCCCCGGTCAGGATCTCCAGACCGTCGGGGAACGGGAAGAACGCGTCGGACGCCGCGTACGCACCCCGCGCCCGCTCCTCACCGGCCCGCTCGACCGCGAGCTTGGCGGAGTCGACCCGGTTGACCTGGCCCATGCCGACGCCGACGGAGGCGCCGTCCTTGGCGAGCAGGATCGCGTTGGACTTGACCGCGCGGCACGCCTTCCAGGCGAACGCCAGCTCGGCCAGCTCGTCGGCGGACAGCGCGTCGCCGGTCGCGAGCGTCCAGCCGGCCGGGTCGTCGCCCTCGGCCTGGAGGCGGTCGGTGACCTGGAGGAGCGCGCCGCCGTCGATGGGCTTGAGCTCGACCGGGTTCGCCGGGGCGCCCTCGGCACGCAGCACGCGGATGTTCTTCTTCTTGGCCAGCACCTCGACCGCGCCGTCCTCGTAACCGGGCGCGACGATGACCTCGGTGAAGATCTCGGCGACCTGCTCGGCCATCGCCACGGACACCGGGCGGTTGACGGCGATGACGCCGCCGAACGCGGACAGCGGGTCGCAGGCGTGCGCCTTGCGGTGGGCCTCCGCGACGTCCGCGCCGATCGCGATGCCGCACGGGTTGGCGTGCTTGATGATCGCGACGCAGGGCTCGGAGTGGTCGTACGCGGCCCGGCGCGCGGCGTCGGTGTCCGTGTAGTTGTTGTAGGACATCTCCTTGCCGTGCAGCTGCTCGGCCTGCGCGAGGCCGCCGCTCCCGGAGGTGTAGAGCGCGGCGGGCTGGTGCGGGTTCTCGCCGTAGCGCAGCACGTTCTCGCGCTCCCAGGTGGCGCCCAGGAAGTCGGGGAAGTCGCTTTCGTCGGCGGGCGCGTACGAGGACGCGAACCAGGAGGCGACGGCCACGTCGTACGCGGCGGTGTGCCGGAACGCCTGGGCGGCGAACCGCTTGCGCAGCTCGAGCGTGAAGCCGCCCTCCTTGACCGCCTGGAGGACCGCGGCGTACGCGCCGGGGTCGGTGACGACGGCCACGGACGGGTGGTTCTTGGCGGCGGCGCGGACCATGGACGGACCGCCGATGTCGATCTGCTCGACGCACTCGTCGGGGCTCGCGCCGGAGGCGACGGTCTCCTTGAACGGGTACAGGTTCACCACGACCAGGTCGAACGGCTCCACGCCCAGTTCGGCGAGCTGCTCGCGGTGGGCGTCCAGCCGCAGATCGGCGAGGATGCCGGCGTGCACACGGGGGTGCAGCGTCTTGACGCGGCCGTCCAGGCACTCGGGGAAGCCGGTCAGCTCCTCGACCTTGGTCACGGGGACCCCGGCGGCGGCGATCTTCGAGGCGGTCGAACCGGTGGACACGAGCTCGACCCCCGCCTCGTGCAGCCCGCGGGCAAGCTCCTCAAGACCCGTCTTGTCGTAGACGCTGACCAGTGCGCGACGGATGGGCTTGGTACCCGACTTATTCACCGACATGAACCTTTCGTCCCTCAATGCGGTAGCCGTGCCGGGCGAGACGCCCCACGACCTCGACGAGCAGCGTGCGCTCGACTTCCTTGATGCGCTCGTGGAGAGCGTCTTCGTCGTCCGTGTCCCGTACGTCGACCACGCCCTGGGCGATGATCGGTCCGGTGTCGACCCCGTCGTCGACGAAGTGGACGGTGCATCCGGTGACCTTCGCGCCGTACGCGAGCGCGTCCCGCACTCCGTGGGCACCGGGGAAACTGGGCAGCAGCGCGGGGTGCGTGTTGACGATGCGTCCGCCGAACCGTGCGAGGAATTCCTTCCCCACGATCTTCATGAAGCCGGCCGAGACGACGAGGTCGGGCTCGTACGCGGCGGTGGCCTCGGTGAGGGCGGCGTCCCACTCCTCGCGGGTGGCGAAGTCCTTCACCCGGCAGACGAAGGTCGGCAGCCCGGCGCGTTCGGCGCGTTCGAGACCGGCGATCCGGCCGCGGTCCGCGCCGACGGCGACGACTTCCGCGCCGAAGCCTTCGGGATCGGCGGCGATCGCGTCGAGCAGGGCCTGGAGATTCGTCCCCGATCCGGAGACCAGGACGACGAGGCGGGCGGGAGCCACGGGAGGAACTCTTTTCGCGTTACGGTGCGGCTTACGGTGCGACTTTGTGCGGTCGTACAAACGAGTCGCATCCCCTGATACGGGGAACTCTACGAAGAGCTCGACCGTCAGCAACGATACCGGCACACAGAACGGCCCCCACGGGACGGGGCCGCGGCCGGAAGGTAGCGTCTGGGGGCGGGACCGCGCCCAGACGGACCCGATCACGGGCATGACGAGGGGAAGACGTTCACCAGATGCCGGACCGACGCCGCCGTACGGACCTCCTGTTGCCGCGGGAGCGCCAGTCCACGGACGACAACAACCCCTTCGCGCCACCGCCCGAGGGCAGCCCGGAACAGCCGTGGCAGCCGCGCCTGCCCGCGTCGAACGACGACTCGTCGTCCTCCGACGGATCCGGGTCCGGTTCCGACTCCGACGACTCCGACCGCGGCTCCCGGCCGGGCCGGGGCGGCCGGTGGAGCAGCCGTCAGCCCGGCCGCTCCTCGGGCGGCTTCGGCAGCCGGCCGGGCTCCGGACAGAACGGCCCGGGCGAAAAGGGCGGTCCGGGCGGCTCCGGCGGCCTGCGCTGGGACCCGACGGACCCCGCTCAGCGCCGCGCCCGGTACGCCCTGCTGTCGGGTATGTGGGCGTTCTTCTTCGCGCTGTTCGACTTCCCCGAGATCGCCCTGCTGCTCGGCGCGCTCGCCCTGTACTGGAGCATCAGCTCCCTGCGCGCCAAGCCCGCGAGCCGGACGAGCGCCGACGCCCTGACCACCGGCGGCACGCCGCCGAACGCCCCGCCCCCGCCGTCGCAGGCTCCCGGGACCGCGCCCGCCGCCTCGAACCGGCCGCAGATCACGTCGGCGGTGAGCGGCCTGGTGATGGCGAGCCTCGCGCTGCTGATCGTGGCCGCGTCGTTCACGGCGCAGCTCGTCTACCGCGACTACTACACCTGCCTGAACGACGCGCTGACCAAGTCGGGCCAGCTCGCCTGCAACGAGGAACTCCCGGAGCCGCTGCGGGACATCCTGGGCGTCAAGGAGTAGCAAGCTTCCAAGGCGTGACAATCCTTTCGCGACGGCCCGGGTGTGCTCTGCCCCCGAGCCGTCGCGGCGTGTCACCGAGCGCCGTCGTCCTCCGCGGACTCCCGCGACGGCTCTGACTCGGGCGACGGCTCGGACTCCCGCGATGGCTCTGACTCGGGCAGCGGGGCGGGGGCGGGCGGGAAGTCCGGCATCAGGCCGCCGGAGGACTCCTTCAGTGCCGCCCAGCGGTCCTGGCGGGGCGCGCGCTCGGCCCATGTCTCCGTCGGCAGGAAGTCGTACAGATCGTCGTCACTCTCATCCGTCCCGTCAGCCCTGTCAGCCCCACCGGCCCCGCCGGTCTCATCGTGCTCGGTTCCGGGGTCATGCTCCGGTGCCGTTGCCGGGGGCTCGACGGCGGCCTCCGCGGGCCGGCGGCGCGACAGCGCCCGCCACCTCCCCGGCGACGGCGTCCGCAGCCGCCAGGCCCGCAGCGCCAGCGCCAGCGGGACGCCCAGAGCGCCCGTCCACACCAGCGCCGCGAGGCCCGCCGCCCACCACACGGGCCCGAACGCGGCGAGCCGGCCGGTGCCAAGCGGGCCGCCGGACGACGCGGCGAGCAGGGCCGTGAGCCCGGCGCAGCCGACCGCGCCGAGCAGCGCCGTGAGCGCCGTCCCGCCCGGCCGCCAGGCCGTTTCGCGCGCCCCGTACCGAGGGGCGGCCGCGCCCACCGTGAACCAGGCGACGACCGCCGCCCCGACGACCGGCACCGCTGCGGCCGCCCAGTGCAGCGGGGTCCCAGGACCCTGGCCCGGCACCGCCGCGAGCAGCGGGAAGTCGGGGAGGGCGGGCGTGCCGGTCACGGCGAGCGGTGTGGCCGTCGCCCCCGTGCCGAGGGCGAAGCCCGGCCCCAGGCCGTAGGCCGCGCCCCAGACCGCCGCGTTGGGCAGCAGCGCCAGGGCCAGCAGCGCGATCGCCGCCCGGCCCGACCACTCCCCCGACAGCGCCATGAACGACTCGTGCGCCGCCCGCCCGTGCCAGACCGCCGAGATCACGACCAGGACCGCGCCGCCGGAGAGCAGCGCGAGCACCCCGGCGAGGGCGGCCCGCAGCGCGGCGGACACCCGGCTGCGGGCCAGGGCGACCCGCAGCCGCTGCGGCACCCGTGACGGCAGCGGGCCGAGTGGACGCCCGCTCGCGCTCCAGGCCCCGGAGGCCGCCGCCAGGAGCGCCACGAGCGGCAGATGAACCAGCGCGCTCAGCGGGTCCGCGGCGAACGAGCCGCCCGCGACGTACAGCACGACCGGCGCTCCGACCAGCACGTACCCGCTGGCGACCATCGTCGGCGCGCTCCACGCGGACGGCCTCGGACGGCCCGGGTCCGGTTCCAGCGCGTCACGTGCCGCGCGGTGCGCCAGCCAGACCGGCAGGGCGACGAGGAGCAGCGGTACGACCCCCATCGGCGCGGGGGCTCCGGTGAGGGTGTCCGCCCGGACGAGTTCGGTGCCGTGGGCGAGCAGCCACAGCGCGGCCGCGACGTGCAGGGCGTCGCCCGGGTCGCTGTCCGGGAAGGGCGAGCTGATCCACATCACCATCACGAACACGGTGAGCAGACCGAGCCCCAGTCCGGCGGCCGTCGCGCCGCGCACCAGCGACGCGACGAGGGCGACCGATGTGCCGCCCTGGACGGCGACCGGGGCGTGCGGCATCGAGGGGCTCTGTTCGGTCACGTGGGTCACGCGGCCATGCTGCCAACGACACGCGCTTTATCCATGTAACGGGCCAATGACCGATGTGTCGCCCAAGATACGTTTATGTGCTTTTTCGTCGAGTGCTGTGCCGCTGGGGGCCCTTCATGACCAAGAGCACCACCCGCTCCGCCTCCGGCAGCCCCCTGCCGCCTCCGAAGGAACGGCGCAGGCTGCGGGAGGCGGCGTCCCTCTCGGAGGCCGCCGTCGCGGCGGCCGCCGGCGTCACCCGGGCGACGGTCCGCTCCTGGGAGACCGGGCGGACGAATCCCAGGGGACGCAAGCGCCAGGCGTACGCCAGGCTGCTGGCGTCGTTCGCCGCGCAGCACGAGCCGGCGTCCGCGAGCCCGGAGCCGGCGCCCGCGCCCGCGGACTCGGAGCCGGCGCCGCCGGTCGACCCGGCACCGCCGTCGGACCCGGCGCCGGAGCCCGAATCCGCGCCCGAAGCGGTCGCCGTCCCCGTCCCCGTCCCCGTCGTCCCGCCGCGGTCCGCGCCCGCACCGGAGGAGGCGTTCGACGCGCTGTACGAGGCGGCCGCCCCGGGACTCGTACGCCAGACGTATCTGCTCGGCGGCCGGCGCCGGCTCGCCCTCGAGTCGGTCGAGCACGCGTTCCACCTCGCCTGGCAGCGCTGGCCGGAGGTGGCCGTGGACCGGGATCCGGCGGGCTGGGTGCGGGCCGTCGCCCACGAGTACGCCATGTCCCCGTGGAACCGGCTGCGGGCCGTCCACCGGTACCCCGACGAACCGCCCCAGGGCCATCCCCTGGGCGCGCTGTTCGAGGCACTGCAGGAGCTGCCGCCGGCGTACCGCCGCGTCCTGCTGCTCCACGACGGCCTGGGGCTCGGCCTGCCGGAGACCGCGGCCGAGACGGAGGCCAGCACCCGGGCCACCGCGAACCGCCTGCTGCACGCGCGCGAGGCCCTGGCCGAACGGCTCCCCGAGCCGGCCGACCCGAGCGTGCTGCGGGACCGGTTGACGGCCCTGGCCGATGCCGGGGCCGAGCCGCTCACGGCCCCCGCGCCCGCAGTGCGCGGCGGCTGCGAACGCCGGGCCCGGGCCTGGACGCGGACCGTCGCCACGGCGACCGCGCTGATGGCGGCGGCGACCGTCTTCACCGTGGCCACCGCGCCGCGCCAGTACGAACCGCCGGCGTCGGCGACCCGGCAGATCGACGGCGTGCCCGGACCGCAGCACGGTCCGCACACACTGACGGCGGAGGAGAAGTCGCTGCGCGACAAGCTGCGCGAGGGGCCGGGCTCCGGACCGGAGCGCCTGGCGCCGATGGCCGACTGAGCGCGCTGAGCGCAGGCACCGGTACGCGCGGCCGCCCCGGAGATACGCGTGCGGGCCCGCCCCCGGTCATCCGGGTGCGGGCCCGCACATGTGCTGCGAAAGGTCAGCCGGCGAGAATCGCGCGCGCCAGCTTGGCCGTCTCGGTCGGCGTCTTGCCGACCTTGACGCCCGCGGCCTCGAGGGCCTCCTTCTTGGCCGCCGCGGTGCCGGAGGAGCCGGAGACGATGGCGCCGGCGTGGCCCATGGTCTTGCCCTCGGGGGCGGTGAAGCCCGCGACGTAGCCGACGACCGGCTTGGTGACGTTGGCCTTGATGTAGTCGGCCGCACGCTCCTCGGCGTCGCCGCCGATCTCACCGATCATGACGATCAGGTCGGTGTCGGGGTCGGCCTCGAACGCCGCGAGGGCGTCGATGTGCGTCGTGCCGATGACCGGGTCGCCACCGATGCCGACGGCGGACGAGAAGCCGATGTCCCGGAGCTCGTACATCATCTGGTAGGTCAGCGTGCCGGACTTCGACACCAGACCGATGCGGCCGGGCTTGGTGATGTCGCCCGGGATGATGCCGGCGTTCGACTGGCCCGGGGTGATGAGACCGGGGCAGTTCGGGCCGATGATGCGGGTCTTGTTGCCCTTGGACTTCGCGTACGCCCAGAAGGCGGCGGAGTCGTGCACCGCGATGCCCTCGGTGATGACGACCGCGAGCGGGATCTCGGCGTCGATGGCCTCGACCACGGCGGCCTTGGCGAAGGCCGGCGGCACGAAGAGGACGGAGACGTCGGCGCCCGTCTTCTCCATCGCCTCGGCTACGGAGCCGAAGACCGGTACCTCGGTGCCGTCGAAGTCGACGGACGTGCCGGCCTTGCGCGGGTTCACGCCGCCGACGATGTTGGTGCCGTCACCCAGCATGAGCTTGGTGTGCTTCATGCCCGTGGCACCGGTCATGCCCTGGACGATGACCTTGCTGTCCTTGGTCAGGAAGATAGCCATGGTTCTACAGTCCCTCTTCCCTTACTTGGCCGCAGCGGCGAGCTCGGCGGCCTTGTCGGCCGCTCCGTCCATGGTGTCCACGCGCTGCACCAGCGGGTGGTTGGCGTCGGAGAGGATCTTGCGACCCAGCTCCGCGTTGTTGCCGTCGAGGCGCACGACGAGCGGCTTGGTGACCTCTTCGCCCTTCGAGGCGAGCAGCTGCAGCGCCTGGACGATGCCGTTGGCGACCTCGTCGCAGGCGGTGATGCCACCGAAGACGTTGACGAACACGGACTTGACGTCGGGGTCGCCGAGGATGATCTCGAGGCCGTTCGCCATGACCTCGGCGGAGGCGCCGCCGCCGATGTCGAGGAAGTTGGCGGGCTTCACGTTGCCGTGGGCCTCACCGGCGTAGGCGACGACGTCGAGGGTCGACATGACCAGGCCCGCGCCGTTGCCGATGATGCCGACCTCGCCGTCGAGCTTGACGTAGTTGAGGTTCTTGGCCTTGGCGGCAGCCTCGAGCGGGTTGGCTGCGGCCTTGTCCTCGAGGGCCTCGTGCTCCGGCTGGCGGAAGTCGGCGTTCTCGTCGAGCGAGACCTTGCCGTCGAGGGCGAGGACCTCGCCGCTCACGACCTTGGCCAGCGGGTTGACCTCGACGAGGAGCGCGTCCTCGGCGATGAAGGTCTTCCACAAGGTCACCATGACCTCGGCGACCTTCTCGGCGACCTCGGCCGGGAACTGGGCCTGGGCGACGATCTCCCGGGCCTTCTCGATGGAGACACCCTCGTTGGCGTCGACCGGGACCTTCGCCAGCTTCTCGGGGGTCGTCGCGGCGACCTCCTCGATGTCCATGCCGCCGGCGACGGAGGCCATGGCCAGGAAGGTGCGGTTGGTCCGGTCCAGGAGGTACGAGACGTAGTACTCCTCGGCGATCTCCGGAGCGGTCTCCGCGATCATCACCTTGTGGACCGTGTGGCCCTTGATGTCCATCCCGAGGATGTCCGTCGCACGGGCGACGGCCTCGTCCGGGGTGGCCGCCAGCTTGACGCCGCCGGCCTTGCCGCGGCCGCCGACCTTCACCTGCGCCTTGACGACCGACTTGCCGCCCAGTCGCTGGGTGGCCTCGCGCGCCGCCTCAGGCGTGTCGATGACTTCACCGGCCAGCACCGGTACACCGTGCTTGGCGAAGAGATCCCTCGCCTGATACTCGAACAGGTCCACGCGCAGTCCGTCCCTTTTCTGATGATCGCGGTTCGTTTTCTGCGTGGGCGTGCCGCGAAGGGCAACGTGACTGCTCTTGTCACAAGGGAGGCACACACGGTGTCCGTGGGCGCGGCATGTCCGCCTGGCAGGTTATCCCCGCCGGACGCGCGCCCCTAAATCGCAGATCACACCTGAGCGGTGATTACGGTCACAACGGCCGCCCCGGCGTGGCGCCCGTACCGCGTCCGGCGCGCCTCCGCGACGACAGAAGGCCGGGACGCCCCCGGAAACCTCGGGGACGTCCCGGCCGTGTGCCGGCCCGCTGGTCAGGCACCTGGCGGGTGCCTGACCGGGTCGTTGCTCAGATGCCGTACGGCAGGTAGCTCGGGGTCACGTCGGACACGACGCCCCGCACCCCGCGGACCGCGTTCCCGGCGAGCGGCGCGGCGTCGCCCGTGACGTTCGTCGCAAAGTCGTGCGTGAACGGCTCGACCTCGGACACCACACCGGCGGCGAACGGGTCCACCTGGCCGGTCGTGCCGTAGGCCAGCCCGGTGGCGCTGCCGGCAACCCCCTCGGCGAGCGGCGTGACGTGGCCGGCCACGGTGTCGACGAGCGGCTGCACCTCGGAGACCACACGGGCCGCGAAGGGCTGCGCCTCGTCGGCGACTCCCGTCGCGAACGGCTGCACCTGGGAGACCACCCCGCCGGCGAACGGCTGGGCGTGGCCGGCGACACCCTCCGCGAACGGCTGCGCGTCGGCGGCGACGCCCTGGGCGAAGGAGCCCGCGTCTCCGGCGGCCTGGGCGGCGACCGGCTGGGCGCCGGCGAGGGCGGTCGCGAGGATGGGCGGCAGCACGGCAGCGGAGGTCTCGTCGACGATCGGGGCGGACGCCTCCACCGCGCCCTGGGTACGGGCCCCGGCACCGGCCGGGGCCTGCTCGAGCTCCTGCACGAAGGCGGAGAGGGGACCGAAGAGGTAGTCGATGTCGGCGTCGACCGCGGGGGCGGCCGGGACGGACGGGGCCTCGACGGAGGGGAGGTCGACGGACGGGACGTCCACGGAGGGAGCTTCGACCGACGGGGTGCCGACGGACGGGAGCTGGGCGTCGGGCAGCTGCGCGTCCGGCAGGGACGGGGTCTCGTACGAGGGGACGGTGCCCTCGACGTACTGGCGGGCCTGGTCCTGGACGTCGGCCGTCAGGCCCTCGAGGCCGGTCGAGGGCAGACCGTGCCGCGCTTCGGCACTGACGACGCCCTGGTCGGCGACCTGGACACCGGCCGAGGCGCCGTCGGCGCGCGGACCGCTTCCACGGTCGGCTCGACGCCCGCGGCAGTCGCTGCAGTCGCTGCAGTCGCGGTGCCGGCGCCGGCGCCGGGTGCGGACCGGTCGGCCACGCGCCTCGGTTCATCCGCGTGCCCGGCGGCCGTCGGCCCGTCGGTGCCGAGCCGTGCGGCCGGTCCGGCGGACTCGGGCTCCGCGGAGCCGGAGACCCCGGCCTCCGCGGACACCGGGGCCTGCGCCTGTGCCTGCGTTCCGGCCGGCCGGGACTCCGCCACGCGGCGGCGGTGGCCTCCGGCCGGACATCGGCCCGGGCCGGAGCGGCGGCGCCGGACCCGGTCTCGGCCGCGGACGCGGGAGCGCCGAAGAGAAGACCCAGCGTCAGCACTCCGCCGAGGATCAGCAGGACCCGCAGCGTCCACGGCCCGGACACCGTCCGGCGCAGCGCGCGCGGGACGGCAGCGGGGCGGAGCACTGCGGCAGTCACGGTGGAGGGGCTCACTCTCGGGTCGGCTTCAGCCGGGACGCACGCGATGCCCGCACGAGGCTCCCGGGGCGACGCAAGTCCCTCGTTACCGATGACACGTCATGTCCCCTACTGTCATTGATGAGCCACCATGTCCGGTATGGGGAGCGGCCGTTTCTCGATGGCCGCCGCCATGACGTCCGGAAAAAGGTCCGGCGTGCAGGCGAACGCCGGTGCTCCGAGGGCCGCGAGGGCTGCGGCGTGCTCCCGGTCGTAGGCCGGCGCACCTTCGTCGGAGAGCGCCAGCAGAGCGACGAACTGCACTCCGGACGCCTTCATCGCCGCGACCCTCTTCAGCATCTCGTCGCGGATTCCGCCCTCGTACAGGTCGCTGATCAGTACGACGACGGTGTCGGCGGGGCGGGTGATCTGCGACTGGCAGTACGCGAGCGCCCGGTTGATGTCGGTCCCGCCGCCCAGCTGGGTGCCGAACAGGACGTCCACCGGGTCGTCGAGCTGGTCGGTGAGGTCGACGACCGCCGTGTCGAAGACGACGAGCCGGGTCGCGATGGAGCGCATCGAGGCCAGCACCGCACCGAACACCGACGCGTAGACGACGGACGCCGCCATCGAGCCCGACTGGTCGATGCAGAGCACGACCTCCTTCTTCACCGACTGGGACGCGCGGCCGTAGCCGACGAGCCGCTCGGGGACGACGGTGTTGAACTCCGGCAGGTAGTTCTTCAGGTTCGCCCGGATCGTGCGGTCCCAGTCGATGTCGCGGTGGCGCGGCCGGTTGATCCTCGCCGAGCGGTCGAGCGCACCGGTCAGCGTCGACCGGGTGCGGGTGGCGAGCTTCTTCTCCAACTGGTCGACGACCTTGCGCACGACGGCACGGGCGGTCTCCTTCGTCGTCTCCGGCATGGCCTTGTTGAGCGAGAGCAGGGTGCCGACGAGATGCACGTCCGCCTCGACGGCCTCGAGCATCTCCGGCTCCAGCAGCAGGGTGGACAGCCCGAGCCGGTCGATCGCGTCGCGCTGCATGACCTGGACGACCGAGCTGGGGAAGTAGGTGCGGATGTCGCCCAGCCACCGGGCGACGGACGGCGCGGACGCGCCCAGCCCCGCCGACCTGGCGCCGCCGCGGTTCCCGCGTCCGCTGCCGGGACCGGTGCCCGCGCCGTTTCCGTACAGGGAGGCGAGCGCCCCGTCCATCGCGGCGTCCGTGCCGGTCAGTGCGCGGCCCGTGCCGTCCGCGCCGGACTCGCCGCCCAGCACCAGCCGCCACCGCCGCAGCCGCTCGTCGTCCGCGCTCGCGCCGCGGTCCTCGGCGGTCGCCTCACCCGTGTTCAAGCCGGTGCTCACCGTCATCGGGCCACCCCCGCCAGGTCGTTGTCGTCGATTCCGAGCAGCATCCGCAGCACGGGAGTCACCGCGTCCGCGCGCGCCGTGTCGAGGCCGGGCCCGAAGCCGGGTGCGCCGGCGTCCGTCCGCGCCGGTCCGGCCGCCGGCCCCGGTCCACGCCGGACGAGCTCGCCGAGCGTGCGGCGCACCCCCGGTTCGTACGCGGAGAAGGTGCGCCGCAGCAGCGGCAGCACATCGGTGAACGCGCCGGCCGGCACGCCGGACAGCCACGCGTCTACGAGGCCGAGCAGGCGCTCGTCGTGCACCAGCAGCAGCCCTCCCCCGGACGCGCCGCCGACGAACCCCTCGATCCAGGCCGCCGCTTCGGCCGGCTCGGTGCCCGGAGAGAGCGCGAGCGCCATCAGGCGCGCGGCCTCGTCCTCCTCGAGCCGCCCCTCGTCCAGCAGCAGCCGGGCCGCGCGGCCGCGGATCACTCCGGGGACGGTGTCGCGGGCGGCGAGCTTGTTCAGCACGGACCGCCAGCGCTCGCCCATGCCGCCGCCGGCGTCCGGAAGCAGGGCGACGGCGGTGTGCACGCCGTCGAGGTGCTCGCGCATCTGGGCCGCCCCGTCCGCGTCGAGGCCGGTGCAGGCGGGCGGCAGGCCGACGCAGATCCGTTCGGCGAGCCCCGCGGCGACCTCGCCGAGCGCGGCCGTGCCGGTGCTCCGTACGTCGCCGTACCGCAGCGAGCGGGCCAGTGCGGGCAGCGCCTGGGCGAGGTGGCCGACGTCGGCGTCGAGAGCGGCCCGGTCGGCGAGTGCCTTCATCACCACGGGGAGCGCGTCGGGCAGTTCCGCGAGGAGGCACTGCTCGGCCAGTGCGGTGACCTCGGCGAGCGCCGTCGCCGAGACGGCCCGCGCCTCGGCCTTGGCGGTGGCGGCGGCGAGCACCGTGGTGCCCCAGACGCCGGCCTCCGCGACCTTCACCGACAGCTCGGGCTCCCAGCGCAGCCGCCAGCTCTCCCGGAACGTGCCGGTGCTCCCGCGGCCCGTGACCGGCTCGCCCCAGCCGACCGCGAGCAGCCGCAGCCGGTGCAGCAGGCGGCTCCTGGCGGCGTCGATCTCCTTGCGCAGGTCGAGGTCCAGCTCGCGTTCGAGCGCCTCCGGCTTGAGCCGCAGGCTGCGCTGCTGCCTGGTCAGGTCCCGCTGGAGCGGCACGGCGGGCGCCGTGTCGGGCACCTCGCCGAGGACGTCCCCGACGATGAGCCGGTCCCTGACGAGGTCGAGCGGCACGTCGGAGCCCTCGCACATCACGGCCCGGACGGCGTCGACCGTC
Organism: Streptomyces sp. NPDC006294; assembly: GCF_042870895.1. Classification (NCBI taxonomy): domain Bacteria; kingdom Bacillati; phylum Actinomycetota; class Actinomycetes; order Kitasatosporales; family Streptomycetaceae; genus Streptomyces; species Streptomyces sp. NPDC006294. The sequence goes on from NZ_JBIAHV010000013.1 coordinate 114,947, forward strand.
TCGGTCAGCCCGGCGAGCGGCCGGCCCCGCATGACGGCCAGCGTCCCGGCGAGCCGGACGGCCTCGATGACGTGCGCCGACGACACCATGCGGTCCTCGTCCCGCAGCAGCCTGGCGATCTTCGTCATCCAGCGCTCGACGGGCCGGTCGGGCGCGCCGAAGAGATGGCCGTACCAGCCGGGCGAGTCGATGCCCGCGCCGTACCCGGAGCGGCGGGCCAGCCTGCGGTGGGTCCAGGGCACCCAGGTCATCTCGGTCCTGATCTTGGGGAGTCCCTTGAGGAGCGCCTTGTCGGCGGTGACCGTCGCCTTCGTCTCCAGCGCCGGGACGTGCCAGGCGCCGCAGACGACGGCGACCGCGCCGTCCCCGAACTCCTTCCTGGCCGCGCGGAGCTGGAGCCGCATGTACGCCTCGCGGACGAGGTCCCTGTCGTGCCCGCCGTGGCCGTACGTCTCCCGGAGGGCGGTCATGGCCTCCCCGAGCGCGGCGAACGGCGCGAACGGATCGGCCGCCCCGCCGGCGCCGCCCGTGGCGTCCGCGGCGTCCGGGGAGGCGGCGCCGCCCGTGGCGTCCGGGGAGGCCGCTGACGCCTGCGTGCCGTGGCCGCCGCGCAGTTCGACGACGTCCTCCCACCACCGTTCCGGGTCGTCGTACCCGGTGGTGGCGGCGAGTACCGCGATCGGGTCGATCCGCACATCCGCCGGCTCCCCGGCCCCCTCCTCCTTCCGCGCCGCCGGCGCCTCCCGCTCGTCGCGGAACTCGTCGGTCATCGCGAGCGAATGCGCGGCGGGCAGGTCGATGAAGCGCACCGCGGCGCCGTTGGCCAGCGCCCACCGGATCGCCACCCACTCCGGGGAGAACTCGGCCAGCGGCCAGAAGGCGGCCCTGCCCGGGTCGTCCGTGGCGTGGGCGAGCAGGGCGACCGGCGGACGCATCTGCTCGTCGGCGGCCAGCGGCAGCAGGGCGTCGCCCTCCGGCGGGCCCTCGATCAGTACGGCCGCGGGCGCGGCCGCCTCCAACGCGGCCCGCACCGCCCGGGCCGAGCCCGGTCCGTGGTGGCGGACTCCGAGCAGGAGCGGGCCGGTCATGCGCTCACCTCGCGGCAGGCGCGGTAGAAGTCCTTCCAGCCGTCCCGCTCGCGGACCACGGTCTCCAGGTACTCCTGCCAGACGACCCGGTCGGCGGCCGGGTCGCGCACGACCGCGCCGAGGATGCCGGCCGCCACGTCCCCCGGCCGGAGCACGCCGTCACCGAAATGCGCCGCCAGCGCGAGGCCGCCGGTGACGACGGAGATCGCCTCGGCCGTCGACAGCGTGCCGGACGGCGACTTGATCTTCGTGCGGCCGTCGGTGGACACGCCGTCGCGCAGCTCGCGGAAGACCGTGACCACGCGGCGGATCTCCTCCAGGCCCTCCGGCGCGGCAGGCAGGTCCAGCGATCGCCCTATCTGGTCGACGCGCCGCGAGACGATGACCACCTCCGCCTCGGCCGTCTCCGGCAGCGGCAGCACGACGGTGTTGAACCGCCGGCGCAGGGCGCTGGAGAGGTCGTTGACCCCGCGGTCGCGGTCGTTGGCGGTGGCGATGAGGTTGAAGCCGCGGACCGCCTGCACCTCCTGCCCCAGCTCGGGCACGGGCAGGGTCTTCTCCGACAGGATCGTGATGAGCGTGTCCTGCACGTCGGCCGGGATGCGGGTCAGCTCCTCGACCCGCGCGGTCATGCCCTCGGACATGGCGCGCATGACCGGACTGGGCACCAGCGCGTCGCGGCTGGGGCCGTGCGCCAGCAGCTGGGCGTAGTTCCAGCCGTAGCGGATGGCCTCCTCGGGGGTGCCTGCCGTGCCCTGCACCAGAAGGGTGGAGTCGCCGCTGACGGCCGCGGCCAGATGCTCCGACACCCAGGTCTTCGCGGTGCCCGGCACGCCGAGGAGCAGCAGGGCGCGGTCGGTGGCGAGTGTGGTGACGGCGACCTCGACGATCCGGCGGGGCCCCACGTACTTCGGCGTGATCACGGTGCCGTCGGTGAGTGTGCCGCCGAGCAGATACGTGGCGACGGCCCACGGCGACATGCGCCAGTTCACCGGTCGCGGCCGGTCGTCGAGCGCGGCCAGCGCCCGCAGTTCGTCGGCGAAAGCGTCCTCCGCGTGCGGCCGCAGGGCTTCGGCTCCGGTGGTCCCGGCGGTTTCTGACACGGTCATGGAATCCCCCTCCAGATCGTTCGACCCGATGTGAGAACAACCGTGCACCATGCCACTGACAGCCGCCCCGCCGCTGCGACATGACCGCAGGTCAGATGCGCTTTCGGCGAAAGTTCGGAGGGTTCTCGTCACCCGACCCGGCGACCGGTCCGAGCGGCCGGGCCGGCCTGGGCCGGCGCACCGCGTCGCCGGCGTGCGGGGCGGGGCGATCCGGTGTCCGGGGCGATTGTCAGTGGTCGGCCGTAGCGTCGTTCCCATGCTTCTGACAAACGGGGAAACGTCGTCGCAGGCCATGGCTCAGGGCGCCCGCTGGGCGACCGAGCAGGTGCTGTCACTGGCTCCTGACGACGCGTCACGCAAGGCGGGGAGCAAGCTGGGCGCGGCCGGGCCCTGGTCCGCCGCGGGCTGCGACGCGGCGGGGGCCGTATGGGGTCTGTGCAAGGGCAGCGGCAGCAGGCCGTACCAGACCGTCGTGGACACCACCGGTCCCGCGTACAAGTGCGGTTGCCCGAGCCGCAAGTTCCCGTGCAAGCACGCGCTGGGACTGCTGCTGCTCTGGGCCTGCGACGAACAGGCCGTGCCGGGCTCCGGCTCCGCGCCCGACTGGGCGGAGGAATGGCTGTCGGCGCGCAGGGAACGCGCCGCCGGCAAGGAACAGCCGGACGCCGGCGCGGGCGCGAAGAGCGCCGACCCGGAGGCCGCCCGGCGGCGGGCCGGGCGCCGCGCCGAACGGATCACCGCGGGCGCCACCGAGCTGGAACAGCGCCTCGCCGATCTGTTGCGCGGCGGCCTCGCGGCGGCCGAGCGGTCCGGGTACGGGCTCTGGGAGGAGACCGCCGCCCGCATGGTCGACGCCCAGGCCCCCGGACTCGCCGCACGAGTAAGGGACTTGGGGGCGATACCGGGCTCGGGCCCCGGCTGGCCGGTACGGCTCCTGGAGGAGTGCTCCCTGATCCATCTGCTGGACTCCGCCTGGCTGGGGCGCGAGGCCCTGCCGGAACCGCTGGCCGCGACGGTCCGCACCAGGGTCGGGCTCTCCTCCGCCGCCGAGGGGTCGGCCGTCCGGGACCGCTGGCTGATCCTCGCCCAGTACGACTCCTTCGACGGCAAGCTCACCACCCGCCGCATCTGGCTGTACGGGCGCGCCTCCCGGCGGGCCGCGCTGCTGCTGTCCTTCGGCGCGGGGGGCCGTGCGCCACAACTCGCGCTGCCCGTGGGGCTGATGATCGACGCCGAGGTCACTCCGCACACCGGCAGCGGCCCGAGGGCCGAACTGGGCGAGCAGTTCACGCTGCCCGTCGCCATCGACGCACCGCCGCCGGGCGGACCGTGCGCCGATGCGGTCGACGCGTACGGACAGGCCCTGCGCGAGGACCCGTGGCTGGGCTCCTGGCCGGTCACCCTCACCGGCGTCATACCCGTGCCCCTACCCGGCGGGGAGGGATGGCAGCTCGTCGACGCCGACGGCGGGGACGCGCTGCCCGTCGCGCCCGCCGCGCTCGCCCGCCCCGGGCTGTGGAAGCTCGTCGCGCTCGCCGGCGGCCGGCCGGTCACCGTCTTCGGCGAGTTCGGCCACCAGGGTTTCGTGCCGCTGACCGCGTGGCCCGCGGACATGTCGGAGACGGTCCCGCTGATCTGAACGCCCAGGAACGGGAGGGAAACCCATGACCCGCACGGCCAGTACGTCACCGTGGGAAGAGATCGTCACCTCGGCGCTGCTCGGCACCGACCGCCGGACGCCGCCGGCCGGCCTGACACCCGTCGGCAAGGAGGCGCCCGTCGCCCTGCTCGACGCCGCCGCGCTGCACACCGTACGGCGCCGGGCGGGGCTGTGCCCCGCGGTGCCGGCCGGCAGCGCACCCGACCCCGCGCCGCACGACGCCCGCCCCGCCCTGCCCGGGCCGGCGCGGCGGCGGCTCGTCCAGCTGCTGGCCGACCGTGCCGGGCCCTCCGGCGCCGGCGGCCGGCGCGGCACCGCCCCCGACCTCACCGAACTCCTGCCCCAATGGCTCGCCGCCGCCAACGATCACGGCTACCGCGCGCCCGCGTCCGTCCTCCCCGCGCTGCTCGACGCCGCCCGGGGCCGAACGGACCTGCGCCCGCAGGCGCTCGAGTTCGCCGGCCCGCGCGGGCTGTGGCTCGCCCGGCTCAACCCGGAGTGGAAGTACGCGCTGCGCGGCGGATCCGCGGGCTCCGCCCTGCCCGCCGTCGACGACACCGAGGCCGTACGGACGCTGTGGGAGGAGGGCCTGTTCGCCGAACGGGTCGCGCTGCTCGCCGCGGTACGGGCCCATGACGCCGACGCCGCCCGGGCACTGCTCGGCACGACCTGGTCCACCGAGCGCGCCGAGGACCGGCTGATGTTCCTCGACTCCCTGCGGGCCGGGCTGTCCGACGCGGACGAGCCGTTCCTGGAGCGGGCGTTGTCCGACCGCAGCCGCAACGTCCGCTCCACGGCCGCGGAACTCCTCTCCGCGCTGCCCCGCTCCGCCCTCGCCGGCCGCATGGCCGCCCGTTCCGCGTCCAGCGTCGCGATCGACCGCAGCGGTGACACCTCGGGAGCCATCACCGTGGAGGCGCCCCACGAATGCGACGCCGACATGCAGCGGGACGGCATCGTCCCGACCCCGCCGTCCGGCCGCGGTGAACGGTCCTGGTGGCTCGGTCAGCTGGTCGAGGCCGCCCCGCTCTCCGTCTGGCCGGGCCGGCTCGGCGGGCGCTCCCCCGAGGAGATCGTGGCGCTGCCCGTCTCCGACGGCTGGGCGGACGAACTGCACGCCGCGTGGTGCCGGGCGGCGGCCCGGCAGCGCGACGCCGACTGGTCCCGCGCTCTGCTCGGCTCCCCCGCCACGTCGCCGTCGACCGGGCCCGGCACGACGTCCCCGGCCGAACGCTCGAAGCTCCTCGCCGCGCTCCCCGACGACGAACGCGCCGCCTGGGTGGCCCGGTTCATCGCCGCGCACGGCCTGCCGGAAGCGTTCCAACTCCTCGGCGTGTGCGCGGTGCCGTGGGCTGAGCCGCTGGGACAGGCAGTCGTCGACGCCCTCGAGATCGCCCGGGACGCGGGCAGCTATCCCTGGAGCTTCAGCGGCGTGATGGGCCTGGCGGAACGCTGCCTGTCCCCCGACGAGGCCACCCGCCTGGAGATCCTCACGGCCACTCCGGACGACCAGGAGAACGCGTCCCCGGGGGCGGGCAGCTACTGGTCCGAGGCGTTCCAACGCCTCGTCTCCACGCTGCGCCTCCGCGCGACGATGTCCCGAGAACTGGCCGCTTAGCGAGGCCCTGCCCGGTGCAGGGCGTGGCGTCCTCCGCGACGGGGCGCGGTGGGGGGCGCGGCGTCCCCTGGGCGGGCCCGGTCGGCGGGGTGGGCCGGCTGTCCGGTGGGGGCGCGGCGTCCCCGGAGCGGGCGGCCTGCCCTCTCCGGTGGGTGGTGCGGGGGCCGGGGCCTCCGGAAAGGGTCCCGGACTGCTTTCTCGGGCATGCCCCCCGAGCCGCACCCGGACGCAAGCGCACAGGACCGGGCCCCGCCCGGTGACCAGCACAAAGGACCGGGTTCCGCCCGGCAACCCAACCGGGACCGGGACACACCCGGGGGCGTACCCGGGCCGGGACACGCCCGGAAGCGTGAGGCCCGGTCCGCCGCCCTTCCCCACAGTCCTTCGGGCATGGGAGGCACCCCCATCCGGGCTACGCCGGGACGCGGACGTTCGCGTTGACCCAGTCCACGATCGACGCCGTCGTCGCACCCGGCGTGAAGATCTCCGCCACGCCCTGCTCCTTCAGCGGAGCGATGTCCGCCTCGGGGATGATCCCGCCGCCGAAGACCTTGATGTCCGCCGCGTCGCGCTCCTTCAGCAGCGCGATGACCTTCGCGAAGAGCGTGTTGTGCGCACCGGAGAGGATCGAGAGACCGATCGCGTCGGCGTCCTCCTGGATCGCCGTGTCGACGATCTGCTCGGGCGTCTGGTGGAGCCCGGTGTAGATGACCTCCATACCGGCGTCGCGCAGCGCTCGCGCGATCACTTTGGCGCCGCGGTCGTGGCCGTCGAGACCCGGCTTGGCCACCACCACGCGGATCGGACCAGTCACACCCATCACTGCCTCCTGGCTCCCCGCGGCCGTACCGGGACACGGGGAAGTGAACGAACGTTATCTCCAGCATCCCGCACGGGGCCGTTTCGCGGCGCGCGGGGAGGGGGAAATCACACGTGGGACATTTTCGCCGAGCGTCGTATCTGCTTCGGACCCCGCGCACGCCCCAGGCGCGGCCCCGCAGGCACGGTCGCACGGGAAGCCGCCGCAGGTCCACCACAGGTCGCCGTACCACCGTGCCGAGAGCCGCACGGCACGGTGGTACGGCGACGCCGAGGCGCGGAGCCGACCGCACCGCGCCCCGGACGGTCGTGCGCGCTTCCCATGAGGGCACGCGGGGGAGAGCCGCCCCCGCCGTGCCGTACGGGAGGTCGTCGTGAGGACCCCACGTCTGCCCGCCGCGCTGCTGCGGGCCACCGCACTGGAGCTGGTGATCCTCGCCGGACATCTGCTCCTCTACCCCACCGGCCTCACTCCGGAGCGCCGCCGCCGCACCCGCCCGGCGCCCGCGCTGCCGAGGTCGCCCGCCGCCGTGCCGACCGTGCTGCTGCACGGCTTCGCCGACAACCGCTCGGTGTTCGTGCTGCTGCGCCGGGCGCTCGCCCGGCGCGGTCCCCACCCGGTCGAATGCCTCAACTACTCGCCCCTCACCTGCGACATCCGGGCCGCCGCGGATCTGCTCGGCCGGCATGTCGAGGAGATCTGCGCGCGCACCGGACACCACGAGGTCGACATCGTCGGACACAGCCTCGGCGGTCTGATCGCGCGCTACTACGTGCAGCGCCTCGGCGGTGACCGGCGCGTCCGCACCCTGGTCACGCTCGGTACCCCGCACTCGGGCACCACCGTGGCACCGCTCGCGAGCGCGCATCCGATCGTGCGGCAGATGCGGCCGGGTTCGCCGGTGATCGAGGAGCTGCGGCTGCCCGCGCCGGGCTGCCGGACCCGGTTCGTCAGTTTCTGGAGCGATCTCGACCGGATCATGGCGCCCGTCGAGACGGCCCGGGTCGACCATCCCGACCTTCTCGTACAGAACGTGCGAGTGAGCGGAATCGGCCATCTCGCACTGCCGGTTCACCCCGCGGTCGCCGACAGTGTCCGCGAGGCGCTCGAGTCGGGCGTGTCGGACATGGACGGTTCCCGTTCCGCTTCCCCCGGTTCCGCGTCCGCGCCCGCATCCGTCGCCTGAACCGACCGACCGGCATCGATCGATCGAACAGTTCTCGAACGTAGGGCCAAGGCTCCGGCCATGGACCGCCGAAACGCGACCGAATGCCCGTTTCCTGATTGCGTAGATGCCGCCGAAGATTGTCGCCGTCGCGTACCGCCGGGTACAGTCGCGCCACTGCTTCCCCCTGGGACCCCCCGTGCAAACAGGCGGTTCCGGAAAACAGTTCCTGCTGTCGAGGCGAGAGAGAAGTTGGTGAACGACCAGCACGCCCACGCCGGGTACGGCGGCAACGCCACCGGCAGCTTCGACTCGGATCCGCTCTTCGGGGCCCTGCCGGGCGGTTACGAGGCGGGCCACAGCGGCCAGTACGACGCGTCCCAGTGGGACGCCGGCGCCGGCGGGCACCAGTCCTACGGCGACATGACGCTCCAGGCCCAACAGCCGCAGCAGGAACAGGGTTACGAGCAGCAGCAGTACGCGCAGTACGACACGACCGGCCAGTACGACGCCACCGCCGGCCAGTACGAGTCGACCGGCCAGTGGGACGCGAACGCCTGGAACGAGGCGGGCGGCACCGGCCAGTACGAGACGGCCGCGGCGACCTTCGCCCACGACGCGACCGGCCAGTGGACCCCCGGCGCCTTCGAGACCGGCAGCTACGACGCCACCGCGTGGAACTCCGCGACCGCCACGCCGGACGGCCTGGTCCCCCAACAGTTCGTTCCGGACCAGGGGTTCGCCCAGCCCGCCGAGTACGCGACGCAGGACACGTACACCGCGCACGACGCGTACGCCGCCTACGAGACACCGGACGCGTACGGCGACAACGGGTACGAGTCCGTCCCCTTCGAGACGGAGTCCGCGTCCGAGCACGGGACCGGCCCGGAGGCCGACTACGCGACGGAGTACGAACCGGCGCCCGCGGCGGAGTACCAGCCGGCCGAGTACGAACAGGCCGAGTACGAGCCGGCGGACGGCGCCGAGCACGCCGAGCCCCAACGCGCCGAAGCCGGGGCCGAGGACGGCTCGGACCACAACGCGATGACCCAGACGATGGCCTCCGTGCCCGTCGTGCCGGCCGCCCCCGTCGAACCCCGCCCGGTGCGCCGTTCCGGTGGCAGCCGCGGCCGCCGCCGCACGCCCGCGAAGCGCTCGGCGCTCCTCAGCGTCGCCGTGCCGTCCGCCTGCGTGATGGGCGTGGCCGGTGTCGCCGCCGCGTCCGTGAGCGGCCTCGGCGGTGAGACGAAGGACGACAAGAGCAACGTGGCGGCCCCCGACCCCGGTTCCGTCGAGCCGGTCGCCGCCAACAACGCCATGGACACCCAGCTCGCCGCGCTCAGCGCCGACGCCCGTGACTTCGGCGACCGCGCCTCCCGCACCCAGGAGCGCATCGACCTCAAGGAACGCCAGGCGGCGGAGAAGAAGAAGCGCGAGGAGGAGGCCGCACGCCGCGAGGCGCTGCGCCCCAAGTTCATGCTGCCGGTGAAGCTGCACCAGCTCAGCGCGTACTACGGGCAGTCCGGCGTCAACTGGATGTCGCTGCACACCGGTATCGACTTCCCCGTCCAGTACGGGACTCCGGTCATGGCCGCCACGGACGGCAGCGTCCGCACCCAGTGGAACAGCGCCTACGGCAACATGGCCATCGTGACGGCGGCGGACGGCACGGAGACCTGGTACTGCCATCTGAGCAGCACCAAGATCCGCAGCGGCTGGGTCAAGGCCGGTGACGTCATCGCCTACTCCGGCAACTCCGGCAACTCCACGGGCCCGCATCTGCACTTCGAGGTCAGGCCCGGCGGCGGCGCGGCCATCGACCCGCTGCCGTGGATGCGCAGCAACGGCATCGACCCCACCCAGGGCTGACCGGCCCCACGCACCACCGAAGCCGGCCCCCGAGGGGGCCGGCTTCGTCGTCGGCGGGACCCTTCTCGGCGCCCCCGGCGCGTCAGAGCTTCTCGACCGGCGCGTACCGCAGCAGCAGCCGCTTCGGCTTCTCGTCCCCGAAGTCGATCGTCGCCTGCGCCTCCGAGCCCGCGCCCTTCACCTCGACCACGGTCCCCAGCCCGAACTGGTCGTGCGTGACCCGGTCGCCCACCACCAGTGAGATCACCGGCTTGTCGCTCGTACGCCGCGTGGCGAAGCCCGACGCGCCGCCGCGGGAACGCGACGACGACAGCGAGGACGCGATACCGGACGTGGGCCCGGCGGGCGCGGCCATCGGGCCCGTCCGCTTCCACGTCAGATGCTGGACGGGGATCTCCTCGAGGAACCGCGAGGGCGGGTTGTACGAGGGCTGACCCCAGGCGCTGCGCATCGACGAGCGGGTCAGATAGAGCCGCTCGCGGGCGCGGGTGATGCCCACGTATGCCAGGCGCCGCTCCTCCTCGAGCTCCTTCGTCTGCCCCAGCGCCCGCATGTGCGGGAAGACCCCGTCCTCCATGCCGGTCAGGAACACGACGGGGAACTCGAGGCCCTTGGCGGTGTGCAGCGTCATCAGCGTGATGACGCCGGTGTCCTCGGAACCCGCTGCGTCAGCAGCAGATTCAGCAGGTGCGTCGGGGATCTGGTCGGAGTCGGCGACGAGTGCCACCTTCTCGAGGAACTCGGCGAGCGTGCCGGCCCCTTCCCCCTCGCCGCGCTCCTGCTCGAACTCGAGCGCCACGGCCGCCAGTTCCTGGAGGTTCTCGACACGGGTCTCGTCCTGCGGGTCCGTGGACGCCTGCAGTTCGGCGAGATAGCCGGTCCGCTCGAGCACGGCCTCCAGCACGACGGCCGGGCCGGCGCCCGAGTCGACGATGGTCCGCAGCTCCTCCATGAGCACGTTGAACCGCTTGACCGCGTTGGCCGAGCGGGCCGCCATGCCGTACGCCTCGTCGACCCGCTTGAGGGCCTGCGGGAAGGTGATCTTCTCCCGGAGCGCGAGGGCGTCGACCATCGCCTCCGCGCGCTCGCCGATGCCGCGCTTCGGCACGTTCAGGATGCGGCGCAGCGGGACGTTGTCCTCGGGGTTGGCGAGGACGCGCAGATAGGCCAGCACGTCGCGGACCTCCTTGCGCTCGTAGAAGCGCACCCCGCCGACGACCTTGTAGGGCAGGCCGACGCGGATGAAGATCTCCTCGAAGACACGCGACTGGGCGTTCGTGCGGTAGAAGACGGCGACGTCGCCGGCCTGCGCCTCGCCCTGGTCGGTGAGCCGGTCGATCTCGTCGGCGACGAACTGGGCCTCGTCGTGCTCGGTGTCCGCGACGTAGCCGGTGATCTGGGCGCCCTCGCCCGCGTTGGTCCACAGGTTCTTGGGCCGGCGGGACTCGTTGCGCTCGATGACGGCGTTGGCGGCGGACAGGATCGTCTGGGTGGAGCGGTAGTTCTGCTCCAGCAGGATCGTCGTCGCGTCCGGGTAGTCCTCCTCGAACTGGAGGATGTTGCGGATGGTCGCGCCGCGGAAGGCGTAGATCGACTGGTCGGCGTCGCCGACGACGCAGAGCTCGGCCGGGTCCAGGTCCTCGTAACCGGTCCCCACCAGCTCGCGCACGAGCGTGTACTGCGCGTGGTTGGTGTCCTGGTACTCGTCGACGAGGACGTGCCGGAAGCGGCGGCGGTAGTGCTCGGCGACGTCCGGGAACGCCTGGAGGAGATGGACCGTCGTCATGATGATGTCGTCGAAGTCCAGGGCGTTGGCCTCGCGCAGCCGCGCCTGATACATCCGGTACGCCTCTGCGAGCGTCTTCTCGAAGCCGTCCTGAGCCTGGTCGGCGAAGGTCTCCTCGTCGATCAGCTCGTTCTTCAGGTTCGAGATCTTGGCGCTGAAGGACTTCGGCGGGAACTTCTTCGGGTCGAGGTCCAGATCGCGGCAGACGAGCGACATCAGCCGCTTCGAGTCGGCGGCGTCGTAGATCGAGAACGACGAGGTGAAGCCCAGCTTCTTGGACTCGCGGCGCAGGATGCGCACGCACGCGCTGTGGAAGGTCATGACCCACATGGCGTTGGCACGCGGGCCCACCAGCTGCTCGACGCGCTCCTTCATCTCGCCGGCGGCCTTGTTGGTGAAGGTGATCGCCAGTATCTGGCCGGGGTGCACATGGCGGGTCCCGAGCAGATGCGCGATGCGGTGCGTGAGCACCCGCGTCTTGCCGGAGCCGGCGCCGGCCACGATGAGCAGGGGTGACCCTGTGTGCACGACAGCGGCGCGCTGCTGTTCGTTCAGCCCGTCGAGGAGCGCGGCGGGGTCCACGACAGGGCGCGGCGCGCCGTCGCGGTAGTACCCGTCGCGGGCCGGGGGCACGTCGAAGGCGCCCTGGAAGAGGTCGTCCGGGATCTGCTCCGGAGCCGAGTCCTCGGGCGGCGGCGGATGCTCGTCCGCTTGGGGCTGGAGGTCCGCCAGGAAGCTGTCGTCAAAGAGGCTGCTCATCGCTTAACGAGTCTAGGCTGCCCCACCGACAACCGTGGCCGCACGCCGAACACCGGCAGCGGGCGACGGTGGGTGACGGCGCGATTCCGCCAGGCGACGAAGCCGCCTCCGGGAGCTGGCACGGGATCATGCGCCGAAAAAGGTCACGAAAATGTATCGGACATATCGAACATCAACCTTCACAGCGGCTGCACGAGTTGGCTAGCGTGCTCGACCAGGCGGCCCGCACCCCTCCCGGCGAACCACGCCGAACGGGCGGCCTGCGCCGAATCCGGCCTCCGGCAACGGAGTTCGGAACCGGGGACCCACCCTCCCGACACCGTCCTCGACGCGGGAGGACCCAGTACCACCGGGGTGAATCGGACCGCGCGCCACTCGGTCCGTAGGGCACCTTCCGTTCGCCCGAACCCGACAGCTAACCCGGTAGGCGGTCCACGGAAGAAGGAGATGCCGGCCTTGGCGTCGCATCGCAAGCCCCGCAGCCGAAGCACCAAACCGTCCTCCGCCGTCGGATTCACCACGGCAGCCCTCGCGGGTGTGACCCTGCTCTCCACGCAGAGCGCGACCGCCGCGCCCGCCGAGCCGAAGCCCAGCATCGAAGAGGTGCAGAAGAAGGTCGACGACCTGTACCGGCAGGCCAGCAGCGCCACGCAGGAGTACAACAAGGCGAAGGAAGCCACCGCGGACAAGCGCCAAGAGGTGGACCGGCTCCTCGACGAGGCGGCCAAGCGCACCGAGAAGCTGAACGAGTCCCGCCGCGAGCTCGGCAACTACGCGGCCGCGCAGTACCGCACCGGTTCCGTCACGCCCACCGCCGCGCTGATGTTCGCGGACAGCCCGCAGGCGTACTTCGACCAGACGCAGCTGATGGACCGGATGACGGCCCAGCAGCGCACCGCGGTCACCGAGTACGAGACCGAGCGGGCCGCGGCGGCCAAGCAGCGCACGGCGGCGACGAAGCGTCTCGAGTCCCTCACGGACTCCCAGGAGGCGCTGCGCACCAGCAAGCAGACGGTGCAGACCAAGCTCGCGGAGGCGCGCACCCTGCTGTCGACGCTGACGGCGGAGGAGAAGGCACGGCTCGCCGCGATCGAGCGGAAGAAGGAGGAGGAGGCCCGCCGCAAGGCCGAGGCGAAGGCCGCGGCCGAGGCCGCCGCCAGGGCGGAGGCCGAGCGGCAGGCCCGGGAGCGCGAGACGGCCCCGAGCACGGACCCCGGCACGACCGACCCGGGAACGGACACCGGTACGGGCACCGGCACGGACGACGGCACCTACGCGGCGAAGGCCGACAAGGTGCTGGCCTTCGCCCGCGCCCAGATCGGCAAGCCGTACGTGTGGGGAGCGACGGGCCCGAGCTCGTACGACTGCTCCGGCCTCACCGCGGCCGCCTGGAAGGCGGCCGGGGTGGACCTGCCGCGCACCACCTGGGACCAGGTGAAGGTCGGCACCCGCGTCGCGACGGCGGATCTGCTCCCCGGCGACCTGGTCTTCTTCTACGACGACATCAGCCACGTCGGGATCTACATCGGCGACGGCAAGATGATCCACGCCCCCAAGCCGGGCACGAACGTGCGCGAGGAGTCCATCTTCTACATGCCGATCTACGGCAGCGTCCGCCCCGCCTGACCGCGTTCGCACGAGTGCCCGGGCGGTCGAGCCGCCCGGGCGCCGGCATGTCCCGCCCGGATCAGGTCCAGAGGGTGGCGATGAAGACGTTGACCATGGTCAGGCCGCCGACCGCGCCGAACAGCGCCTTGTCGACCTTCTCCTCGTCCCGCTTGACGTAGACGAGGCCGAGGATCACCACCAGGACCGCCAGCTTGACGCCGATCTTGAGGTTGTTCACCGTCTGGTCGTCCGCCTGGTTCAGACCCACCAGCGCCACGCCCGTGACCAGCATGGTCAGCGCGCCGTGCAGCATCGCCGGGTTGAAGCGGGCCGTGCCCTCCCCCATCGCCTTCATCTGGGTCAGGAATCCGCCCAGCAGCGAGGCGATACCGATGATGTGCAGGGCGACGAAGACATTGATGAGTACGTCCATGGCCGGAGCCTAACCCTCCCCATACCACCGCCCGTCGGGCAGGTGTGCCCGCTCCGCCGCATCGGTCGGCAGGCCACGGCAATGCGGAACCGCGACGCCCCCGGGACGGTCGGCAACCGGTCCCAAGTGTCCATCTTCGATACTTTGCGGTCCTTCCGTCCCGTCCCCGTGACCGCGGCGTCTAGCGTCCTGCCCCAGGTGGCCGACTCCCCGCCAGCCGTCGTACAGCCGGACGGCACTCGGCCGCCACCGCCGGGATGTCCGGCGGCGGGCCGCTCCCCTGTGCGGCCCGCCGCCGGACGCGAACGGCGGGCAGCGATCGACGGAAGGACGTGGAAGCCCTCGTGGCAGCCCACCGGAAACCAAGGCCGCGCCTGTTCAGCGGGCCGGCCGCCCGTACCGCGGTCACCCTCGCCCTCGCCGGCGTGGCGACCGGCACCGCATTCGAGGGCACGGTCCAGGCCGAGCCCCGCCTCACCCCCGCTCAGGTCAAGAGCCGGGTCGACAGGCTGTACCGGGAGGCAGAGGCCGCCACCGAGAAGTACAACGGCGCCAAGGAGCAGACGGCGAGCGCCCGCAGGTCGCTCGACGCGCTGCGCGACGAGGCCGCGCGCAGGACCGAGCGGCTCAACGCCTCCCGCAACGCCCTCGGTTCGATCGCCACCGCCCAGTACCGCGACGGCGGCATGGACCCCGGACTGCGCCTCGCCCTCACCTCCGACCCACAGGACTATCTGGAGCGCGCCGCCCGCGCCGAACGGGTCGGCGCCCGGCAGGCCGCCACGATCGCCGGGGTCCGGCGGCAGTTGAGAGAACTGGCGGACCTCCAGGAGCAGGCCGCGGAGAAGATCGCCACGCTGGAGGCCCGCCGCAAGGAACTGGCCCGTCACAAGGCCACGGTCCGCGGCAAACTCGCGGCCGCCGAACGGCTGCTGGCCAGGCTCACCGCCGAGCAGCGCGCCGCGTACAACGACGGCGGCTCCACCCGGGCGCCCGCCCGCGCCGACCGCGCCGACGCCCCCCGTGGCCCGCTGCGGGCCCCGAACAGCCGGGCCGCCCAGGCCGTCGCGTACGCGTACGGGGCGCTCGGCAAGCCGTACGTGTGGGGCGCGACGGGGCCCGGCTCCTACGACTGCTCGGGCCTCACCCAGGCCGCCTGGCGCGCCGCCGGGGTGTCGCTGCCGCGCACCACGTACACGCAGATCAACGCCGGCGAACGCGTTCCCCGCTCCCGACTCGCCCCGGGCGACCTGGTGTTCTTCTACTCGGGCGTCTCGCACGTCGGGCTCTACATCGGCGGCGGCAGGATGATCCACGCGCCACGGCCCGGCGCCCCGGTGCGGATCGCGCCGATCGACGAGATGCCGTTCGCGGGGGCGGCCCGTCCCGCGTGACGGCAGTGTCGCCGTGCCGTCCGTGCCGGTAATCCGTTGGCGGGAGCCCCGGTCCGGGTGGCACCATCCTGGGGCCCCGCCCCCGTCGCCCGACCGGCAGGAGACCACGTGGACGTCGACGTCCAGAACTATGTGCGCACCCTCGCACGCCGCTCGCCCGGCCACATGCGTGTCGGCCCCTTCACGGTCCGCTACGACGCCGACTGGCCCATCCCGCCCGTCAATTACGCCGTCCCCGACCACGGCGCGAACCCCACGCCCGGCGACATCAAGGCACTGGTCGAGGCCTTCCGCGAACGGGACCGGCTGCCGCGCCTGGAGTTCCTGCCGTCCTGCGCACCCGCCCTCGAACCGGCGCTGCTGGCCGCCGGGTTCACCGTCGAGCGGCGCGCCCCGCTGCTCGCCTGCTCCCCCGAGGCACTGGTGACGCCGCCGCCGGTGCCCGGCATCACCCGCACGGTGCTGACCGACGAGGCCGGCCACCGCGCCGCGGCCGCCGTGCAGCACGCGGGCTACGGCATGGACGGCGAGGTGACGGAGGGCGAGATCGCGGCCCTGCGGCGCGTCACGGAGGGCGGCGGCGTCGCGGCGCTGGCCATGGACGACACGGACGGCGCCCCGGTCGCCGCGGGCAGCTGCTCGATCCCCGTCGGCGGCCTCAGCGAACTGACCGGCCTCGCGGTCGCCGCCTCGCACCGCCGCAGGGGCATCGGCGCCGCCCTGTCCGCCTATCTGACGGCCCGGGCCTTCGAGCGGGGCTGCCGCACGGTCTGGCTGGAGCCCGGCGACGCGGACGTCGAACGCGTCTACGCCGCCGTCGGCTACACCCGGGTCGGCGACAAGACCGACATGTCGCTGAGCTGAACCGGCCGGCGGCCCGTCACACCAGGCGGCGGGCCGTCGCCCACCGGGTCAGCTCGTGCCGGTTGGAGAGCTGGAGCTTGCGCAGCACGGCGGAGACATGCGACTCGACCGTCTTCACCGAGATGAACAGTTGCTTGGCGATCTCCTTGTACGCGTACCCGCGCGCGATCAGCCGCAGCACCTCCCGCTCCCGCTGCGTCAGCCGGTCCAGGTCCTCGTCGACCGGCGGCGCGTCCGTGGAGGCGAACGCGTCCAGCACGAAGCCGGCCAGCCGCGGCGAGAACACCGCGTCGCCGTCCTGCACCCGGAAGACCGAGTCGACCAGGTCCGTGCCGGTGATGGTCTTGGTGACATAGCCGCGGGCGCCGCCCCGGATCACGCCGATCACGTCCTCCGCGGCGTCGGACACCGACAGCGCCAGGAAGCGCACCGGGTCCTGAGCGGCGCCCATCAGCGGGGCGCAGCGGCGCAGCACCTCGACCCCGCCGCCGCCGGGCAGATGCACGTCGAGCAGGACGACCTCCGGCCGGGTCGCCGTGATCACGGTGACCGCCTGGTCGACGTCGGCTGCCTCACCGACGACCTCGACGCCCGTCCGCTCGGTCTCCCCGATCTCGGCCTGCACACCGGTGCGGAACATCCGGTGGTCGTCGACGAGCACGACCCGTACCCGTCGCTCCTCGGTCTGTTCTGCGGCCTCGGTCATCCGTCCGCCCTCTCCATCTCGAGCTCCACTTCCGTACCGTCCCCGGGCACGGAGCGCAGCCGCGCCGTCCCGCCGTTGCGCTGCATACGGCCGATGATCGATTCTCTGACGCCCATCCGGTCCTCCGGCACGGCGTCCAGGTCGAAGCCGGGCCCCCGGTCCCGTACGGACACGAAGACCGTACGGCCCTCGACCTCCGCGAACACCTGCACCGCCCCTCCCGCGCCACCGTACTTGGCGGCGTTGACCATCGCCTCGCGCGCGGCCTGCATCTGTGCCGCCAGCTTCTCGTCGAGGGGGCAGTCGCCGACGACGACGACCTCGAGCGGGACGCCGTGCTTGTCCTCGACCTCGGCGGCCGTCCTCTTGACCGCCTCCGCGAGGGTGCCGGGCTCCTCGTCCTCTTCCTTGCCGGTGCCCTCCGGCCGGTAGAGCCAGTTTCGCAGCTCCCGCTCCTGGGCGCGGGCGAGTCGGCGGACCTCCCCGCCGTCGTCGGCGTTCCGCTGGATCAGGGTGAGGGTGTGCAGCACGGAGTCGTGGACGTGCGCGGCGACCTCGGCCCGCTCCTGGGCACGGATGCGCATCGTTCGTTCCTCGGAGAGGTCCTGCGTCATCCGCACCAGCCAGGGCCCCGCGAGCAGCGCGACACCGGCGATGACGGCGACCGCGGCGGTCAGCACGTTGCCCAGTTGGGCGGCGGAGCCGCGGACCACCATGAAGACGGTCAGGCCCATGCCGACGAGCGCGACACCGGCCAGCGCCCGGGCCAGCTGGAGCAGCCGCCGGCGACGGCCGACGTCGGTCCAGCGGGCGCGGCGGGCGTTGTCCGCCTGCCGCCAGACCAGGACGACGCCGGCGCCGATGAGCAGCGTCGGCCACACGTAGCGGTTGCTGCCGCGCATGTCGACGTTGCCGATGAAGACCGCGGCGCCGAACAGGAGCGCGAGCATCGCGAAGAGCTGCCCCTTGTCGGGCTTGCGCAGCCTGCGGCGCCCGTCGGGGGTGGTCTCGAACACCGAGCGCGGCTCGTGGGTCCGGCCGCCGACCCCGAGGGGCACGACGATCCAGAACACCGCGTAGAGGACGGCGCCGAGTCCGTCGGCCAGGAACAGTCCGAGGAAGACCAGCCGCACCCAGACGACGGGAAGCCCCAGATGGCCCGCCAGACCGCGGGCCACTCCGCCGAGCATCCGTCCGTCGGCGCTGCGGTACAGCCTGCGCAGCCCGGGCTCCTCCGGCACGGGTGCGTGGGAGGAGCCGGTGGTTCCCGGAGAGGCGACTGGCATGCTCCGATCGTCACACGCGGGGCCCCGGCGCGGTATCAGGGTCGCCCCTGAACCGTCCCTGACCGGCCCCGAAATCCCGTGGCCGTCTCAGGGCCCGATATCAGGGAAGGGCCAGGGTCGTCCGGGCTCCCGTCGCCCTGCCCGGGCCGTCACCATGGACTCATGACAGAGCAGCCGACCGTCCCGCCCCCCGAGACACCGCAGCTGCGCCGCTCCCCACGCCACAAGGTGGTGGCCGGTGTGTGCGGCGGGCTGGGCCGGTACTGCGACGTGGACCCGGTGATCTTCCGGATCGCGGTGGGCGTGCTCTCCGTGACCGGCGGCATCGGGCTGATCTTCTACGGCTTCGCCTGGCTGCTGCTCCCGTCGGAGGACGACGAGGAGAACGAGTTCCGCCGGCTGCTGACCGGCCGGGTCGACGGCGCGTCGCTGACAGCCGTGCTCCTCGCACTGATCGGCTGCGGGCTCTTCCTCTCCATGCTGGGCAACGGCGGAGCCCTCTTCTTCGCGGCAATGCTGTCACTGGCGGTCGCCGGCGCGGGCGTGTGGTCCCAGCGCCGCCGGCTGGCGGTGCACGACGGCGCGCCGGGGGACACGGCGACGGCCCACGCGGTCGCGGAGGCCCCGCCGGAGACCAAGGCGCCGCCCGTGCCGGAAAGCCCCTCCTGGTGGCGCGACCCGATCGTCAAGGACGGCACGACCGGGCCGGTCCCGACCGGCTATCTGTGGGGCCCGGAGTCGGCGGTCGCGGAGGCCGCCGCGCCGCGGGCCCGCACCGGGCACGGCCCCGTGCCCCGGCAGAACCGGGGTCCGCGGGGCATCGGCGGACCGGTCTTCCTCATGGCGCTGCTGGCGGGCGGCCTCGGCACCGGGCTGAGCTGGGAGGGCCAGCCCCTGGGCACGGCCCTGCAGATCGGCCTGGTGGCCGCGCTGGCGGTGTTCGGGCTCGGCCTGCTCGTCGGCTCGGTCCTCGGGCGCACCGGCTTCGGCACCGTCCTGCTGACGATGGTCACGGCCGTGCTGCTCGCGGGGGCCTCCGCGCTGCCGAAGGACATCAGCACGAGCTGGGGCGAGCGGACCTGGCGGCCCGCGTCGGTCACGGCCGTCGAACCGTTCTACGAGCTGGGCACCGGAGCCGGCACGCTCGACCTGTCCACCCTGGCCGTTCCCGCCGGCACGACGCTGTCGACCCGGGCCGAGATCGGGGCGGGCCAGCTCAGGATCGTCCTGCCGAAGGACGCCACCGTGAAGATCGACGCCCAGGTCGGCGTCGGCGACATCCGGCTCCCCGACGAGACGGCGCAGGACATCGACGTCGGCCCGAGTCAGGACCGCCGGCGCACGCTGGCCCCGCCGGCGGGGGCGAAACCGGCGGGCACGCTGGAGCTGGAGCTCGAAGTGGGCCTCGGACATGTGGAGGTGACCCGTGCCACGTCATGAGTCCGCACCGGAACCCCGCCGCGTGTATCTGCACGGCTTCCGCCCGGCCGGCGTGATCGCCGGCCTGAGCGTACTGACCGCGGCCCTGCTCTACGGCGGCGACGCCGGCGGCGCCTGGCACACGCCCTGGTGGGTGGCGTTCCCGATCGTGTTCGGCGGCCTCTGGCTGGCGGGCGCGGTGGCCGCGCTGCACTACGGGGTGCGACGCCGCCGTGCCGCGATCAGGGCGTCGACGGAGAACAGCGACGCGCCGGCGAGCACCAACGGCAGCCAGGCCATCAGATAGGCGAGGTCGTTGCCGTAGTAGTACGGGTCCGTCTGCCAGCTGACGGTCAGCCACAGGCTCAGCGAGATCAACGCCCCGCCGAGAGCGGCGAGCCGGGCCAGCAGGCCGAGGAGCGTGCCGATGCCGACGGCGAGCTCCCCGAAGGCGATGGCGTAGCCGAAGCCCTCCGGGTTCTTCAGCGCCAGGTCGACGAGGGCGGGGATCGCTGACGTGTCGCGCACGCCGGCCATCAGCTCCCCGATGGAGCCGGTGCCGGTGGCCGACATGAAGGCACTGTCGGTGAGTTTGTCGAGGCCCGCGTAGACGAACGTCACGCCGAGAAAGACCCGCAACGGCAGCAGGGCATACCGGCCGGCCTGCTCCCGCAGCCCCCGCGGCCCGTCGTCGGTCGTCCCGTGGCCCCATGTGGTCGCGCGCTGCGTGTGCGTCATTGGTCGTCCCCGTCTTCAGCCGATCCGTCGATCGACCATACGTACGCCGCGGCCACGCCGCTCACCAGGTCGGCGACGGAGTCTGTGACACAGCGGGGACGTCGTCAGAGGTTGTCGATGTCCGCCAGGTCGATGTCGAACGGGACGGAGAGCTTCAGGCGGTCGTGGTGGATGCCGGTGAGCGCGTACGACTGCGTGACGTGCGAGAACTCGAAGACGTGGACGACGGGGTGGTCTTCGACGCCGCCCATCTCGACCAGCCAGAAGTGCGGGATGCCCGCTTCCGCGTACAGCGGCGGCTTGCGACTGCGGTCGCGGGCCTCGGAGTCCGGGGAGACAACCTCCACTGCGAGCTGGACGTCCGCGGCCATGAAGTAAGTCTGTTTACGGCCGCTCAGGGACTCGGCCCGGACGATGGAGACATCTGGCTCGGGCCCGTTGCGCTTGTCGACTACGACGGTCATCTCCCGGTTGACGCGCGACTCGGATGGCACAGTCGGCCGTAGCCCTGCTACCAGAAGGTCGATCACCAGCGTGGAAGACTCGCTGCGGACTCACGAAGACCAAACGCCCGTCGATCAGCTCGCTGTGCGGCGGGAGGTCGGGCAGCGTCAGCAGGTCGTCCACGGTGTATCCGTCCTGCGGCGGCACCGTCCAGGTGTTCGTGACCTCAGCGATCATGGTTCCTCCCATGGACGGGATTCCTCCGTACGATCAGCCTACCCACGGCAAATGCCGACGCCGCCGCTCAAACGAATGAGCGACGGCGTCGGCGTTGACCTGCGGGAACGGTCACTCCCACTCGATGGTGCCCGGCGGCTTGCTGGTCACGTCGAGGACGACGCGGTTCACGTCGGCGACCTCGTTGGTGATCCGGGTCGAGATCTTCGCCAGCACGTCGTACGGCATCCGCGTCCAGTCGGCCGTCATCGCGTCCTCGGACGAGACCGGGCGCAGCACGATCGGGTGGCCGTAGGTGCGGCCGTCGCCCTGGACGCCGACGCTGCGGACGTCGGCGAGCAGCACGACCGGGCACTGCCAGATGTCGCGGTCCAGGCCGGCCGCCGTGAGCTCCTCGCGGGCGATCGCGTCCGCCTCGCGGAGCAGGTCGAGCCGCTCGCGGGTGACCTCGCCGACGATCCGGATGCCGAGGCCGGGGCCGGGGAACGGCTGGCGCTGGACGATCTCGTCCGGCAGGCCGAGCTCCTGGCCGACCATGCGGACCTCGTCCTTGAACAGCTGGCGCAGCGGCTCCACGAGTTCGAACTCGAGGTCCTCGGGCAGGCCGCCCACGTTGTGGTGCGACTTGATGTTGGCGGTACCGGTGCCGCCGCCGGACTCGACGACGTCCGGGTAGAGCGTGCCCTGGACGAGGAAGGCGACGTCCTCGCCGTGCTCGGCCTCGGCCACGATGTCGGCCTGGGCCTGCTCGAAGACCCGGATGAACTCGCGGCCGATGATCTTCCGCTTCTCCTCGGGGTCGGACACCCCGGCGAGCGCCTTCAGGAACCGTTCCTGCGCGTCGACGACCTTGAGCTGTACGCCCGTGGCCGCGACGAAGTCCTTCTCGACCTGCTCGGTCTCGCCCTTGCGCATCAGACCGTGGTCGACGTACACGCAGGTCAGCTGGGAGCCGATGGCCTTCTGCACGAGGGCCGCGGCGACCGCGGAGTCCACGCCGCCGGACAGCCCGCAGATGGCGCGCTTGGTGCCGACCTGGGCGCGGATCGCCTCGACCTGCTCCTCGATGACGTTGCCCGTGGTCCAGTTCGGCTCGATGCCGGCGCCGCGGTAGAGGAAGTGCTCGAGCACCTGCTGCCCGTAGGTGGAGTGCATCACCTCGGGGTGGTGCTGCACGCCGTACAGCTTCTTCTCGTCGTTCTCGAAGGCGGCGACCGGCACGACGTCCGTGGAGGCGGTGACGGTGAAGCCCTCGGGGGCGGCGGAGCAGGCGTCGCCGTGCGACATCCACACCGACTGCTCGTCCGGGGTGCCCTCGAAGAGCGTCGAGCCGCTCTTGGAGACGTGGAGCGGCGTACGGCCGTACTCGCGCGCGCCGGTGTTGTCGACGGTGCCGCCGAGCGTCGTCGCCATCAGCTGGAAGCCGTAGCACATGCCGAAGACGGGGACACCCGCCTCGAAGAGCGCACGGTCCAGGCGCGGGGCGCCCTCCGCGTACACCGACGAGGGTCCGCCGGAGAGGATGATCGCCCTCGGGTTCTTGGCCAGCATCTCGGCCACCGGCATGGTCGAGGGGACGATCTCGCTGTAGACCCGGGCCTCACGGACACGGCGGGCGATGAGCTGGGCGTACTGCGCACCGAAGTCGACAACGAGCACGACGTCGGGGGCGGCGGAGGGTGCTGCGGGCACGGGGGCTGCCTTCCGGCGGGGAAAAGGGTCTGCTTTGTCGATTCTACCGGCGCGCCGAGCACACTTTTCGTCTCACCATCCGAACCGGTTTTGGCCTCCGCGGCCGGAAGCGGTCCATACTGGCGCCATGCACAAGCAGCTGACCTTCGTCTTTACCTATGGCACCGGCCCGTCCGGCTGCCATGGTCGCGCTGCTTGATCAGCTGAACAGCGACTTCCCAGGCGCCCCGGGCCGACAAGGCCCGGGGCGCTTCGGCATTTCCGGGCCGTGCCGGGCCGGGGCCACCACTTCACCGAGGAGCCCCCAGATGTCCGTGACCGAGACCGAGAAGACCGGCGCCCGCACCGACCGGGCCGCCGCCGTGATCAGCGGCGCGCGTGAGCGGATCGACACGCTCGACGACAGGATCATCGGCCTGATCCAGGAACGGATGGCGGTCTCCGCCGTCATCCAGGACGCCCGGATCGCCTCCGGCGGCCGCCGGGTGAACCTGGCGCGCGAGATGGAGGTGCTGGCCCACTACCGGGACGCGCTCGGCAGGCCGGGCACCTCGATCGCGATGACGCTGCTGGAGCTGTGCCGGGGCAGGGTCTGACCGGCGCGCGGGCAGGCAGCAGTCCCGGCAGGCGTCCGGCCGGTCCGCGTACGCCTGCGTATCTGCGTTCGGGCGCATCCTCACCCGTACGGCGCGTGACGCACCCCGCCGGTCTTCGTTGGTCCCGTTGTCCGTGCCAGCCAGGGGCGGCCTTGAAGGAAACCACGCGTGGCTCCGCTGGGGCGTGTGACGTACCGAAGGTGCGTCGTGGGACCTCGCCACAGCGCGCGTGACCGGTCGGCAGGGGACAGCAGCCCGGTCACCACAGAGCGGTCGGCGCCGGGGACGCCCGGCACCGACCGCATCCGGTCCCACGGTTGCGCCCGCCGCAGCCCGTCCAGCAGACACGAGCCGAGCATGGTCCCCCTCCGCCCGACCACCTTTCACGAAGGCGACAGCCGCCCGTGCGCGCCGCCGCGCGCCGGACCGGCGGCCTCTCCCCACGCGGCGCACACCCCCCGGCGCCGCGCCCCCGGCACCGGCACCGCCCTGACGCCGGTGCCGACCGGAAGGGCCCCGCGGACGCGATGTCCACGGGGCCCTTCGCGACGTCGGCGCGGGGTCAGACGGAGCGGCGGCGACGGGCCGCCACGAAGAGCACCCCGCCCGCGGCGAGCGCCACAGCGGCGCCGCCCGCGGCCAGCAGGGCGGTGGAGCCGGTGGAGGCCAGGCCGCCCTGTGCGGAGTCGCCACCGGTGGTGCCGGCGGACGAGCCGCCGGTGGTGCCGCCATCGTCACCGGAGCCGCCGGTCGAACCACCGGTCGAGCCACCGGTGGTACCGCCCGTGGAGCCGCCGGTCGAGCCAGAACCGCCGGTCGAGCCACCGGTGTCGCCCGGGGTCTCCTCGTCACCGGTGCCGTTCAGCACGATCCAGCCGTCGTCGTTGGCGGGCTTCCCCTCCGCGGGGTCGTCCTCCTTCCCGGGGAACTCCGGGAAATGGATACGGCCCTTGGCGCCCGCGACGACCTTGTCGATACGGAACTCGAACGGATAGTCGCGCTGCTCGGTCTCCATGATCGGCGTGCCGGCCCAGCACAGGTACTGGGACTCGTCCTCGCCGTTCGCGGTGTTCATCGCCCGGCAGGAAGCGGGGCTCTTGGTGACCTTCGCGCCCTCGGGCACGTTGACCGTGAAGCTGAACGGCTCCCCGCCCGAGCGCAGCGCACCGATCCACGCCGGACCGTGGTTGCTCAGCCGGACGTCGACCTTGACCGTCTCGCCCTTGGCGCCGTCGGCGCGGCCGCCGGACAGGTCGAGGTCATAGGTGTTCTTCGTGGGGAAGTCGCGCTCGGCGTACCGCACGTACTCACCGGACCTGGCCTCCTGCGCCGGCTTCAGAGTGAGCGCGGCACCGGTACCGGCGCGGAAAACGAGGCCCGCGCGCAGCTGCTCCGCCTGCTTCGGGGAGACGGCCGTGAAGCGGTAGGAGAAGATGTCGCGCAGCGCGAAGGCCGCGGTCCTCACCTTCACCGGCTCGCTGAGCTGCCAGCTCTCACCGGGCCCAAAAGTGCCTTCGAAGGAGCAGAGGACGACCTTGCGGTAGTGGACCAGGTCGTCCTTGTTCTCCTCGGCGTACTCGCAGTTCTCGTACGTGGCGGGGAACGACAGTCCGCGGCTGCCCGAGAAGCGGAGCACCACGCCGTCGGCCGCCATGCTGCCGACGTTGCGGAAGCCGAGCGGCGCCGTGTACGTGTCGCCCGCGGCGAAGCCCGCGGGTTCGGCCGGCAGCTGCTTCATCCGGAGCTCGGGGCCGCCGACGAGCACGTCGACGGTGTGCTCGTCGAAGGTGAGGCCGTTGCCCTGGCCGGTCACCCTGATCTTGCCGAAGTCGCCCGCCTTGCTCTCGTCCGTGACCTCGACCCGGAGGTCGTAGTTCGGGTTGAGCACGTCACCGGGGTAGAGGGTGTCGGACGTGCAGACCGCGATCAGCCCGTCCGCCTCACAGGGCAGCTCGACGTCGGCGAAGCCCGCGAGTTCGGTGGCGTCGATGGTGATCGAGTAGCCCTCCGACGGGATCGGCGCCGGGTTCGGCTCGACGTCCGGGTCGTACCCTCCCGGGCCCTCGACCCTGATCTCGACGTTGTGCTCGGTCGGATCGACGTTGCCGCCGCTCAGCGACAGGTCGAGTTTGTCGGTCCCCTTGATGGTGACCGGCACCGGGGCTTCCTCGGCGTGCGCGGTTCCCGTGACCCCCACGGCGGCGACCGCCATGGCAGCCAGGCCGGCAAGTGCCGTCCGGCGCCACGAAGAACGTACGGATACGCGTCTGATGTCCACTCTCTTCCTCCGGTACAGCGGGAGCCACTTGGGGTGACACCTCGATCATGTGACCGCGCGCCCGCGCGGAACGTTGCACGGCGGGCGATCACGGATTCATCTCGTTCGAGCCATGAAGGCAGGCCGTGGCGCAGGTCACATAAAGATCCCGTGAGTCTGCGTGCAACCAATCCCCCTCGTCGCAGGTCATGCATGCGTAACAACGACCTCACGTGTTCGCACCCAGGTGGTGCCCGGGAGGTTCCGAATCAGCCTTCGTGCCGCCTCCCGCGGTACCCAGACTTCACTGAGGTCTCAATGAAGCTTCGCCGCGCCATGGCCCTCGCTGCCGCGACGGCCGTCATCGCACCCGCCACCTTCCTGGCGGCGCCGGCTGCGTACGCGACGACCAGCACGCCCCCGGTCTCCACCGAGACGGGCTCCGACACCCCGGGCACCGAAGACCCGGCCGACGACACCACCGGCACGCAGACGCCGGACACCACGACGCCGGACACCTCCGGCGAGCAGACGCCGGACGGAACCACTCCGGACGCCGGCACTGCCGGTGAGACGAAGACAGAGGACAAGCCCGAGGCCGGCACCCCCGGCGAGGGAACCCTGGAAGAGAAGACCCCGGGCGAGGGAACCGACGGGAAGACCCCGGAGGAGGGGAAGACCCCGGAGGACGAGGAGAACCCCGACGAGGAGTTCCCGCCGTACTGCGAGGAGCTGGACGAGAACTTCGAGGAGAAGGCGCTCGGCCTCAAGCTCTCCGGGCTGCCTGCCAAGATCGTCGCCGGCAGCGGCTGGGAGGACTTCAACCTCACCATCACCAACGACTCGAAGGCCGACCTCAAGGAGGTCGCCTTCTACGCCGAGGTCGAGAACTACGAGGTCGACGAGGACAAGTGGCTCAGCAAGCACGTCGAGCTGCAGTTCCGCCTCCCCGGCACCGACAAGTGGGAGCGGATCGGCGACGAGTCGTACGCGGGTGACTACTTCTGGGGCGTCGAGACCATGAAGTCCCAGGACTTCGTGAAGATCGACCTCCGTGTCAGCATCGCGAAGGACGCGCCTGCCGGCGACAGCTACGCCATCGGTTCCGGCGGCTACCTCGGTGACGTCGAGGGCCAGGAGTGCATCGCCGAGAACGCGGGCGCCTGGGCCGACTTCACCGTCCTGAAGCCGGGCACCCCGAACGAGACCCCGGGCGAGGCCAAGCCGGGCAAGGGCAAGCCGGACGACAAGGGCCCGGACCCGAAGCCGCAGGGCGGCGTCAAGGAACTCCCGGTCACCGGCAACCTCGCCGAGACCGGTTCCGACTCGAGCCTGCCCGTGATCGGCGCGATCGGCGGCATCGCCGTCCTCGCCGGCGCCGGTGTGGTCTTCGCCATGAAGCGCCGCCGTGGTGACGCCACCGCGTAACGGCTGACGCCTGACGCCTGGCGTTCAGGCCCCCGAAGCCACAAAGGCCGCTGCACTCGGAGGGGGGTGCAGCGGCCTTCGTGCGTCCGAAGCGCGGCCGAACCGCATCCGAAGCGCGCCCGGAGCGGGGTCACTTCTTCGGCGGGACCGCCGGCATGCCGAGGAACGGAAGCTTCAGCGCGCCGAACGCCTCGTCCGGAACGGCCGGGGACTTCGGTGCGACCGGGGACAGCCGCCGGTACTGCGCGTCCTGCGCCGGCCGCGGGTCCTCGTCGCCGTTGTTGGGCCAGAAGGACATCGCCCGCTCCGCCTGGGCGGTGATGGTCAGCGACGGGTTGACGCCCAGGTTCACCGAGACCGCGGCGCCGTCGACGACCGAGATGCCGGGGTGCCCGTACAGCCGGTGGTACGGGTCGATCACGCCGGTCCGCGGGGAGTCGCCGATCGGGCAGCCGCCCAGGAAGTGCGCGGTGAGCGGGGTGCCCATCAGTTCGCCGATGTTCGAGCCGGCGAAGCCGTTGATCTCCTCGGCGAGCAGCGAGGCCGCCCGCGTCGCCTCGGGGATCTGCGTCGGGTTCGGCGCGCCGTGGCCCTGGCGGGCGGTGAGCAGGCCCTTGCCGAGGCCCTTCGGCTTGCGGTATGTGGTCAGCGAGTTGTCGAGGGACTGCATGACCAGACCGATGATGGTCCGCTCCGACCAGCGCCGGTTGGAGAGCGCGCGCATCGCGAGCCAGGGGTGCCTCGCCATGTTGCCGAGCCAGCCGGCGACCCGGCCCTTGACCCGGTAGGGGACCTGGAGGACGGTCATGCCGCCCATCGCGTTCGAGCCCCTGCCGTAGCGGACGGGCTCGATGTGGGTGTTCTCGTCGGGGTGGATGGACGAGGTGATGGCCACGCCGCGGGTGAAGTCGACCCTGTCCGCGCCGTGGCGCTTGCGGTAGCGCCGGTTGTCGGTCTGCGCGCCCACCAGTGCCTCGGAGTTGGTGCGGGTCAGCTCGCCGAGCCGCGCCGACAGATGCGGCAGCAGTCCGCCGTCCTTCATCCGGTGCAGCAGCGTCTGCGTGCCGTACGTGCCGGCGGCGATGACGACCCGGCGGGCGGTGAACGTACGGCCCTTGCCCTTGCGCCGGTTGTCGCTCGGCAGGGTCCGGACCGCGAAGCCGCCACGGGAGTCCTCGGTGACGGCGACGACGGACGTCATCGGGTGGACGACGGCGCCCGCCTTCTCCGCGAGGTACAGATAGTTCTCGTTGAGGGTGTTCTTCGCGCCGTGACGGCAGCCCGTCATGCACTCGCCGCACTCGCTGCACGCCTTGCGGGAGGGGCCCGCGCCGCCGAAGTACGGGTCGGCGACCTCCTCGCCGGGCCTGGCCTTCACCGTGCCGTCGGCGTCCTCGCCGTCGCCGAAGAACACGCCGACGGGGGCCATGTGGAAGCTGTCGCCGACGCCCATCGCCTCCGCGGTCGCCTTCAGGTGGACGTCGGAGGGCGTCGTCGTCGGGTTGAGCCGCACGCCGAGCATCCGGCGTGCCTGGTCGTAGTACGGCTGGAGCTCGTCCTGCCAGTCGGTGATGTCCTTCCACTGCGGGTCGTCGAAGAACGGCGCTGGCGGGACGTAGAGGGTGTTGGCGTAGTTGAGCGAACCGCCGCCGACGCCCGCTCCGGCCAGCACCATCACCTTGCCGAGCAGATGGATGCGCTGGATGCCGAACAGGCCGAGGGCAGGGGCCCAGAGGTAGTTGCGCAGGTCCCAGGAGTTCTTCGGCAGGGACTCGCGGGTGAAGCGCCGGCCGGCCTCGAGCACGCCGACCCGGTAGCCCTTCTCGGTGAGGCGCAGCGCCGAGACGGAGCCGCCGAAGCCGGAGCCCACGACGAGCACGTCGTAGTCGTACGCTTCGCCGGCGCCCGCGTCCTCGTTCCGGGCAGGGGGTACCTCTGACATGGCTCTCCTCGTGAAATGTGCGGGCGTCAGGGGACGGGGGGCGGCGGGTTCGCAGGTGGGGCCTGTCAGCGCAGGCGCAGGGCCTTCATCGCCCTGAGGCTGGTGCTCATGAACGCGGCGTACTTCTCGTCGTCCATGCCGAACGACGGGGCGAGCGGCATGAGCCGCTGCTGGGCCACGGTCTGCGCCTCCGTGTACTTGAGGATGCCCTCGGAGCCGTGGCGCCGGCCGAGGCCGGAGTCCTTCATGCCGCCCATCGGGGACTGGACGCTGCCGTACGCCGGTGCGTAGCCCTCGTTGATGTTGACGGTGCCGGAGCGCAGCCGGGCGGCGACGGCGTGACCGCGCCGGCCGTCCTTGGTCCAGACGCTGGAGTTGAGGCCGTACGGGGTGGCGTTGGCCCGCTCGATAACGTCGTCCTCGTCGGTGAAGCGGTAGACGGAGACGACCGGTCCGAAGGTCTCCTCCGTGCACACGGCCATCGGCGCCTCGACGCCGTCGAGGATGGTGGGCTCGTAGAACAGCGGGCCGATGTCGGGCCGGGCGACTCCGCCCGCGACGAGCCTGGCGCCCTTGGCGACGGCCTCCTCGACGTGGCGGGTCACGGTCTCGAGCTGGCGCTCGCCCACGAGGCAGCCCATGTCGGCGCCGTAGGCGAGGGAGTTGCCGAGCCGCATGGCCTTGGTACGGGCGGCGAACCGCTCGACGAAGTCGTCGGCGATCGACTCGTGCACGTACAGCCGCTCGATGGAGATGCAGAGCTGGCCGGCGGAGGAGAAGCAGGCGCGTACGGCGCCGGCGGCGGCCTTCTCCACGTCGGCGTCGTGGAGCACCAGCATGGCGTTCTTGCCGCCGAGCTCGAGAGAGACGCCCACCAGGCGGGCGGCCGCGCCCTGCGCCACCTCGCGGCCGGTGCGGGTGGAGCCGGTGAAGGAGACGTAGTCGGCGTGCTTCACGACCTCGGGTCCGACGGCCGGGCCTTCGCCGAGGACGACCTGGAACACCTCCGCGGGCAGACCGGCCTCGATCAGCAGGTCACGCGCCCACAGGGCGGTGAGCGCGGTCTCGGTGTCGGGCTTCATGACGACGGCGTTGCCGCTGACGAACGCGGGCAGCGCGTCGCCCACGGACAGCTCCAGCGGATAGTTCCAGGGTGCGATCTGCCCCACCACGCCGCGCGGGTGACGCAGTTCGGTCGTCCTGGTGAGCACCGGGACCACGCCGGTGTGCCGCTTGGGCTTCAGGTACGAGGGGGCCTTGCGCCCGTAGTGGCGGGCGGCCACGGCGACGGCCAGCACCTCCTCGTGCGCGTGCAGCCGGGCCTTGCCGGTCTCGAGCTGGATCAGGTCGAGGACCTCCGCCTGGCGGGCGAGGACCAGGTCGTGGAAGCGCAGCAGGACGGCCGCACGGGCCCGGACCGGGGTGGCGGCCCACGCGGTCTGCGCGGCGCGGGCGCGTGCGAAGGCCGCGGCCACGTCCTCGGGCGTCGACTCGGGGAGCTCGGCCAGTCGTTCGCCGGTGAACGGCGTGTGGTTGGCGGTGCGGCCGGAGCCGGTGACGCCCTTGGTGAGCCGGGCGACCACTTCCGGGGTCACCACGTCGGCGGCGGTGCGCGCGCCGGCCGGGGCGGCGGCGGTCGGGTTGGTGCCCAGGGCGGTGGCGGTGGCCTGCGAGTCCGTCATGGGGGCGAGAGTAGGCGTAGCGAAGCACTTTGGGTACCCGTCGGTAACACCTTTTCACCAGGTGTGCACGACCGCGCCAGCGATCACTGGCACATAAGCCCTGATCAGGGCCTATCAGGTACTCGGAGGCCGCCATCCGCGCAACATGATGTCGAACTGCTCACGTGTCGTCGTCCAGTCCGTCGCGGGGCCGGACATGTAGAGGGCGTACTCCGTGCCGTCGTCCTCGTAGTACATCTGGTCGATCGCCCGCCGCGGGCCGGGATGCTCGGTGCCCTCCGTCCAGGTGAACTCCCAGAGCGCGGAGAGCGGCTGGTCCCGGAAGGTGTTGGGGTGCAGCAGCACCCGCCCGTAGTCCGGCAGCCGCTTCTCCAGACTCTTCTCCATGTCGAGCATGTGCATGTACGGGTTCTCGTGGTCGGGCGCCGGATCGATGCTGATGCGGATGCGGTGCCGGCCGTTGTCCGGCGTGTAGTCGATCTGGTTGCCGTCCATCTGGCGCCGCCAGCCGTCGGGCACCCAGAGGACGAAGCCCTCCGGGTCGTCGACGCGCTGCCAGCCCTCCGGCAGTCCCGACGCGTCCGTGCCCGGGCTCTGCTCGGGCTTCTCGGAAGGTTTGCCCGCCGAGGGCCTGTCGTCGGCGGGCTTGTCCGCCGACCGGTTGCCGCCGTCCCCGGCGCCCTTGCCCGCGTACTGCATCGCCAGGCCCGCGCCGCCGCCGACCACGGCCGCCAGGACCACGACGATCAGCGCCGTGCGTATCCGGCCGCCGCGACGGCCGGGGCCGGGCCCGCCCACCGGCTCCGTGCGGAACTGCGGCGCACCGAACTCCGGTGCCGTGCCCGACTGCGGCGCACCGAACTCCGGTGCCGTCACCGACTGTGGCGGCGGAGCCGGCTGCGCCATCCGCTGCGTCGGCACCCGCACCGGATGGCGCGCCCCCTCCGTGGCGTCAGACGCCCGCCCCTCCATGGCCTCGGTCAGCATCCGCTCGGCCTCCGCCGCGGAAGGCCGCGCGGCCGGGTCCTTGCGCAGCAGCGCCGTGATCACCGGCCCGAGCCGCCCCGCGCGCCCGGGCGCCGGCGGCTCCTCGTCCACCACGGCCTGCATCGTCGCCAGCGGCGACGAACGCCGGAACGGCGACGTCCCCTCCACCGCGGTGAACAACGTCGCACCCAGCGACCACAGATCGGAGGCCGGCCCCGGGTCGTGGCCCCGCACCCGCTCGGGCGCGAGATAGTCGATCGACCCGACGATCTCGCCCGTCCTGGTGATCGTCGAGTCGCCCTCGATGGCCGCGATCCCGAAGTCCGTGATGAGCGCGCGGCCGTCCTTGGCCAGCAGTACGTTGGCGGGCTTGATGTCCCGGTGCAGCACCCCGGCGGCGTGCGCGGCGCCCAGCGCCCGCAGGACGTCGAGACCGATCCGCGCCGCCTCCCGCTCGTCGACCCGCCCCGGCTCCTTGGCGGCGTCCGCGAGCGAGGGCCCGTCCACGTACTGCATGACGATCCAGGGCCGCGCGTCGTGTTCGAGCACGTCATGGACGGTGACGACCCCCGGGTGGCTGATGCGCGCCGCCGCCCGTGCCTCCTTCTGGGTCCGGGCGTGCATGACGGCCCGGTCGGCCTCGGACACGTACAGACCCGCCGTCAGCTCCTTGACGGCGACCACTCTGTGCAACACCTCGTCATGAGCGCGCCAGACCTTGCCCATCCCGCCGCGTCCGAGGGTCTCGCCCAGCCGGTAGCGCCCGGCGAGCAGCAGACCGGTGCCTGAACTTCGAGTGTGTTCCACGTACCCCGCCCTGTTCCTTGGAATGCCAGATTACGGACGGGGAGTACGGCCACGGAACCTCGGACGCCTCAAGTGACCGCACTGTGATGCGCGTTGTGTGCGCGGTCGCGCACTCAGGGGCCGGGGCGGTAACTGCCGGTGGCCTGCTCGAAGATCTCGGTCACTTTGTCACGCTCCGCGTCCGGTCCGATCACCTGGACCACGTGGTACGCGCCGTCGACGGCGAACGCGAAGTTGCGCACGTACACCTCGCGGCCGTTGCTGTCCTGCCAGGTGAACTGCCCCTCCGCCATGGTCCGTCCGCCCACCTCGATGCGGCGCAGCCCGCTCGCACTGGCCCACGACGAGTCGCGGAAGGGCTGGAGCTCCGGCTCCTTGTCCCGCTGGTAGGCCAGCGGGTCGTCGCCGTTCCCCTGCACGGTGTCCCTGCCGGGGACCACGATGAGGGTGAAGTCGCCGCCGGCGTAGCGGACTTGGCCGGCGTCGTTGATCGGCCGGCGCTGCCAGGTCTTGTCGACGGCGATCCTGAAGCCCTCCGGGTCGTCGCGGAGCACATACCCGTCGGGGAGGTCGCCGGCCGGGGCGGACGTCTGGGGCTGCTGCGACCCGGGGGTGCCGCTGGGAGTGGGCCCAGGACTGTCCTCGCCGCCCGTACGACCGGGGCTCGGACCGGCCTGCGACGGCTGCCCGCCCGTGTTCTGCCCCTGCGGCTGCTGTTCCTCGCCGGACTTCGGCATGAACAGCACCGCGTAGGCGACCGCGGCCACCAGGGCGAGCAGGATCAGCAGCAGGAGCGTCCGGCCGAGGGCCCGCGGCCTCCGTCCCGGATTCCCGTACGGCTCCCGGTACGACGTGTCGCGCGGCGGCACCTCGTACGGCTCCTCGTACGCCCGTGCGGGCGGGGCGACTTCGGCGCGGGCCGCGCCCTGGACGCGGCCACGCTCGCGACCACCCTTGGGCTTCTTGTGGCGGTGGCGGCCGTGCGCCGTGTCCGCCCTGCCGGACCGGCGTCTGCGGACGAGCTCGCCCCGCCGGCGCACGATCGGCAGCCGTGATCCGTCGACCGCGCCGGCCGGCAGCGGCACGACGTCCATCCCCGCCTCCGGCTCCGGGGCCGACCGCACCAGCGAACGCAGCCAGCCGCGCAGCTCCTCGAAGTCGGGGCGTTCCGTGGGGTCCTGACGCAGCAGCGATTCGACGACCGGCCGCAGTGGACCGCACTCCTCGGCGAAGGCGGGCGGCTCCGCGCACACCAGCTGGACCAGCTCGGCCGCGTTCTCCTCCGGATAGGGCGCGTGGCCCTGTACGGCCCGGTACAGCAGCGCCCCCAGCGCCCACAGGTCGGTGGCCGGACCGACCGGCGCGGCCAGCTGCCAGTTCTCGTGCACCGGCCCGGCCTGCTCGGGCGCCCACCGCTCGGTGACGGCGCCGACGACGGTGATCCGCGCCTGACGGGCGCGCTCGGCGGCCAGCGGGGTGGAGGGGCCGCTGTACGCGGGCGGGCCGTCGCCGGCGACGGCACCGTCCCAGTGACCGGAGGGCGCCGCGCCGCCGGCCGCGGGACGGCGCTGCGCGTCGGCGCGCATGGCGTCACCGCTGCCGTGCCAGCTGCCGCCGGCGGCGCTCTCCGTACGCGCCGGGGGGAGAGCGGGCCGCGGTCCGCCCGAGTGCCTGTTGCCGCCCCCGCCGGGACCGCTGTCGGTACGGGCGACGGGCAACGCGGGCCGCACACCGCCGCGCTCGCCGCCCGCCCGGCGCACGCCGTACGGGTCGTCTCGGTACGCGTCGTGGTACGCGTCGTGGTCGCGCGCAGCCGGCAGGGCGGGCCGGGCGGCGATGCCACGGGGGCCGCCGCCGCCCCCGACGGGCAGGGAGCCGGGGCCCTCGCGGCCGGGGAAGGGCGCGTCGTGCCAGGTGCCCGCGAGCCGGGCGGGCCCGGGGCCTTGCCCGTCCGGGTCGTCGCGGCGGTCGGCGCCGGGGTCGCGGGACGGCCGGCCGTCGTGGCGGTACAGGTCGTCGGGGTCGTACCGGTCGTGGTCCAGGTCGGTCCGACGCGGGACGCCGAAGTCCGGCTCCTCGAACTCCGCGTCGTCGTCCTCGTCCGCAGCCCCGAGCCCGAGCAGGCCGCGGCGCCCCTCGTCGGGCCGGCGCGCCCACCAGTCGGGGTCGAGGCCGTCCTGCTCCAGGGCGTCGCGGCGTGCCGCGTCCGGGTCCTGTGTGTGGCGCCGGCCCTCCCCCGTACGCGCCCCGGCCCGCGCTCCGGCGCGGTACGCCGCGATCGCGCCGGCCCGAGCCGCACGCACGTCCGGCACCCCGGCCTGCGGTCCGCCCTGCTGGGGCAGCTCCAGGTGCCCGGAACCCCCGGGCGCCGGGCCGCCGTCGGGCTGAGCCACAACGTCGCCGGCGTCCTCGAAGTCCAGCTCCGGCTCCGGGTCGTGCTCCGGCTGCGGTTCCGGCTCCGGTTCCGGCTCCCCTTCCGGCTCCGGCTCCGGCTCCGGCACGGGCGAGTACCCGCAGAGCGCCTCCTCCGCCGCGCCGGACGCCAGTCCGGTCAGCACGACGCGTCCGTCGTCGCAGACGAGCACGGTGCGCACGGTGATGTTGCGGTGGGTCCAGCCGTGCGCGTGCAGGACACGCAGCGCGGTCAGCACGTCGGAGGCGACCTCGGCCGCCCGGTACGGGGTGAGGGGCTTCTCCGCGAGCAGTGCGGCCAGCGGCCGGGCCGAGACCCGCTCGCTCACGATCCACAGCGAGCCGTCCTCGGCGAAGACGTCGAAGACCTGGTCCAGCCGGGGGTGGTCGGGGATCTGCGCGGCCGCCTGCGCCGCCTCGACGGCCCGCAGCACCGCCGGGTCCGTGGGCCGCCGCGTCGTGCCGCCCCTGCCGCCGCCCCGGGCCTGCCGGGGCACGGCGGTCCCGGCGAGGCCGTCCCCGTCGAGCACCTCCGCGTCCACGACCTCGGGCAGCGGGACCTGCCGCACCAGGACTTCATGGCCGCTGTAGGTGTCGAACGCACGGGTCTCCGCGAACTCGTACGCGTCGGAGGGCGGCAACGGCAGGCGGTAGCGGTCGGCCAGCACCCTGCCCGCATAGTCGTCCACGACGCCTCCCCACCAGCGCGCTGTCCCGGTCGGAACCGGAACCACGCACGAAAGCCGTCAATTCCGGTCGCTCAGCGGCCCCTTGTGGCTGCGTACCGTCCGCGACCTCTCACGATACGTGCCCTTGGTCAATCCTTGGGGCTGAACGTGGCGAACGCCGTCTCACGCAGCGTCCTGCACGCCTTGCCGTCCCACTCGCTCGCCTTGCACGTGACCATGATCGAGTAGCCGCGCCTCGCGTCGACCTTGAAGCCCCTGTTGAGGATACGTACCCGCAGGCCGTTCTCGTTGCGCTCGAACTTCCAGTCAGCGACGGTCGGATAGCCCTTGTACTCGACCGGGCCTATGCCGAGGTGCTTGTAACCGTTGCTGGTGGCGCTCACACCGGCGACCGCGGCCGACCATGCGGCGGCGGCGTCGTCCTTCGGACTGTTGTTGAAGTCCACCTGGACCCGCGGCGTCCCGCCGTCGACGCTGAACTTGCCGCCCGAGTTCTGGCCCGCCACGCCCGTGAGCTTGAAGTTCTTGGGCATGGCCATCGTGAAGTGCCAGCGGTCGTTGGAGACCATCACATAGCCGGCCGGCAGGGTGCCGCCGACCGTGTCGTCGCCCTTGGGCTTGCCGGAGGGCGTGCCGTCGGGCGAACCGGTGCCGCCGTCCGTGTCGTCCTTGCCCGCGTCGTCGCCCTTGCCGGTGTCGTCGTCGCCGCCGGGGCTCGCGTCGCCGCCCGTACCCGCGGTGGCCTTGTCCTCCCCGCCGCCGGCACTGGAGCCGGCGGACGCGGCCGTGTCGTCCTTGCCCTTGCCCTGGTTGGCCGGGTCGTCGTCACCGCCGAGGGTGAAGACCAGCACCGTGGACAGCACGGCGAGCACGGCGACGACCGCGATGATCACCAGCGTGCGGCGCGGCACGACGTCGGTGAGCGGAGCGCGCGCCGGCGCGGGCCTGCCGACCGGGGCAGGCGCGGCCTCCTGCTTCGACTCCGTCTTCACGGCGGCGGCCGCGTTGCGTACGGAACGGAGCGCGCCCCGCAGCCGGTCGGCGGCCGGGTCCTTCGGAACAGCGGGGGCCGCCGCGGGCGGTTCGGGGGGCGGGGGCGGCAGCGGTACGACGCGCGTCGCCTCGGGCGACGGCTCGGGCGCCGCGGGCGGCTCCGGCGCGTTCACCACCTGGGTCAGCAGAGCGCGGGCGCCGGCGTCGTCCAGCCGCAGGGCGGGGTCCTTGGCGAGCAGGCCGTAGATGACCTCCTCCAGCGGGCCCGCGTTCTTGGGCGGGTCGAGCGGCTCGGTCATCACGGCGGTCAGCGTCGCGATCGCCGAGCCCTTGTCGTACGGCGGGGTGCCCTCGACGCTCGCGTAGAGGAGGCCGCCGAGCGACCACAGGTCCGCCGCCGGGCCGGGCTTGTGGCCGCGGGCCCGCTCGGGCGAGATGTACGACGGGGCGCCGACGAGCATGCCCGTCGAGGTGATCGACGGGTCGCCCTCGACCTGGGCGATGCCGAAGTCGGTGAGCACGACACGGCCGTCGCGTCCGATGAGCACGTTGGACGGCTTCACGTCGCGGTGCAGGATGCCCTCGCGGTGCGCGGAGCGCAGCACGTCGAGTATCGCCAGGCCGACCTCGGCGGCCCGGCGCGGCGTGAGGACGCCGTCCTCCCGTACGACCTCGGCGAGGGACTTGCCCTCGACGAGCTCCATGACGATCCACGGGCGGTCGTCCTCGTCGACGACGTCGTAGACGGTCACGGCACTGTTGTTGCGGATACGGGCGATCGCCTTCGCCTCGCGCAGGGTGCGCGTGATGAGCCGGCGCTTCTCGTCGTCGTCGATGCTGTTGGGGAAGCGCAGCTCCTTGACGGCGACCGTGCGGCCGAGGGTCTCGTCGACCGCCCGCCACACCGTGCCCATGCCGCCGCGCCCGAGGACGCCGCCGAGCCGGTAACGCCCGGCGAGCAGCCGCCCGTCGCTCCCGGTGGCCCCGCGCCCCTTGCCACCGCTCGCGGCAGCGGCCGTGGACGCGCGCCCGGTACGGGCGGGCGGCTCCGCCGCAGCCGCCTTCACCGGGGCAGGCTTCGCGTCCTGCGGCGCGGGTGCGGCAGGCTCGGCGTCCTCCGGCGCCTGGCCGACCGACTTCGGGGAGGCCGACATCGGGCCGACCGGCTTCACGTCGACCGGCTTCACGTCGGAAGCCTGCTGGGACGCGGGCTTCGCGTCCTGCGGCTTCTCGGCAGCAGGCTCGTCCGCAGCCTGCCGCGAGGCCGGCTTCGCGTCCTCCGGCTCCTCGTCGGCCGCTGCGGAAGGCTGTACGCCGGGCACCGCCGCGCCGTCCGCCGGGGTCGTGTCCTTGCCCAGCGATGCCACGGCATCCGGCGTCTCGTCGGAGGCGGCCGAGGCGCGCGTGGCCGGCGCCTTGCGCGCCGACGCCGCTGGCGCCTCGGCGGCGTCCTGAGCCTCCGTCACGCTCCCTTCGGCAGAACCGTCCTCGGCCCCGTCGTCGCTGCCCTCCGCGTCCGACGCGCCAAGCTCCGAGGCTTCCTTGTCCGAGGAGGCGCCCAGGCCCGTGTCCGCAGCCGCACCGGCGTCCGGGCCCGATTCCTCCGTGCGGTCCGTGCCTTCGTCTCCAGCGGCCGGCGCACCGGCCACAACGTCCTCGCGCACCGCCTTCGGGGCCGAGGCGGAGACGGCCGTACCCGAGGCTGCCCCACCCGAGCCGGAACCGGCGCCCCCACCGGCCGGGCCGGCTTCCGCGCCCGCGGCAGAACCCGCATCCCCGCCGGCGAAGCCGGCCCCCCGCTGGGGCTCCCGCGACTGCTCAGCCTCCGACATGCGTCCCCTCTGCGATCCCTGATCTTCGCCCGCGCCTGCCGCTCTCCGCGCGATGCGGTAACCCGCCCTGGAAGAGCGCCCATTGTCTCTCACTCCGGGACCGGTACGTCGTCCGGGTCCACCCAGTGGCACCCGGGACACGCACGGGTGAGCCGCCCACCAGGTCGTCACTCGGCGTGAAATCCACCCCGGTACTGGTCGGGGCTCTGCCCCGTTCGCCCAACAGGCCCCGCACCGGGTCGATTTACGCCGTATCAGGGTCGGCGGAGACCGTGCCCGGCCGCCCGCGCGGGACACCGGGACCCTGCCGGGGTCCCCATGGCCCCGGCGTCAACGGACCACGTCAGAGCGGCACGATCTCCGGCGCCCCCAGCCGGGCCGCGTCCGCCGTCAGGTCGTCCGGCTGCCGCTGCGACTCCCGTTCCGCCTCCACCCGCTTCTCGTAGTGCTCGACCTCCTTCTCGATCTGCGCCTTCTCCCAGCCGAGGACCGGAGCCATCAACTCGGCGCACTCACGGGCGCTGCGCGTCCCCCGGTCGAACGTCTCGATCGAGATGCGCGTACGCCGCGTCAGCACGTCGTCCAGGTGCCGGGCCCCCTCGTGCGAGGCGGCGTAGACGACCTCGGCCCGCAGATAGTCGTCCGCTCCGGTGATCGGATCGCCGAGCGTCGGGTCCTCGGCGACGAGGGCGAGCAGTTCCTCGGCCAGTGCGCCGTAGCGGTTCAGCAAGTGCTCCACACGCACCACATGGAGGCCGGTCCGCGCGGCGATCCTCGCCCGCGCGTTCCACAGGGCGCGGTACCCCTCGGCGCCCAGCAGGGGCGTGTCCTCGGTGACGCACTCGGCCACCCGCTGGTCGAGGCCGTGCACCGCCGCGTCCACGGCGTCCTTCGCCATCACCCGGTATGTCGTGTACTTGCCGCCGGCCACGACCACGAGGCCCGGCACGGGGTGCGCCACCGTGTGCTCGCGCGACAGCTTGCTCGTCGCGTCCGACTCGCCGGCGAGCAGCGGCCGCAGCCCCGCGTACACCCCTTCGACGTCGTCCCGGGTGAGCGGCACGGCCAGCACCTCGTTGACGTGCTCCAGCAGATAGTCGATGTCGGCGCTGGAGGCGGCCGGATGCGCCTTGTCGAGGTCCCAGCCGGTGTCGGTGGTGCCGACGATCCAGTGCCGTCCCCACGGGATGACGAACAGCACGGACTTCTCGGTCCGCAGGATCAGCCCGGTCGTGGAGTGGATCCGGTCCTTGGGCACGACCAGATGGATGCCCTTGGACGCCTTCACATGGAACTGCCCGCGCTCCCCGATCAGCGCCTGCGTGTCGTCGGTCCACACGCCGGTGGCGTTCACGATCTGCCGGGCCCGGATCTCGTACTCCCCCCCGGCCTCGACGTCGCGCACCCGGGCCCCGACGACCCGCTCGCCCTCCCGCAGGAAGCCGACCACCCTGGCGCGGCTGGCGACCTGCGCCCCGTAACTCGCGGCGGTACGCACCAGGGTCGTGACGAAACGGGCGTCGTCCATCTGGGCGTCGTAGTACTGCAGGGCGCCGACCAGCGCGTCCTTCTTCAGGGCGGGCGCGACGCGCAGGGCGCGCCGTCGGGAGAGGTGGCGGTGGACGGGCAGCCCCCGCCCGTGGCCC
This sequence comes from Streptomyces sp. NPDC006294, assembly GCF_042870895.1. Lineage (NCBI taxonomy): Bacteria > Bacillati > Actinomycetota > Actinomycetes > Kitasatosporales > Streptomycetaceae > Streptomyces > Streptomyces sp. NPDC006294. Next base: position 154,913 of record NZ_JBIAHV010000013.1, read on the forward strand.
GACGACACCGACATCGCGTCGTACAGCGCGACGCCCGAGCCCGCGTACAGCCGCTCCCAGCCCTTGTGCTGGAGCGGATAGAGGAACGGCACCGGCTTGACCAGGTGCGGGGCCAGCCGCTCCAGCAGCAGACCGCGCTCCTTGAGCGCCTCTCTGACCAGGGCGAAGTCGAGCATTTCCAGATAGCGCAGGCCACCGTGGATCAGCTTGCTCGACCTGCTGGAGGTGCCCGACGCCCAGTCGCGCGCCTCCACCAGACCGGTGAGAAGTCCTCGCGTCGCGGAATCGAGCGCGATGCCGGCACCGACCACGCCGGCGCCCACCACCAGCACGTCCAGTTCCCGCTCGGCCATCCCGGCCAGCGCTTCCGCGCGCTCCGCGGGTCCCAGTGTCGCTGTCCTCACTGCTGCCTCCCGTCGCCCCCGTGCGTGTCCTGCGGTCGGTCTCACAACGTCGCACTCACACGTCGATTCTGTCCGCAGTCGCCGACTTCAGCCACCGCCTGTGGATAACACTCGGACGGCCACGAGCCCACAATCCGACAGAACGGTCATATTTACGCCTAGTCTGACATTGCGCCTGCCTGTTCTGCCCACAGGGCTTGCGCTCACTGTCCCCATCGGCTACGGGAAGGACGGCTACAGCCATGCCCGCCGATCTCGCCGTCATCGGACTCGGCCACCTCGGTCTGCCGCTCGCCCAGGCCGCCGTGGCCGCAGGCATCGAAACCATCGGCTACGACCCCGACCCACGCCGGCTCACGGAACCCACCGCCGGAGTGACGGCCGCCGACATCCGGCGCATGCTCTCCGGCGGGTTCCGCAACGTCACCGACCCGGCCGAACTCGGCCGCGTACGCACCGCCGTCATCTGCTCCCCCACACCCTTGGGCGCGGACGGCGCGCTGGACCTGACGCCGCTCGCCGACGCCGCACGGGCGCTCGCGTCCCGGCTACGGCCGCACACCACGGTCCTGCTGGAGTCGGCCGTCGAGCCCGGCACCACGGAGGACTTCCTGCGGCCCCTGCTCGAAGAGGGCTCCGGACTGCGCGCGGGCCGGGACTTCCACCTGGCCTACTCCCCCGGCCGCACCGACCCCGGCCGCCGGACCCACGGCTACGCCAACACCCCGAAGGTCATCGGCGGACTGACCCCCGCCTGCACGGAGTCCGCGGCCGCGTTCTACGCCCGGCTGACCGACAAGGTGGTCCGCGCCCGCGGCCTGCGCGAGGCAGAGACCGTCAAGGTCCTCGAGACCAACTTCCGGCACGTCAACATCGCGCTGGTCAACGAGATGGCGGTGCTCTGCCACGATCTCGGCGTCGACCTCTGGGACGTCATCCGCTGCGCCGAGACCAAGCCCTTCGGCTTCCAGGCCTTCCGCCCGGGCCCCGGCGTCGGCGGCCACGGCGTCCCCCTCGACCCCGGTCACGCCCCGGGCCGCGCCCTGCGCATGGTCGGCCTCGCCCAGGAGATCAACACCCGGATGCCGCAGTACGTCGTCCGCCGCTGCGCCACGCTCCTCAACGAACACGGCAAGTCGGCCCGCGGCGCCCGCGTCCTGCTCCTCGGCGTCACCTACAAGCCGGACCTCGCCGACCTCCAGAGCTCCCCGGCCACCGAGATCGCCCGCCGCCTGATGGACCTGGGCGCGTCCGTCAGCTACCACGACCCCTACGTCCCGGACTGGCGCGTCGGCGAACTCCCCGTCCCCCGCGCCGACTCGCTGTACGAGGCGGCCGCCGCCGCCGATCTGACGGTCCTGGTGCAACACCACCGCACCTACGACCTCCAGGGCCTCGCCGTGAAGGCCCAACTCCTGCTGGACACAAGGGGGGCGACTCCGGCGGGCGCGGCGCACCGCCTCTGACGCCCTTTCGGGACCCGACGCCGCCCTCACAACGGTCACATAACCGAATGTCGTTCCGTCGGACCGGGCTGCTAGTCTCCGGGACCGCCGCTCGCACGATCGTGCGACGCGTTCATCCCAGGGGGAGTTCCACCATGAGCCAGCCCGTCCCGCCGCCGTCCGGCAACCCGTTCGCCGGTGGCGACCAGTTCGCGCCCGCCCCGCCGCCGGCCCCGGTCCGCAACAACCTCGGCCTCGGCCTCGCAGCCGGCCTCGCGGCCGCCGTCGTCGGCACCCTCGTCTACGGCGGCGTGATGCGCGCGCTGGCGAACGAGGACGGCAGCTACACGGAGATCGGCTACGCCGCCCTCGCCGTCGGCGCGCTCGTCGGCTTCGCGCTCGGCAAGGTCGGCGGCCGGAACCCGATCCTGCCGCTGATCGGAGTCCCGCTGGCGCTGGTCGCCGTCTTCTGCGGCCAGCTCTTCGGCTTCGCCCTGATGATCAGCTGGTGGTCGGAGGCCACGCCCGACCCGCTGACCGTCACCGAGATCCTGACGTCGAACCTCGGCGACCTGATCGAAGCCTGGAAGGAAGAGGCGGAGGCCATGACCTATCTCTTCCTGGGCATCTCGGGTGTCGCGGGCTACACCATCACCAAGAAGGTCGCGGGCTGACCCTGCGAACCGAGTGGGGCCCGGCATCGGACGATGCCGGGCCCCACGCGTGCGCGTCCTGCCCTCCTCGTCTATTCCCCTCGTTTCAGTCGTCCGCCGCCGGTGGCAGGCGGACTCGTACGGCCGCTGATCCCGTTCCCCCGGGTCGACTCTCCGTACGCGAAGGACCCTACTCGTCGGTAACTACCTGCTGGCGGCCCGGCAATCCGCTTTGATCAAGATCTGAGCCTCCCGCTCCCCAGGGCGGGGGGAGGTGGCAGCAACCAGAGCATGACGAAGGGGCCCGACGCACCTGCCGGTGCGTCAGGCCCCTTGACTGCCCACGGCGTCAGCGGCTGTGCTGCGAGTCCGCCACCGTGACCTCGACGCGCTGGAACTCCTTGAGCTCGCTGTAGCCCGTCGTCGCCATCGCGCGGCGCAGGGCGCCGAAGAAGTTCATCGAGCCGTCCGGGGTGTGCGAGGGACCGGTGAGGATCTCCTCCGTGGTGCCCTCGATGCCCAGGTCCACCAGCTTGCCGCGCGGCACGTCCTCGTGGACGGCCTCCATGCCCCAGTGGTGGCCCTTGCCCGGCGCGTCCGTGGCGCGGGCCAGCGGCGAGCCGATCATGACCGCGTCGGCGCCGCAGGCGATCGCCTTCGGCAGGTCGCCGGACCAGCCGACGCCGCCGTCCGCGATGACGTGCACGTACCGGCCGCCGGACTCGTCCATGTAGTCGCGGCGGGCCGCGGCCACGTCGGCGACGGCGGTCGCCATCGGGACCTGGATGCCCAGCACGTTGCGGGTGGTGTGCGCGGCGCCGCCGCCGAAGCCCACCAGGACACCCGCCGCGCCGGTGCGCATCAGGTGCAGCGCCGCGGTGTACGTGGCGCAGCCGCCGACGATGACCGGGACGTCGAGCTCGTAGATGAACTGCTTCAGGTTCAGCGGCTCGGCGGCGCCGGAGACGTGCTCGGCGGAGACAGTCGTGCCGCGGATGACGAAGATGTCGACGCCCGCGTCGACGACGGCCTTCGAGAACTGCGCGGTGCGCTGCGGGGAGAGCGCGGCGGCGGTGACGACACCGGAGTCACGCACCTCCTTGATGCGCTGCCCGATCAGCTCCTCCTTGATGGGAGCCGCGTAGATCTCCTGCAGCCTGCGGGTGGCGTTCGCCTCGTCCATCTCGGCGATCTCGTCGAGCAGCGGCTGCGGGTTCTCGTACCGGGTCCACAGGCCCTCGAGGTTCAGTACGCCCAGGCCGCCCATCTCGCCGATCCGGATGGCGGTCTGCGGGGAGACCACGGAGTCCATCGGAGCGGCCAGGAAGGGCAGCTCGAAGCGGTAGGCGTCGATCTGCCAGGCGATCGAGACCTCCTTCGGGTCCCGCGTACGCCGGCTCGGTACGACGGCGATGTCGTCGAACGCGTACGCCCGGCGGCCGCGCTTGCCGCGCCCGATCTCGATCTCAGTCACGTGTGTGGCCTTTCCTTCTGCATCTGCGCCAGTGCGCTACCAGTATCCCCGACGCACACGTGAGGGGCGGCCCCGGCAACCCCCGGGACCGCCCCTGGCACGTATCGGACTACTTCCTGCTGTAGTTCGGCGCCTCGACCGTCATCTGGATGTCGTGCGGGTGGCTCTCCTTGAGACCCGCCGAGGTGATCCGCACGAACCGGCCCTTGCTCTCCATCTCGTCGACGGAGGCCGCCCCGACGTAGCCCATCGTCTGCCGCAGACCGCCGACCAGCTGGTGGAGCACCGCGGAGAGCGGACCGCGGTAGGGCACCTGGCCCTCGATGCCCTCGGGGACGAGCTTGTCGTCGGAGGCCACCTCCGCCTGGAAGTAGCGGTCCTTGGAGTACGAGCGGCCCTGGCCGCGCGACTGCATGGCGCCGAGCGAACCCATGCCCCGGTACGACTTGAACTGCTTGCCGTTGATGAAGAGCAGCTCGCCGGGGGACTCCTCGCAGCCGGCGAGGAGGCTGCCCAGCATGACCGTGTCGGCGCCGGCCGCGAGGGCCTTGCCGATGTCGCCGGAGTACTGCAGGCCGCCGTCGCCGATGACCGGGACGCCCGCCGCCCGGGCGGCCAGCGCCGCCTCGTAGATCGCGGTGACCTGCGGGACGCCGATGCCGGCGACCACGCGGGTGGTGCAGATGGACCCGGGTCCGACACCGACCTTGACGCCGTCCACGCCCGCGTCGATCAGGGCCTGGGCGCCGTCACGGGTGGCCACGTTGCCGCCGATGACGTCGACGCCGACGCTCGACTTGATCTTCGCCATCCAGTCGAGGGCGTTGCTGTTGTGCCCGTGCGAGGTGTCGACGATCAGGAAGTCGACGCCCGCGCCGGCCAGCGCCTGGGCCCGCTCCAGGGCCTCCGGGCTGGCGCCGACGGCCGCGCCGACGAGCAGCCGGCCCTCGGCGTCCTTCGCCGCGTTCGGGTACTGCTCGGCCTTGACGAAGTCCTTGACCGTGATCAGGCCCTTGAGGATGCCCGCGTCGTCGACCAGCGGAAGCTTCTCGATCTTGTGACGACGCAGCAGCTCCATGGCGTCCACGCCGGAGATGCCGACCTTGCCGGTGACCAGCGGCATCGGGGTCATGACCTCGCGCACCTGGCGCGTACGGACCGTCTCGAAGGCCATGTCGCGGTTGGTCACGATGCCCAGCAGCTTGCCCGCGGCGTCCGTGACCGGCACTCCGCTGATGCGGAACTTGGCGCACAGGGCGTCGGCCTCGGCGAGCGTGGCATCGGGGTGCACCGTGATCGGATCGGTGACCATGCCGGACTCGGAACGCTTGACCAGGTCGACCTGGTTCACCTGGTCCTCGATGGACAGATTGCGGTGCAGCACGCCCACGCCGCCCTGGCGCGCCATCGCGATCGCCATGCGGGACTCGGTGACCTTGTCCATCGCCGCCGAGAGCAGCGGGATGTTCACCCGGACGTTCCGCGAGACACGGGACGAGGTGTCGACCGCGTTGGGCAGCACTTCCGACGCACCCGGCAGCAGAAGCACATCGTCGTAGGTCAGCCCGAGTGTCGCGAATTTCTCGGGCACTCCGTCGACGTTGGTCATGACACCTTCCCCAAATGGCCTTGATCCCTGCGGATGTCCATGCTAACGGCCCGAGACGCCGTCTCATTCCACGACCAAGATCGATGAAAAGCTTTGGACGTTCGCACGACAGTCGTCACGGGAGTCATACGGAGGACGCCGGCGACCCGTTCACTGCTCGGCCAGCGCCCGCAGCCGGCTGAGCGCACGGTGCTGTGCGACCCGGACGGCGCCGGGCGACATCCCCAGCATCTGACCCGTCTCCTCCGCGGTCAGCCCGACGGCGACCCTGAGCACCAGCAGCTCGCGCTGGTTCTCCGGCAGATTGGCGAGCAGCCTCTTGGCCCACTCGGCGTCGTCGCTGAGCAGCGCCCGCTCCTCCGGACCGAGCGAGTCGTCCGGCCGCTCCGGCATCTCGTCGGACGGCACGGCCGTCGACCCCGGATGGCGCATCGCCGCCCGCTGCAGATCGGCGACCTTGTGGGACGCGATGGCGAAGACGAAGGCCTCGAAGGGCCGCCCGGTGTCCTTGTAGCGCGGCAGCGCCATCAGCACCGCGACGCAGACCTCCTGGGCGAGATCCTCGACGAAGTGCCGCGCGTCACCCGGCAGCCGGCTCAGGCGCGAGCGGCAGAAACGCAGCGCGAGCGGATGCACATGGGCCAGCAGGTCGTGCGTCGCCTGTTCGTCGCCGTCGACGGCACGGTGCACGAGTGCCCCGATGGCCCCCTGGGCGGTCACCGCCTCGTCGTCGCGCATCGGTCCATGGTGCCCTGGACCGCGATCGTCCGCGGCACCGCGTCCCGTGTTGTGCACCGAAGCGTTATGAGCAGGTGCGCCGGAACTCATCTCCTGCGCCCTCCCCTCCCGCTCGACCGACTCGTCCCCGAGGAACTCCACACCCTCAAGGATGCGGCATCACGCGGGAAACGGATGCCCTCGGGCATCCGTCATCCCGCGCCGTCCCGTTCCTGCGGCCCTCAGCGCACCAGGCCCCAGCGGAATCCGAGCGCCACGGCGTGCGCCCGGTCCGAGGCGCCGAGCTTCTTGAACAGCCGCCTGGCGTGCGTCTTCACCGTGTCCTCCGAGAGGAAGAGCTCGCGCCCGATCTCCGCGTTGGAGCGGCCGTGGCTCATGCCCTCGAGGACCTGGATCTCACGCGCGGTGAGCGTGGGCGCGGCGCCCATCTCGGCCGACCGGAGCCGGCGCGGCGCAAGCCGCCACGTGGGATCGGCGAGCGCCTGGGTGACGGTCGCGCGCAGCTCGGCGCGCGACGCGTCCTTGTGCAGATAGCCGCGGGCGCCGGCGGCGACCGCGAGTGCGACACCGTCGAGGTCCTCCGCGACGGTCAGCATGATGATCCGGGCGCCCGGGTCGGCGGAGAGCAGCCGGCGCACCGTCTCGACGCCGCCCAGTCCGGGCATGCGTACGTCCATCAGAATCAGGTCCGAACGATCGGCGCCCCAGCGGCGGAGGACTTCCTCGCCGTTGGCCGCGGTCGTCACGCGCTCGACGCCGGGCACGGTCGCGACCGCGCGGCGGAGCGCCTCTCGGGCAAGCGGGGAGTCGTCGCAGACGAGGACGGATGTCATGGCCGCCCTCCGCAGCTGATGCGCGTCACCTTGAGCCTCCAGGCTGGGTACGTTTCTTCACCTGTGCGGTTGAACGCTCTCGGACATGTGCCCGAGCGCTTGTTCCTTCAACCGCCTCCGCACTCTCAACGACGGTCACTCGAAAGAGTTACGGGTCGTACGCAGCACTTCCGCACGCTGCGTGAGGGGCCGACCGGCGGGCGTGATCGCCGGTTCCACCGGGCCGCGAGGGCCCGACGGGACTCCACCGAGGTTTCACACCGCACGGGCGGAGCACCCGTGCACCGGCGGATGCGGGCCCTGCCCCATTCAGCGGCTTTTCTTCCCTTTTTCCGGTGTCTATGGCTAGATTCGCAATGAGTCATATTTACATCTACTTACACAGCAGATGTACGGTCGTTGGCACGGTGCTGGTGCCGGATCCGGCGCACGTCCGGTCGGCGTCCCGCCCGTTTCCGACCTGGTCCTGTATCCACCCAGCACGGTTTCAAGGGGACATGCGCCATGGCAGATTTCTCTCGCCTTCCCGGACCCAACGCCGATCTGTGGGACTGGCAGCTCCTCGCGGCATGCCGTGGGGTCGACAGCTCGCTCTTCTTCCACCCGGAGGGCGAGCGAGGCGCGGCGCGCAGCGCGCGCGAGAACTCGGCGAAGGAGGTCTGCATGAGGTGCCCGGTACGGGCCGAGTGCGCGGCGCATGCGCTGGCCGTACGCGAGCCCTACGGCGTCTGGGGCGGACTGACGGAGGACGAGCGCGAGGAACTCATGGGACGGGCACGCCACCGGCTGGTTCCCGCGACAAGCGCGGGGCACGGCTGACGCGGTCGCCGTACGCCCCAATGGGAGAAACGTTCCTGCATCACCGCGTGCCCGCGCGGCCGGCGATCTGCCCCGACCGCCCCGACCGCCCCGACCACTCGGCCCCCGGCCTCCCCAGACCGGGGGCCGCTTCGCGGCGACTCCGCGCCTCACCCTCCCCCTGAGGCCCAGCGGGCTGGATGCGCCCGGCGCTCGTGGTACCGGCCTCCGCCCCGCAGCTGCCCACCGGCGGGGCCGAATCCGCCGCCCCGGGGCAGGGGGACGCGCAGAGGGCGTGTTCGGGACGTAAGGCGTCACAAGCCCCGGGCGGGGCAGGTACGGGAATGCAGTCCCGGACATGCCCTCGGAGCAGCGCCCGGACACCACGTCCACCCGGACCGGGGCAGATCCACGCACGACCCCCGACCCACCCGGCCGCGCCCGGACCCGCGGCACCCGGCACCCGGCACCCGGCACCCGGCACCCGGCACCCGGACACCGAACGACACGGACCCGGACCCGGACCAGGAGACCGACGCCGCAGCCCGGACCGACCTGGTCCCGCCCGGAAACGTGAACCCGGACCGGCCTGGCCACGCCCGGAACCCCGACCCACCGGGCCACGCCCGGAAACCCTGAACCCGGACCCACCGGGCCGCGCCCGGAAGACGCAGACCTCAGCGCGACGCCGCCCGCGCCAGTTCCGTCAGCGTCGCGGAGACCGCGGGGACATGGGCCAGGTCCGGCAGGGTCAGCGCCACGATCTCGCGGTCGACGGCCGGTTCGACCGTCACCAGCCGGGCGCCCTTGGGCCGTACCGACTCCAGCGCCAGCTCCGGCAGTACGGCGACACCCAGCCCCGCGCCGACCAGGCCGATCACCGCGGGATAGTCGTCGGTGGCGAAGTCGATGCGCGGGGTGAAGCCCGCCTCCTCGCAGGCGTCCACGAGCTGCCGGCGGCAACGCGGGCAGCCGGCGATCCACGACTCCTCGGCGAGGTCGGCGATGGCGACGGAGGCCGCTCCGGCGAGGCGGTGACCCTCGGGCACCAGGCCGACGAGCCGGTCGGTGAGCAGGGGCCGCACCTCCAGGTCTGCCCACTCCGACTCCGCACCGGACGCCCCGGCCGCGCCGGACGCCGCCCCGTACCGGAAGGCGAGCGCCACGTCGCAGTCGCCGTCGCGCAGCATCTCGACGGAGCGCGGCGGCTCGGCGTCGACGAGGGAGACGCGCGTGCCGGGGTGGGCCGCGCGCAGGGCGGCGAGCGCGGTGGGGACCAGGGTGGAGCTGCCGCTGGGGAACGAGACGAGGCGCACCCGGCCGGCCCGGAGGCCGGCGATCGCCGCGACCTCCTCCTCCGCGGCGGTGAGCCCGGCGAGGATGCCGGACGCGTGCCGGACGAGGGCTTCACCGGCCTGGGTGAGGCGCATCTCGCGGCCGGTCCGGATCAGCAGCGGGGTGCCCACGGAGCTCTCGAGCGCCTTCATCTGCTGGCTGACCGCGGGCTGCGTGCAGCCCAGTTCGCGGGCGGCCGCGGAGAACGAGCCGGTGGCGGCGACGGCGCGCAGGACACGGAGGTGGCGGGCTTCGATCACCCACCCAGCATAAGCGACTCTTGGAGGAAGGTCCGATAATCCCGAGGAAACTTTGAGGCGCGGTCGATTAGCGTGCCGGACATGAAGCTCTTGACCGTGAACCTCGGGCGGCCCAAGGCCGTCGACTACTCCGATGCGCCGGGCGGCACGACCGGGATCGACAAGCGCCCGGCCGACGGGCCCGTCCGGGTGGCGGACCCGGGTCCCAAGGGACAGGGCGGGAGCGGCCTGGCGGGCGACGCGGTCTGCGATCTGCGCCACCACGGCGGGTCCGACCAGGCCGTCTACGCCTTCGCCCGGGAGGATCTCGACGCCTGGGAACGGGAGTTGGGGCGCGCCCTCGCCAACGGCGTGTTCGGTGAGAACCTCACCACCAGCGGTGTGGACGTCACCGGCGCGAGGATCGGCGAGCGCTGGCGCGTCGGCGACTCGCTGGTGCTGGAGGTCACTTCGGGCCGTATCCCGTGCCGTACGTTCGCGGGCCGGCTCGGTGAGAAGGGGTGGGTCAGGCGCTTCACCGGCAACGGCGCCTCCGGGGCGTATCTGCGGGTGATCGTGCCGGGCGAGATCCGCTCGGGCGACCCCGTCGAGATCGTGCACCGGCCGGCGCACGACGTCACGGTGGCGATGGCGTTCAGGGCTCAGACGACCGAGCGGTCGCTGCTGCCCCGGGTGCTCGCCGCCGGTGAGGCCCTCCACGCGGAACTGCTGAAGAACGCCCGCGAGTACGTCGCCACGTACGGCCCGGCGCCCGAGGACGAAGCGGCCCCCACCGGTACCGCCTGACGGCACGGCACGCGCCGGCCCGCGCATGGGGGACATCCCCGAGGGGGCCGGCGCGACGGATGGGGGACGGCTGGGGGCGTCCCCCGATGCCGCGGGTCACGGGCGGCCGTGACGCTGAGGGCATGTCCCCTGTGAAACGCGTCCTGGTGGTCCTCTGCTCGGCCGCCGTCGCCCTCGTCCTCGCTCTCGGCGGCGGAGGGCTCTGGCTCTACTCGGACGCCGATGTGTCCACCGCCGGTACGGAGTTCACCCGCGAGATGGCCGTGCCGCCCCTCGCGCCGTCGACGGTGCGCGCCGACGGCACGCGGGTCTTCGACCTGACGATGCGGGCGGGGCACAAGGAGTTCAGGGCCGGGTCCAAGACGCCCACCTGGGGCTTCAACGGTGACCACCTCGGCCCGACCCTGCGCGCGAAGCGCGGCGAGAAGGTCCAGGTGCGGGTCAGGAACACGCTGGACGAGCAGTCCACCGTCCACTGGCACGGAATGCATCTGCCCGCGCGGATGGACGGCGGCCCGCACCAGATGGTGGCGCCCGGCGCCTCCTGGTCGCCGCACTGGACGGTCGACCAGCCGGCCGCGACCCTCTGGTACCACCCGCATCCGCACGGGCGGACCGAGCAGCATGTGCAGCGGGGACTGGCCGGGATGTTCCTGCTGGACGACGAGAGGTCGGCGAGGCTGCCGCTGCCGAAGCGGTACGGCGTCGACGACCTGCCGGTCGTGGTGCAGGACGTACGGTTCGACGGCGCGGAGTTCGACCACGGCCACAGGCTGATGGCGGGCAGCGGGTTCCTCGGCGACCGGACCATGGTCAACGGCACACTCGAGCCGTACAAGGTGGTCCGGGACGAGCTGGTGAGGCTGCGGCTGCTCAACGCCTCCACCGCCCGGATCTACGACTTCGGGTTCACCGACGACCGGCGGTTCTCCCTCGTCGGCACGGACGGCGGACTGCTGGAGCGGCCGGCCGCCATGGACCGCGTCCAGCTCTCGCCCGGCGAGCGGGCCGAGATCGTGGTGCGGATGGCACCGGGTGAGCGTGCCGTGCTGCGCAGCTTCCCGCGGCAGGACTACGGCGACTTCTGGCAGACCCGCTTCAACGGCGGCGACGACACCTTCGACGTCCTCGAGCTGCGGGCCGCGGACACCCTGCGCCCCTCCCCCGAACTCCCCGCGGAACTGGGCGAGCTGAGGCTCCCGGACGGCTCCGACTCCGTGCGCGAGCGCTCCTTCGCGCTGCGGACGTCCGGGATCAACGGCAGGGCCATGGACATGGACCGGATCGACGCGGCGGTCACCCGCGGCACGTCGGAGACGTGGACCGTACGCAACCAGGACGGCGCCCCGCACAACTTCCATGTGCACGACGTGCAGTTCAGAGTGCTGGAGGTGGACGGCAGGCGGCCGCCGCCGGAGCTGCGCGGGGCCAAGGACACCGTCTTCGTGCCCGGCGGAAGGACCGTGAGGCTCGCGATGCGGTTCACCGGGCCCGCCGATCCGGACGCTCCGTACATGTACCACTGCCATCTGCTGTACCACGAGGACGGCGGCATGATGGGGCAGTTCGTGGTCGTGGAGAAGGGGCAGCGGGCGGGGAAGCCGGGTACGCCGCACTCGCACGCGGGGCATTAACGTGCCCGTATGACGACTGCACTGATCACGGGCGCGACCGCGGGCATCGGCGCCGCCTTCGCGCGGCGGCTGGCGGCCGACGGGCACAACCTGGTGCTGGTGGCCCGGGACACCGAGCGGCTGCAGGCACAGGCCACCGAGCTGCACGACGGCCACGGCATCGAGGCGGAGGTGCTGACGGCGGACCTGTCGGCGGAGGACGGGATCACCGCGGTCGAGCGCCGTCTGGCGGACCGCACCCACCCCGTCGACCTGCTGGTCAACAACGCGGGTTTCGGGAACAAGGGCCGTTTCCTGGACGTGTCGATGGCCGACGAGCTGACGATGCTGAAGGTGCACTGCGAGGCGGTGCTGCGTCTGACGGCCGCCGCGGCGGAGCCGATGCGGGAGCGCGGCCGGGGCGGCGTGGTGAACGTGGCGTCGGTCGCCGCGTTCGTGCCCCGCGGCACCTACGGCGCGTCGAAGGCGTGGGTCGTGCAGTTCACCCAGGGCGCGGCCAGGGACCTGGCCGGCACGGGGGTGCGGCTGATGGCGCTGTGCCCCGGTTTCGTACGGACCGAGTTCCATCAGCGAGCCGGGATGGGCACGGACAACATTCCCGGCTGGATGTGGCTGGACGCGGACAAGCTGGTGGCCGCGGCCCTGGCGGACCTGGCGAAGGGGAAGTCGCTCTCCGTCCCCGATCCGCGGTACAAGGCGCTGATGGGCGTGGTGAAGCTGACGCCGCGCGGACTGCTGGGCGGGGTCACGTCGAGGACGGGCCGGAAGTACGGGCCCCAGTAGTCCCGCGCGGCGGCTCCCGGACCACAGGATGTGACGCGCGTCACTAGGATGGACGTATCCCATCGGGGGCCGCAGCCGCCCGGGAGGCGCCATGAAGTTCGTGCAGATCATCGACTACAAGACCGCCAGGTTCGACGACATGAGCGCGGTCATGGACCAGTGGGTCGAGCAGACCAAGGGGAAGCGGACCACCGCCCACGCCGTCACCGGAAAGGACCGCACCGAGAGCAACCACTACGTCGAGATCGTGGAGTTCCCCTCGTACGAAGAGGCGATGAGGAACTCCCGGCTGCCGGAGACGGACAAGATGTTCAAGGAGATGGTGGCGCTCTGCGACGGCATGCCGTCCTTCACCGACCTCGACGTGGTCCGTGAGGAGCAGCTCAACTCGGCGACCGCCCGCCGCTTCTTCCACGAGATCGCCTCCGGCGGCAATCTGGAGGCCATCCCTGAGGTGTTCGCGGCGGACTACACCGACCACGACATCGCCAACGAGGAAGACGCCGAGACCGGCATGGACGTCATCAGCCGGGACCTCACCATGTGGCGCGACGCCTTCGACTTCACCTTCGAGCTCGACCGGCAGATCACCGAAGGGGACGACGTCGTGACGCTGTGGACCTGGAACGGCCGGCACAAGGGCGACTTCCAGGGCATCCCCGCCACCGGCGAGCAGTGCACCATGACCGGGACGACGATCTTCCGCTTCGAGGACGCGAAGATCAAGGAAGGCTGGTGGCACATGGACCTGCTGCGCCTGATGCGGCAGCTCGGCGCCATGTGAACCACAGCCGCGGGGGGCCAGGTGAACGGCCCGCCGCAAAAGGCCGGGTGAACGCCGCCGCGAAGGAAGGCCCCCGTCCCGCGCTCGGCGGGACGGGGGCCTTCTTTCGGCGCGTGCCGGGTCGGTCGACCGCGGGTGCGTCAGTGGCTGTGGCCGTGACCGTGGCCGTGGCCCGCGTCGCCCTCGTCCTCGGCCGGCTTCTCGACGACCAGGGTCTCGGTCGTGAGCAGCAGGGAGGCGATGGAGGCGGCGTTCTCCAGAGCGGAGCGCGTGACCTTGACCGGGTCGATGACGCCGGCCTTGACCAGGTCGCCGTACTCGCCGGTCGCGGCGTTGAAGCCGTTGCCCGCCTCGAGCTCGGCCACCTTGGCGGTGATCACGTAGCCCTCGAGGCCGGCGTTCTCGGCGATCCAGCGCAGCGGCTCGACGGCGGCGCGGCGGACGACGGCGACACCGGTGGCCTCGTCGCCCTCCTTGCCCAGGTTGCCCTCGAGCACCTTCACGGCGTGGACGAGCGCGGAGCCGCCACCGGAGACGATGCCCTCCTCGACCGCGGCGCGGGTCGCGGAGATGGCGTCCTCGAGGCGGTGCTTCTTCTCCTTCAGCTCCACCTCGGTGGCGGCGCCGACCTTGATCACGCACACGCCGCCGGCCAGCTTCGCGAGGCGCTCCTGGAGCTTCTCGCGGTCCCAGTCGGAGTCGGTGGACTCGATCTCGGCCTTGATCTGGTTGACGCGGCCGGCCACGTCCTCGGACTTGCCGCCACCGTCGACGATGGTGGTGTCGTCCTTGGTGATGGTCACGCGGCGGGCGGTGCCCAGCACGTCCAGACCGGCCTGGTCGAGCTTGAGGCCGACCTCCTCGGCGATGACGGTGGCACCGGTGAGGGTGGCCATGTCGCCGAGCATCGCCTTGCGGCGGTCGCCGAAGCCGGGGGCCTTGACGGCCACCGCGTTGAAAGTGCCGCGGATCTTGTTGACGACCAGGGTCGACAGGGCCTCGCCCTCGACGTCCTCGGCGACGATCAGCAGCGGCTTGGAGCCACCGGCCTGGATGACCTTCTCCAGCAGCGGCAGCATGTCCTGGATGGAGGCGATCTTGCCCTGGTGGATCAGGATGTACGGGTCGTCGAGGACGGCCTCCATACGCTCCTGGTCGGTCACCATGTACGGGGACAGGTAGCCCTTGTCGAAGGCCATGCCCTCGGTGAAGTCCAGCTCCAGACCGAAGGTGTTGGACTCCTCGACGGTGATGACACCGTCCTTGCCGACCTTGTCCATCGCCTCGGCGATGAGCTCGCCGACCTGCTGGTCCTGCGCGGAGAGCGCGGCCACGGCGGCGATGTCGGCCTTGTCCTCGATCGGACGGGCGGTCGCGAGCAGCTCGTCGGAGACGGCCTTGACCGCGGCGTCGATGCCCTTCTTCAGGGCGGCCGGGGAGGCGCCGGCGGCGACGTTGCGCAGTCCCTCGCGGACCAGCGCCTGGGCCAGCACGGTGGCGGTGGTCGTACCGTCACCCGCGATGTCGTTGGTCTTGGTCGCCACCTCCTTCACCAGCTGGGCGCCCAGGTTCTCGTACGGGTCCTCGATCTCGACCTCGCGGGCGATGGTGACACCGTCGTTGGTGATGGTGGGAGCGCCGAACTTCTTGTCGATGACGACGTTGCGGCCGCGAGGGCCGATCGTCACCTTGACCGTGTCGGCAAGCTTGTTGACGCCGCGCTCGAGGGCGCGACGGGCGTCCTCGTCGAACTTCAGGATCTTCGCCATGGGAGCGGTTCAGCCCTCTCGGAAAGTCGTGTTCAAAGAACCGCGCCCCTCGCCGCCCGGCAATCCGCGGGGTGACCAGGGGCGCAGCTCAAAGCAATGCAGGTGAAGCCGGTGCTTACTTCTCGACGATCGCGAGCACGTCGCGGGCCGAGAGGACGAGGTACTCCTCGCCGCTGTACTTCACTTCGGTGCCGCCGTACTTGCTGTACAGCACGATGTCGCCGGTCTTCACGTCGAGCGGCAGGCGCTCGCCGTTCTCGAAGCGGCCCGGGCCCACTGCCAGGACGACGCCCTCCTGGGGCTTCTCCTTCGCAGTGTCCGGAATGACCAGGCCAGAGGCCGTGGTCTGCTCGGCGTCGAGCGGCTGGACCACAATGCGGTCCTCGAGCGGCTTGATGGCAACCTTGGAGCTGGCGGTCGTCACGATCCGACCTCCCCCTTCGGAGATCACGGGGTTAACTGATCTGAGGTGGCGACCAGGTGGATCCGTCGTCGCGGGTGCCGGACCTGCCCGTCGCTGTGTTGGCACTCTCACTGGGTGAGTGCCAGAGCCGAGACTATGACTGTGATTAGCACTCGGTCAAGCGGAGTGCCAATGTGGCGCCGCGCGCCGTCGAAATCCCGGTACGGACAACGCCCGGGCCGCGCCCCCGGTTCCGGGCCGCCGGCGCCGCTCCCGGGCCACCCCCGTCAGACGTAGTCCTCCAGTCTGGCCACCGCGTATCCCTTGGACGTCACGGTCTTCATCACGCGCCGGATCATGTCGGGCATGGTGCCCTTCCACTCCTCCTTGCCGCGGAAGTGGGTGAGGATGATGTCGCCCGGGTGCAGGTCCCTGTCCCACTCACGCCACTCCATGTGGTCCGGGAACGCCTCCGAGGCCCACAGCGGCACGGCCTCGATCCCGCACTTCTTGGCGGCGCGCAGGGTGTCCTTGTTGTAGTTCCCGTACGGCGGGCGCATCAGCCGGGGGCGGGTGCCGTACCGCTTCTCCAGCTTGTCCTGCTGGCCGCAGATCTCGTGCTTCTGCCGGCTGTACGAGAGCCCGGGCAGATACGGGTGGGTGAGCGTGTGGTTGTGCAGCGCCACCCCGCGGTCGCGCATCTTCTCGAAGTAGCCGTAGTCGTCGTTGATCACGTAGTCGCTGAGGAAGGCGCTGTAGGGGATCCGCAGTTCGGACATCATCCGCAGCAGCTCCGGGTCCTTCTCCGCGCCGTCGTCGATCGTCAGGAAGACGATCTTCTCCTTGGTCGGCACGGTGGTGAACACCGGCGGCAGGCCCTCGCCGCCCTCCACCTCGAAGCCCTTGCGGGTGGTGATCTCCGGTTTCACGGCGGGCGGCGGGGGCGCCGCGAGCGGGGTCCCCGCCAGCCCCCACTTCTTCGCGGCGGCGGCGCGGGCCTTCTGGGTGCGCCTGGTCTTCTCCACGTACGCGGAGAGCGCCCCGGCGGGGCCGACCGCCTCCTGCGCGTCCGGCTTCTTCGCCTCCGGCTTCCGGGCGTCCGGCTTCTTCACCTCCGGGCCCTGCTGCGCCGACTGCCCGGCGGCGGAGCCGGCGGGGCGCGGCGCCTGCGCGGCGTTCTCGGCCGCACAGCCCGAGCCGAGAGCGGCGACCACGAGAGCGGCGAGAGCCGCACGGGCCCGATACGCTCCCAACTTTCCCTTTTGTCGTACTAGCTGCATGGCGACGCATCCTGTCAGCGCCCCGCCCGCTCACCCGCCCGACACCTCCGGCGGGCGCGCACCATCCCCCGCCTGGCCCACAATGGCCCGGTGAACGACCTCGACCCGCTCGCCGCCTTCGCCGCACTGCGCACCGGGGAGGGCGGAGCGCTGCTGGCCTCGCTCGCCTCCTACGACCCGGCCCAGGAGCTCTCCGTCGCGACGCGCCTGCGCCGCGACCATCCGGCGGCGCTGGTCTCCGCGGCTCTCGGGCAGGCGCGGCTGAGACAGCGTGCGGTGGCCAAGTTCGGCCAGGACGACGCCCACCGGATGTTCTTCACCCCGAACGGCGTCGAGCAGTCCACCCGCCGCTCGGTCGCCGAGCACCGCGCCGCCCGCTTCGCCGCGCTCGGCGTCCGCAGCGTGGCCGATCTGTGCAGCGGCATCGGCGGGGACGCGATCGCGCTGGCCCGGGCCGGCATCGCGGTCCTCGCCGTCGACCGCGACCCGCTCACGGCCGAGGCCGCACGCGCGAACGCCGAGGCGCTGGGCCTGTCCAACCTGATCGAGGTCCGCTGCGCGGACGTCACCGACGTCGACACCTCCTCGTACGACGCGGTGTTCGCGGACCCCGCCCGCCGGGGCGGCCGTGGCCGGATCTTCGACCCGGAGGCGTACTCCCCGCCCCTGTCCTGGGCCGTCGGCGCGGCCCGCGCCCGCCCTCACGCCGCGCTGAAGGTGGCGCCGGGCATCCCCCACGAGGCGGTTCCCGAGGGCGCGGAGGCGGAGTGGATCTCGGACGGCGGCGACGTGAAGGAGGCGGTGCTCTGGTTCGGCACCGCCCCGTCGGCGGTCCGTGCCACCCTCCTCCCGGGCCCGCACACCCTCACCGGCCGCGGCCTGCCGAACCCGCCGGTCCGGCCGGTCGGCCGCTACCTGTACGAGCCGGACGGCGCGGCGATCCGCGCCCACCTGGTCGCGGAGGTCGCGGAGGACGTGTCGGGCGGCCTCGTCGACGAGACGATCGCGTACATCACCTCGGACGAACTGCGCCCGACCCCGTACGCCACGGCGTACGAGATCAGCGACGAACTGCCCTTCAACATGAAGAAGCTGAAGGCGCTGCTGCGGGAGCGCGAGGTCGGCAACCTCACCGTGAAGAAGCGCGGCTCCGCCGTCGAACCCGAGGAGGTCCGCCGCAAGGTCAAGCCCCAGGGCCGGAACGCGGCAACGGTCTTCCTGACCCGGGTCGCGGGCGCCCCGACGATGCTGATCGGCCGCCCGGCGCAGGAGGCAGGCCCCTGAAGGCCCGTCAGCGGTGCGCGCCGCCCCGCGCCGCGGACGGCAGCGCCGCGGGCTCGACCAGCCGGAGCGCCCAGCGGTAGTGGCTCACCGCCTTGACGACGCCGAGCAGGCCGGTGAGCCAGAGGATCAGACCCAGGCCCATCAGCAGGACGACCCCGGCCAGGGTGTCGCCCGGCCGTGCGTACGCCGGGGCCGTGAAGGACAGCCACAGGCCGTACGCGCACAGCAGGAACGACGGCAGGAACCAGCACAGGCTCAGGGCCGGTGCGCCGTAGCGGGCGTCGCCGGCCGCGTCATGGGCCAGCGCGCTCCACTGCCGCAGCCGCTCCCACAGCTCCATCTCGTGCGCGATGCCGAAGCCGGCGACCACGCCCGTCGGGATCATGCAGGCGAGTCCGACGAAGCCGAGGACCGCGGCGAAGAAGTGGCTGAACACGTCCTGCTCCTGCTCGAACGTCTGCAGTGCCGCGCCGAAGATCGCCCACCCGGCCGCGAACCCGGCCACCACCAGCCACAGCAGCAGCAGCCGCTTCGGGTCGATGCTCAGCCGGAACAGTTCGCCCATCGCCCGCCGCCGGTCGGCGAGCAGCGCCTCCCGATCGGGCCAGCAGCGTATGTCGGCAGGCGGCGGAGGAGGAGGCAGGACACGGCGCGGCATGGCGACGAGGCTACCGGGCGCAATCGGCGGCCCTGGCCAACAGCAGTTCCCGCTCACGGGCGTTGCGGGTCAGCGACGCCGCACGCTCGAACTCCGCCCGCGCCTCCTCCCGCCGGCCGAGCCGGGTCAGCAGGTCGCCGCGGACGCTCGGCAGCAAGTGGTAGTCCTTGAGCGCCGGTTCATCGGTGAGGGCGTCGGCCAGCGCCAGGCCGGCCTCGGGGCCCTCCGCCATGGAGACGGCCACCGCCCGGTTCAGTTCGACCACCGGGGACGGCTTCAGGGCCGCCAACTGCCCGTACAGGGCGGCGATCATCGCCCAGTCGGTGTCCTCGTACCGCGCGGCCTGCGCGTGGCACGCGGCGATCGCGGCCTGGACGGCGTACGGGCCGTACGGGCCGCCGCCCGCCCGGTGCAGCGCCTCGACACCGCGGCGGATCAGCAGCCGGTTCCACTTGGCGCGGTTCTGGTCGGCGAGCAGCACCGGCTCTCCCGACGGGCCGGTCCGGGCCGGGATGCGGGACGCCTGGATCTCCAGCAGCGCCGCCAGGCCGTGCACTTCCGGCTCGTCCGGCATCAGCCCGGCCAGTACGCGGGCCAGCCGCAGCGCGTCCTCGCACAGCGCGGGGCGCACGAGGTCGTCACCGGCGGTCGCCGAGTAACCCTCGTTGAAGATCAGGTAGATGACGTCGAGCACCGAGCCGAGCCGGGCCGCACGGTCAGCTCCGTACGGCACCTCGAAGGGCACGCCCGCCTTCGCCAGCGACCGCTTCGCCCGGACGATGCGCTGGGCGACGGTCGGCTCCGCGGCCAGGAAGGCGCGGGCGATCTCCTCGGTGGTCAGACCGCCGAGGAGTTTCAGCGTGAGAGCGATCCGCGCGTCGGTCGACAGCACCGGATGGCAGGCGGTGAAGATCAGCCGCAGCAGGTCGTCGTCGATGTCCTCGGGGTCCGACGGCTCGACGGGCGGCCCGACGTCCTCCAGCGCGCGGCCGACCTCCGCGAGCTTGCGGGCGTACGTCTCCTTGCGGCGTACGAGATCGATGGCGCGGTGCTTGGCGGTGGCCATGAGCCAGGCTCCCGGCCGCTCCGGGACGCCCGACTCCGGCCACTGCTCCAGCGCGGCGACCAGAGCGTCCTGCGCGATCTCCTCGGCGATGCCCACGTCCCGCACTGTGCGGGCGACACCGGCGATGATCCGCGCCGACTCGATCCTGAATACCGCTTCCACTGCGCCTGCTGCCGTCACGGCCACCCATCAGAGCAGCCGGCACGGAGCACCGGCAAGCTCAGCCCTCGTCGATCTGGCGGACCTCGCAGGTGATCGTCCACTCCTTGGGGTGGACCTCCAGGAAACGCTTCGCCCATTCGAGGGCCTCGGCCTTGTCCTTGCACTGCATCATCGCGTAGCCGCCGACGACTTCCTTGGTCTCGGTGAAGGGGCCGTCGGTGCAGGACACCTTGCCGTCGGACCACGTGACCCGGGTGCCCTGGGCCGTCGGGGTGAGACCGGCGGTGTCCAGCATGACCCCGGCCTTGGTGATCTCTTCCAGCAGAGCGCTCATGCGCTCGTCGAAGCCCTCGGGGAAACCGTCCTCGGGGATCTGGTTCTCGTCGATGCGGATCATCGAAAGGAAGCGGGGCACGGTGACTCCTCGGTCCGTGAGGCGGGGCCGTTCCCCGCCTCTCACCCATGCGTCGAACGGGGCACCGCCCGATCGACACCGTCGCCGAAGTTTTTCCGAGAAATCTTCAGGGGAGCGATTCGAAGCGCCAGCGGTGCACCGGGCGGGTGACCAAATCGTCGGCCGGTTCGGGAAGTTCCGGCAGGTCGGCGGCCATGTCGGCGGCCTCCCACCAGGTGATGACCAGGACCCGGTCCTGCCCCGCCCGCAGCGTGTCGCGGCGCAGGGGCTCCCGCGCGAGCTCCTGGGCGCGGGCCCACTCCAGCAGCTCCGCGCCCCGCTCCGGCACGGCGCGGGCCTCCCACATCAGGGCGACGACGGTCATGAGTACAGGTTGTCCTTGCTGACCTCGTGCACATGGTCGTGGCCGTGCGCGCCGGGCACATGGGGCTCCGTCACCGGCAGTGAGGAGTCGGCCGACAGCTCCCAGTCGGAGGCGGGCCGGTTCCGGGCGACCATCTCGGCGCCCAGCGCCGCCACCATCGCCCCGTTGTCCGTGCACAGCTTCGGCCGCGGCACCCGCAGCCTGATCCCGGCCCGCTCGCACCGCTCCTCCGCGAGGGCCCGCAGCCGGGAGTTGGCCGCCACGCCGCCGCCGATCATCAGATGGTCGACGCCCTGGTCCCGGCAGGCGCGCACCGCCTTACGGGTCAGCACGTCGACGACCGCCTCCTGGAAGGAGGCCGCCACGTCCCGCACCGGCACCTCCTCGCCCGCCGCCCGCCTGGCCTCGATCCAGCGCGCCACGGCCGTCTTCAGACCGGAGAAGGAGAAGTCGTACGCCGGGTCCCTGGAGCCGCTCAGTCCGCGCGGGAACGCGATCGCCTCGGGGTCGCCCTCCTTGGCCAGCCGGTCGATCACCGGACCGCCGGGGAAGCCCAGGTCCAGCACCCGCGCGATCTTGTCGAAGGCCTCGCCGGCCGCGTCGTCGATCGTCGCGCCCATGGGCCGTACGTCGCTGGTGATGTCGGGCGCCAGCAGCAGCGAGGAGTGCCCGCCGGAGACCAGCAGCGCCATCGTCGGCTCGGGCAGCGGGCCGTGCTCCAGCTGGTCGACGCAGATGTGCGAGGCCAGGTGGTTCACCCCGTACAGCGGCTTGCCCAGGGCGTACGCGTACGCCTTCGCCGCCGAGACGCCCACCAGCAGCGCGCCGGCGAGACCGGGGCCCGCCGTGACCGCGATGCCGTCGAGGTCGCGCGCGCCGACGCCGGCCGTCTTCAGGGCGCGCTCGATGGTCGGAACCATCGCCTCCAGATGCGCGCGCGAGGCGATCTCCGGCACGACGCCGCCGAAGCGGGCGTGGGTGTCGACACTCGAGGCGACCTCGTCGGCGAGCAGTGTCGTGCCGCGGACGATGCCGACGCCGGTCTCGTCGCAGGAGGTCTCGATGCCGAGTACGAGCGGTTCGTCAGCCATCAGTTGGTCTCTGTTCCTTGTACGGTCAGTCGCATGACGAGGGCGTCGATGTTGCCGGGCTGGTAGTAGCCGCGGCGGAATCCGATGGGCTCGAAGCCGAAACGCTCGTACAGCTTCTGGGCCCTGGTGTTGTCCACCCGCACTTCGAGCAGCACCTCGTCGCACTCGAAGGCGGTGGCGTGCTGCAGCAGGTCGGTCAGCAGCCGGGAACCGAGGCCGGTGCCCCACTGACTCCTGGCGACGGCGATGGTCTGCACGTCCCCGAGGCCGCCGGCCGCCGCGAGGCCCGCGTAACCGACGACCGTGCCGTCCGCGTCCTCCGCCACCACATAGCGGCGGGTGGCCCGCGGGCCGCGGGAGTGCGCGAGTTCGGACCAGAACATGCC
Source organism: Streptomyces sp. NPDC006294 (assembly GCF_042870895.1). NCBI lineage: Bacteria > Bacillati > Actinomycetota > Actinomycetes > Kitasatosporales > Streptomycetaceae > Streptomyces > Streptomyces sp. NPDC006294. The sequence goes on from NZ_JBIAHV010000013.1 coordinate 177,327, forward strand.
GGGCGACCAGGCGTCCTCGGGGAACAGTTCGTGTTCGAGCTCCAGCACCGGCTCCAGGTCCCACCAGCGCATCTCGCGCAGCTCGGGAAGGGCGGCGCTCACTTCGGGGTGACCACCTTGTAGTTCTTCGGCACCTGCGCGTCGGGGCGGCGCAGGTACAGCGGCCGCGGCGGCAGGAACTCCTCCCCGGCCGCCAGCTTCTCGGCCGCCAGCGCCGCCAGCGCGGCGGCGCTCACCTGCTCGGGGCCGCGGGCGTCCGGGAACGTCTCCGGGTACAGCAGCGCGCCCGCGCCGACCGCGGGCAGCCCGGCGACCTGCTCCGCGATCTCGGCGGGGCGGTCCACGGCGGCGTCGGAAGTGCGGGTGCGGGCGTTCTCGTACCGCGCCCAGTAGACCTCCTTGCGCCGCGCGTCGGTCGCCACCACGAAGGGCTCGTCGAACCCGGCCTCGTACGCCAGGCCGTCCAGGGTGCACACCCCGTGCACGGGCAGGCCGAGCGCCGAGGCGAAGGTCGCGGCCGTGACCAGTCCGACCCGCAGACCCGTGTACGGTCCCGGGCCGACGCCGACCACGACACCGGTGACGGCGTCGAGCTTCACCCCGGCCTCCGCGAGCACCTTGTCGACGGCGGGCAGCAGCAGTTCCCCGTGCCGGCGCGCGTCCACACGGCTCGACGCGGCGACGACGGAAGTGCCGTCGTGGAGGGCGGCGGTGACGGCGGGCGTGGCGGTATCCATGGCGAGCAAGAGCACGCAAACAGCCTACGGCTCCGGCGAGGGAGCCATGGCGGCACCGTCGAACGGAACCACGGTGCTACCGTCACCCCGAGTACACACATTCGGGGATCCGAGAGGTGAGCAGGGTGGCACGGAGCAGCTCGGGACTCGTGGCCGGGCTCACTGCGGCAGCGTTGGCGGTCGTCGGTTTCCTCGCCTACCAGGCGTCGGCGAACGTCCCCGACGACCTCGGCGCCTCGAAGCCGCCGAGCGCCGGACCGTCGGCCACGGCCCCCGGCCCCTCGGCCTCGGCGAAGGCGAAGGACCCGCTGGCCGTCCCGGCAGGCTCGGGCACGGGCGTGCGGGTCGTGTACGCGCTCGGCGACCGGCGGGTGTGGCTCGTCGACGCGAACGAGAAGGTGAAGCGCACCTTCGAGGTCATGCCCTCGACCGTCAGCCCGAAGCCCGGCTCGTACACGGTCACCTCGCGCTCCGGCAACGTCCCCGGCTCCGACGGCGTGCCGATCGAGCACGTGGTGCGCTTCGCGAGCGTGGACGGCGTGACCATCGGCTTCAGCGCGGCCGTCGACGGCTCGATGGCCAGCCCGGACCCGACGAAGAAGACGGGCGGCGTGCGGATGAAGCCGGCCGACGGGGACGCGCTGTGGGTGTTCGCGACGATCGACTCGAAGGTGGTCGTGGTCCCGTAGGCCGGCGACTCACCCGTACGGGTGAGGGCGTACGACCGCGTACGGATCAGGCGGCGTCGCGGTGCGCGTCGCCGGCGGCGGTGCTGGTGCGCGGCGGGGTCGACACGGCGGTGGCCGCGGCGCACGACGCCAGCAGATCCCTCATCGACACGGCCGGCGCGACCGGCACCGGCCGCGTCCGGCCTGACCGCGCTTCACGCTCGGCGCTGGGCTCCGCTGCGTGCTCCGATGCCGGCATGGACGCCTCCTGGGGCTCGGGGGCGGGCGAGGTTAGGTAGACCTAACCCGGTCTCGGTCCCATGTCATCACGGGTGGCGCGGTGGGCGCAACACTTTCCCGACGTCATGTCGGGAACGTCTCCGGGTGCGGCGCTGCGCGGGCTTGTCCCGGATGTGCGGCTCCGCGGCCTGTGCCCGGCCCCCTGCCGCCCCCAGAGCGGCGGGCCGCGCTCCGCGCGGTGGCCTCAATCGCCGGCCGGGCTGACTTTGTCAGCCTCGTCTGGGCGCACCTCCCACGGCCGCCACGCCGTAGGGGGAGATTGAGGCGCGGGGCTCGGGACGGAAGCCCCGACGAGACCGGCCGGCCCAGCCCCGCGCGCTCAAGGCGCCCCACCCGGCACGGAACCGGCCACATCAAACCTCGCCGGCGATTGAGGCGCGGGGCTCGGGACGGAAGCCCCGACGAGACCGGAAAGTTCCAGCCCTGCCTGGGCTCCCACGGCCGCCAGGCCGTAGGGGGAGATTGAGGCGCGGGCCCGGGCGGAGCACTCACGCGGCGGAGCCGCACGTCCGGTACAGCGGGGAGGGGCAGGCAGGGGAACACGTCCCGCGCAGCGGCCCCGCACCCCCGGCCCGCCCGCCCGGAGGGCTACGCCGAGGCCGTCGAGAGGTCCGCGTCCGACCAGCGGGTCCCGTACCCGACGAGAGTCACCACGCGGCGGTCGTCGTCCGTGTCCCCCACCACCCGGTCGATGATCACGTGCAGGCGGTCCTCCGAGAGGTCCTCGACCTTGCCGTCGCCCCACTCCACGACGACCACGGACTCCGGCAGCGACACGTCGAGATCGAGGTCCTCCATCTCGTCGAGGCCTCCCCCGGAACCTTCGGCCCGGGGGGACCCCGAGCCCAGCCGGTACGCGTCGACGTGCACCAGCGCAGGGCCGCCCGTGAGCGACGGGTGGACGCGGGCGATGACGAACGTCGGGGACGTGACGGCGCCGCGCACCCCGAGGCCCTCGCCGAGGCCGCGGGTGAGCGTCGTCTTGCCGGCGCCCAGCTCACCCGTGAGCATCACCAGGTCGCCGGGGCGCAGCAGCTTGGCGAGGCTGCGCCCCAGGTCCTGCATCCGTTCCGGGGAGTCCACCGAGAGACGTACGGAGGAGACGGCGGCGGTCTCAGCCGCCGGGCTGTGCGGTGCTTCCATACCGACCAACGGTAGCCGCTGCCGACACCGCCCCGACCCGTACGAGAAGGTCCGCGAGCCGGTCGGTGACCGCCTCCGGGTGCTCCAGCATCACCAGGTGCCCGGCGTCCGGCACTATGACCAGCTCGGCGCCGCGCAGCACGTCGCCGATGGCCTCGCTGTGCGTGCTGGGCGTGACCAGATCCCTGTCACCCGCGAGGACGAGCACCGGCAGCTCCTGGAAGACGTCGAGCGCTTCGGCCTTGTCGTGCTCGGCGAAGGCCGGGAAGAACTCGGCGACCACGTCGATCGGCGTGGACTCGATCATCCGTTCCGCGAACCTGGCCACCGCGGGGTCGACGTCCTTCGAGGAGAACGAGTACCGCTTGATGAGCCCGGCGAACAGGTCGGCGGTGGCCCGGCGGCCCCGTTCGACGAGCTCGGCCTGGGTGCCGAGGGCCCGCAGGACGCCCGGCAGCACGCGCCGGACCGCGTTCACCCCGGCCACCGGCAGGCCGTAACTGACCTCGCCGAGCTTCCCGGAGGAGGTGCCGACGAACGCCGCGCCGACCACGCGTTCCCGCACCAGGTCGGGGTGGTGGGCCGCGAGGGCCATCATCGTCATGCCGCCCATGGAGTGGCCGACCAGGACCAGGGGTCCTTCGGGCGCCGCCGCGTCGATGACGGCCTTCAGGTCCCGGCCGAGCTGGTCGATGGTGACCGGCCGGCCGTCGGAACCGGCCTGCGACGTGCCCCGCGCCGAGCGGCCGTGGCTGCGCTGGTCCCAGTGGACCGTACGGACCAGGCCGTACAGCGCGGCGCGCTGGAAGTGCCACGAGTCCTGGTTCAGGCAGTAGCCGTGGCTGAACACGACCGTCACGGGGGCCGGCGTCTTGCGCCCGAACAGCCTGCGGCGTCGCGGTGCGGCGGCCTCCGGATCGACCTCGTCGACCTCGTAGTACAGCGCCGTGCCGTCGTCGGCCGACGCCGTCCCCGGCGTGCCGCGCAGAGCGCCGTACGGGCCTGCCGCGTCGAGCGCGAGACGGGCCTTCCTGCGCATCCCGCGACCGACGGTGAGCCGTTCGAGCGCGACACCGGCGGCGGCGCCCGCCGCGACCACGCCTATCGCCGCACCGGCGAACCCGGCGCGCCGCCAGTTGCCAGAGGCCGCCGCTGCCGCCGCGGCAGCGGCGTCGACGGCGGCCTCGGCCGCGTCCCCCGTACCGGTCTCGCTCACCGTGCAGCTCTCCTACTCGTCGGGGTGCTTCTCGGGGTGCTTCTCTGGATGCTCCGAAGGCTCGGAGTCCTCGTTCAGGTAGACGCGCGGGACCCGGGTGCCGATGCGGGTGACGATCTCGTACGCGATGGTGTCCGCGGCCCGGGCCCAGTCCTCCGCGGTCGGCTCTCCCCGGTCGCCCGGGCCGAACAGCACGGCCTCGGAGCCCTCCGGGATCCGCTGCCCGCCGAGGTCCACGACGAACTGGTCCATCGCGACCCGCCCGGCGACCCGCCGCCACTCGCCCGCGACCAGGACCGGTCCGCGGCCCGAGGCGTGGCGCGGGATGCCGTCCGCGTAGCCGACGGGGATCAGGCCGAGGGTGGTCTCGCCCTCGGTGACGTAGTGGTGGCCGTAGCTGACTCCATGGCCGGCGGGCACCTGCTTGACGAGCGCGACGGAGGCGGCGAGCGTCATCACGGGGCGCAGCCCGAAGTCGGCGGGCGTGCCCAGCTCGGGGCTGGGCGAGACGCCGTACATCGCGATGCCGGTCCGTACGAGGTCGAAGTGGGCCTCCGGGATCGTCAGCGTCGCCGGGGAGTTGGCCATGTGCCGCACCTCGGGCTCGATGCCGGCCTTCTCCGCGTGGTCGAGCAGGTCGTGGAAGACGCCCAGCTGGGCCGCGATCGAGGGGTGGCCCGGCTCGTCGGCGCACGCGAAGTGGGACCACAGGCCGGTGACGTCGACGAGACCGTCCTCCTCGGCGGCGCGGGCGGCGGCGACCAGCTCGGGCCAGTCGGCGGGCTGGCAGCCGTTGCGCCCGAGGCCGGTGTCGGCCTTGAGCTGGACACGGGCGGGGCGGCCCGCCTCCCTGGCCGCCGCGGTCACCTCTTCGAGGGCCCACATGCCGCTCACCGACATGTCGAGGCCGGCTTCGATGCCCTCGCGCCAGGGGCCGCCGGGCGTCCACAGCCAGCACATGATCCGGCCCGGCACACCGGCGTCGCGCAGAGTGAGCGCCTCGTGGGGCGTGGCCGTGCCGAGCCAGGTCGCGCCCGCCGCGAGCGCCGCACGGGCGCAGGGCACCATGCCGTGGCCGTACGCGTCCGACTTCACCACGGCCATCAGCGCGGACCGCGGGGCGCGGGCGCGTAGGGCGCGCACGTTGGCGCGCAGGGCCGCGAGGTCGATCTCGGCCCGTGCGCGCGGGGATGCGGTTCGGCGGGGCGGTGCTGTGTGACTCATCGCGCTCAGTGTCTCAGAGCCGTGCGGCCGGATCCGTACGGTGGGCGGTCGCGTGCGTCACGGCGGGGCTGCTGGCGGGCGGCCCCGGCGCCGTCAGTCGGCGCGCACGTCGCGCCACGCCGCCGGGAGCGCCGCCGCCACCTCCATCGCCGTGATCGGCGCGCCGGGCGTCGCCGCGTGACGGGCCGCCAGGCCGTGCAGATACGCGGCGGCCGAGCCCGCGTCCCGCGCGTCGAGCCCGGCGGCGAGCAGCGAGCCCGCCAGCCCTGACAGCACGTCCCCGCTGCCGGCGGTGGCCAGCCACGGCGTGCCCATCGGATTGACCCGGACCGGTGAACGCTCCCGGTCGGGCGCGGCGACCAGGGTCGTCGACCCCTTGAGCAGCACCGTGGCCCCGAAGCGCGCGGCGAGTTCGCGTACGGAGTCCAGCCGCGCGGCCTCCACCGCCTCCCGCCCCACCCCCAGCAGCGCCGCCGCCTCGCCCGCGTGCGGGGTCAGCAGGGTGGGGGCCCGCCGGCCCTGTACGGCCGCGGCGTCCAGCAGGCGCAGCCCGTCCGCGTCGACGAGCACCGGCACGTCGGAGGCGAGTACGTCCCGTACCGCGTCCGCGTCGTCGCCGAGGCCCGGGCCGACGACCCACGCCTGGACGCGGCCCGCCTTGTGCGGGGGGCCCGCGTGCACCAGCGTCTCGGGGAAGCGGGCGATCACCGCGTCCGCCGCCGGTCCGACGTACCGCACGGCCCCCGCACCGCCGCGCAGCGCGCCCGCGACCGACAGCACGGCCGCGCCCGGATAGCGCGCGGACCCGGCGACGACGCCGACGACACCGCGCCGGTACTTGTCGCTCTCGGCAGCCGGCACCGGCAGCATCCGGCCCACGTCGGCGTGTTGGAGGGCCTCAAGCTCCGGCAGGGACGGCAGATGGTCCTCCAGGCCGATGCCCACGAGCCGTACGGTGCCCGCGTACTCCTTGCCCGGATCGACGAGCAGCCCCGGCTTGTACGTCCCGAACGTGACGGTCGCGTCCGCGCGCAGCGCCTCGCCCCGTACCCGTCCGGTGTCCGCCTCGATCCCGCTGGGCAGGTCGACGGCGACGACCACGGCGTCGGAGCCGCGGGCGGCCCGGGCCACGGGCACGGCCTCCGCGCGCAGACCGCCGCGGCCGCCGATGCCGGTGATCCCGTCCAGCACCAGGTCGGCGGAGGCCAGCACCTCGAACGGGTCCTCGGCGACGTGCCCCCCGGCGGCGAGCAGCGCCGTCAGGCCACCGGGGTGGACACGGTCGCGCGCGAGCGGCACGGCGACGACGCCCGCGCCGCGTCGGGCCAGCCGGGCGCCGGCGTACAGGGCGTCGCCGCCGTTGTCGCCGCTGCCGACGAGCAGCACGATCCGCGCGCCGTACACCCTGCCCAGCAGTCCGGCACAGGCCGCGGCCAGCCCTGCGGCGGCGCGCTGCATGAGCGCGCCCTCCGGCAGGCGGGCCATCAACTGTGCCTCGGCGTGCCTCACGGTCTCCACGCTGTACGCAGTACGCATGCCCCGAGTCTGCCGCACGCCCCCTCGCCGCCGCGCTCCGCGCGGGGGTCCGGGGGCGCCGCCCCCTCGCCCCCGCGCCTCAATCGCCGGCGGGGCTGGAACTTGCCGGTCCCGTCGGGGCTCCGCACCCGGACCCCCGCGCCCCAATCGTCGGCGAGGCTGATGTCGCGGAGCGAAATCCAGCCCGGCCCGGGGGCTTCCCCCCTACGCCTGGCGGCGTGGGAGGGGCCCCACCCACGGCCGCCAGGCGTAGGGGGAATTGAGGCCACCGCGCGTAGCGCGGTACCGGGCCCGGGCGAAGCCCGGGCCGCCGCCCGGAGGGCGGTGCGCGCTCCGGGGCCTGCCCCGCCACGCGGCGGAGCCGCACATCCGGTACAGCGGGAAGGGGCGGTGAGGGGAACCCCGCCCGCCGCAGGCGCCACCGCCCCCGGCTACCCCTCCGCGATCACCACCGCCGACGCGATCCCCGCGTCATGGCTGAGCGACACGTGCCACGACCGCACGCCCAGTGCCGCCGCCCGCGCCGCGACCGTGCCGTGGACGCGGAGCAGCGGGCGCCCCGAGTCCTCGACGCACACCTCGGCATCCGTCCACAGCAACCCCCCCGGCGCGCCGAGCGCCTTCGCCAGGGCCTCCTTCGCGGCGAACCGCGCCGCGAGGGAGGCGTACCCCCGCTGTTCCCCGCTCGGGAGCAGCAGTTCCTGTTTCAGGAAGAGCCGGTCCGCCATGCCCGGCGTCCGCTTCATGGCCGCGGCGAAACGGTCGATCTCCGCCACGTCGATCCCCACCCCGATGATCATCCGACCTCACTCCACCGTCACGGATTTCGCCAGGTTCCGTGGCTGGTCCACCTCGTTGCCGCGGGCCGTCGCCAGCTCGCAGGCGAAGACCTGCAGCGGCACCGTCGCGACCATCGGCTGGAGCAGGGTCGGCGTCGCCGGGATCCGGACCAGATGGTCGGCGTACGGCACCACCGCCTCGTCCCCCTCCTCCGCGATCACGATGGTCCGGGCGCCACGGGCCCGGATCTCCTGGATATTGGACACGATCTTGTCGTGCAGCACGGAACGGCCCCGAGGCGAGGGGACGACGACCACCACCGGCAGGTCCGCGTCGATCAACGCGATCGGTCCGTGCTTGAGCTCGCCCGCCGCGAATCCCTCCGCGTGCATGTAGGCCAGCTCCTTGAGCTTCAGCGCGCCCTCCAGCGCCACGGGATAGCCCACGTGGCGCCCGAGGAACAGCACCGTCTTCTTGTGCGCCAGGGAACGGGCCAGCTCCCGTACCGGCTCCATCGTCTCCAGGACCCGTTCGACCTGGCCGGAGATCTGCGCCAGGTCGCGGACGACGGCCCGGATCTCGTCCGCCCATTTGGTGCCGCGGACCTGGCCCAGATAGAGCGCCACCAGATAGCAGGCGACGAGCTGGGTCAGGAACGCCTTCGTGGACGCGACGGCGACCTCGGGTCCGGCGTGCGTGTAGAGCACGGCGTCGGACTCCCGCGGGATCGTCGACCCGTTGGTGTTGCAGATGGCGAGGACCCTGGCGCCCTGTTCACGCGCGTGGCGCAGCGCCATCAGCGTGTCCATGGTCTCGCCGGACTGCGAGATGGCGACCACCAGCGTCCGCTGGTCGAGGATCGGGTCCCGGTAGCGGAACTCGCTCGCCAGCTCGACCTCGCACGGGATACGGGCCCAGTGCTCGATGGCGTACTTGGCGATGAGCCCCGCGTGGAACGCCGTCCCGCAGGCGACGATGACGATCTTGTCCGCCTCGCGCAGCACGGACTGCGGGATGCGCACCTCGTCGAGGGTCAGCGCCCCGGACACGTCGATGCGGCCGAGGAGCGTGTCGGCGACCGCCTTGGGCTGGTCGGCGATCTCCTTGAGCATGAAGTAGTCGTAGCCGCCCTTCTCGGCGGCTGAGGCGTCCCAGTCGACGTGGTACGAACGGACCTCCGCGGGCTCCCCGTCGAAGCCGGTGACCGTCACTCCGTCGCGGCGGAGCTCCACCACCTGGTCCTGGCCCAGTTCGATCGCGGAACGGGTGTGGGCGATGAACGCGGCCACGTCCGACGCGAGGAACGATTCCCCCTCGCCGACGCCCACCACCAGCGGTGAGTTCCGCCGGGCGCCCACCACCACGTCCGGCTCGTCCGCGTGGACGGCGACCAGCGTGAACGCGCCCTCCAGCTGTTTGCACACGGTCCGCATCGAGTCCGTGAGGTCCCCGGTGGAGGAGAAGGACTCGGCGAGGAGATGGGCGACGACCTCGGTGTCGGTCTCCGACCGCAGGTCGTTGCCGCGCTCGGCGAGTTCCGCGCGCAGGGCGGCGAAGTTCTCGATGATGCCGTTGTGGACGACGGCGACGCGGCCCGCGTTGTCCAGGTGCGGATGCGCGTTGACGTCCGTCGGGCCGCCGTGGGTGGCCCAGCGGGTATGGCCGATGCCGGTGTATCCGCTCGGCAGCGGCCGTTCGACCAGTTCCTTCTCCAGATTGACGAGCTTGCCCGCCTTCTTCGCCGCGGCGAGCCCCCCGTCGGCGAGTACCGCGACTCCGGCCGAGTCGTAGCCGCGGTACTCGAGCCGCTTCAACCCGGCGATGACCACATCGAGCGCCGACTGTCCGCCGACGTAACCCACGATTCCGCACATGTCGGCAGCCTACGGTTCCGGGCCCGCGCGGGCAGGTCAGCCGAGCTTGGCCACCTGCGCGTCGATGACGGCGGTCGGCAGCGTGGACTTCTTCCCCTCCGGCAGCTCCGCCACGTCGACCGCGGAGAAGGAGGCCAGCGTGCCGCCCCGGCGCACGACCGCAACGTTGTATCCGGCTCCGCCCCGGTCAGCGCCTGGGCCGCCGGCTCCGCGGCAGCGGACTCCTTGCCCGACGGCGTACAGCAGTGCTTCGCATGGCACGACTTCCTCGCCCTGATCGCAGCGCCCCCTCCCGAGGCGGCGGCCCACGCCTGGCCGACCTCGTATCGCTGCTGGTGAGCCGTACCCCAACCCGGTGTTCGGGCACCGTCCGGGCCGCTGCTCCGGCCCGTCACACCTTCGCCCGGTACGCCCGCATCGCCAGCGGACAGAAGACCAGCGTGATGCCGGCCGCCCACACCAGCGACCACATCACCGGTCCGGCCACGGGGCCGCCGAGGAGCAGGCCGCGGACCGCGTCGGACAGATGGGTCACCGGGTTCACGTCGCTGAAGGCCTGCAGCCAGCCCGGCATCGTGTCGACGACGACGAAGGCGCTGCTGGTGAACGTGATCGGGAAGACGAGCGTGAAGCCGAACGCCTGCACCTTCTCCGCGTCGCCCGCCAGCATCCCGATGAGCACCGCGGTCCACGAGACGGCCGCCGCGAAGACCACCAGCAGCAGCCCGCCCAGCAGGAAGCCCCCGAAGCCGCCGGTCACGCGGAAGCCGAGCAGCAGGCCGAGGCCGATCATCAGCAGCATGGCCCACACATGCTTGGTGAGGTCGGCGGCTATCCGCCCGACGAGCGGGGCGGAGCGCGTGATCGGCAGGCTGCGCAGCCGGTCGAAGACGCCTTTGGTCAGGTCGGTGTTCAGCGCCATGGCCGTGTAGATCGTCATGAAGAGGGTGTTCTGCACGATGATCCCGGGGAGCGCGTACTTCAGATACGCCTCCGGAGACCCGGCCATCTGCCCGCCCAGTACATAGGTGAACAGGAAGACGAACATGATCGGCGTGATGCTGTAGTCCACCAGCTCCAGCGGATTGTGCTTGACCGCCACCAGACTGCGCCAGGCCATCGTGAACGTCTGCCGCAGCCCGTCGAGCGGCTTCACCCTGCCGGACCGGCCGGGCGCCGCCGGCATCGTCGTCGCGGTCATGTCGAGCTCACCGCCTTCTCCCTCGCCCGCTCCGCGTCCTTCACCTGCTCCGCGTCCGTGCGCCCGGCCTCGGCCGCCTCGCGGGCGGACTCGTCGGGCTGCTCCGACTCCTGCTCGGGCTCGGCCCGGTGACCGGTCAGCGCCAGGAACACCTCGTCCAGCGACGACCGGCGCAGCGTCAGCTCGCCCACGGCTATCCCCTCGCGGTCGAGCCTGCGCACCACCGCCGGCATCAGCTCCGCGTCCTTGACGGGCACGGTGACCGACTCGCCCTCGGTCTGCGTCTGCTGCCCCGCCGTCTCCGCCACCAGCGCCCGCGTGCGCGCCAGGTCGCCGGCGGCGACCGGCCTGACCTGGAGCACCTGGCCCCCGACCTCGGACTTGAGGGCGTCCGGGGTGCCCTGGGCGATGACCCGGCCCTTGTCGATGACCACGATGTCGTCGGCGAGCTGGTCCGCCTCGTTCAGATACTGGGTGGTCAGCAGCGCGGTCGCGCCGTCGGCGATCAGGGCGCGCAGCATGTCCCACAGTTCGCCGCGGCTGTGCGGGTCCAGACCCGTGGTCGGCTCGTCCAGGAAGAGGATGCTCGGCCGGCCGACCAGGCTCGCCGCGAGGTCCAGCCGACGCCGCATGCCGCCGGAGTACGTCTTCACGGCCCGCCCTGCCGCGTCGCTGAGCCCGAACCGCTCCAGCAGCTCGGCGGCCCGCGCCCGGGCCTCCCGTCTCGGCAGTCCGAGCAGCCGGCCGATGAGCAGCAGATTCTCCGTGCCGGTCAGATTCTCGTCGACCGCCGCGTACTGCCCGGTGAGGCCGATGAGGGAGCGCACCGCACCGGCCTCGCGGACGACGTCATGGCCCGCCACGGTGGCCCGGCCCGCGTCGGGGGTGAGCAGCGTGGCGAAGATCCGAACGGCCGTCGTCTTGCCCGCCCCGTTCGGCCCGAGCAGGCCGAGCACCGAGCCGGTGCGGGCCGCCAGGTCGACACCTGCCAGCGCTTCGGTCTCCTTGAAACGTTTGGCCAGACCTTCTGCCTGGATCGCGTACGTCATAAGACACCCCTCGGGGATTTCGGACGTCGCGGGTCGTCGCCCACCTCATCCACAACTGTGACGTACGCCACTGACATTCCGGCCGGAACCGGTCGGCCGGCCCTCCCCGCGTGACCGAGCACACGACCCACAACGGTGCCGTACGCACGACAATGGCCGTGTGATCACTTCGCCGCCACGGAGCACCCACCGCCGGGCCGAGCACGCGTCGACCCCCTACGTCGACCTCACCCGCGCGGAGTGGAGCGCCCTGCGCGAGAAAACACCGCTGCCCCTCAGCGCCGAGGAGGTCGAGCGGCTCCGCGGGCTCGGCGACGTCATCGACCTCGACGAGGTCCGCGACGTCTATCTGCCGCTCTCCCGGCTGCTGAACCTCTACGTCCAGGCCACCGCCGGGCTGCGCGGCGCCCTCAACACGTTCCTCGGCGACGCGGGCAACGGCCACGGCGAGCAGCGCGGCACGCCCTTCGTCATAGGGGTCGCCGGCTCCGTCGCGGTCGGCAAGTCGACCGTCGCCCGGCTCCTCCAGGCACTGCTCGCCCGCTGGCCCGAGCACCCGCGGGTCGAGCTGGTGACCACCGACGGATTCCTGCTGCCCATGAAGGAATTGCAGGCCCGGGGGCTGACGTCACGCAAGGGCTTCCCCGAGTCGTACGACCGCCGGGCGCTGACCCGTTTCGTCGCCGACATCAAGGCCGGCAAGGACGAGGTCACCGCCCCCGTCTACTCGCACCTGATCTACGACATCGTCCCGGACGAGCGCCTGACCGTGCGCCGCCCGGACATCCTGATCGTCGAAGGGCTCAACGTCCTCCAGCCGGCGCTGCCCGGCAAGGACGGCCGGACCAGGGTCGGTCTCGCCGACTACTTCGACTTCAGCGTGTACGTGGACGCCCGGCCCGAAGACATCGAGACCTGGTATCTGAACCGGTTCCGCAAGCTGCGGGAGACGGCGTTCCAGAATCCTTCCTCCTACTTCCGGAAGTACACGCAGGTGTCCGAGGAGGAGGCGCTCGACTACGCCCGCACGATGTGGCGGACCATCAACAAGCCCAACCTGCTGGAGAATGTGGCGCCCACGCGCGGCCGGGCGGCGCTGGTGCTGCGCAAAGGGCCCGACCACAAGGTGCAGCGGCTGTCGTTGCGCAAGCTCTAGGTCTCCTCGGGACCGCCGTCCCGCACAGCACCGCGCCCGGCCCGCGACGTGAAATCGCGGTCCGGGCGCGGGTGTTGCCGTGCAGGGTTCTCAGCCCAGTGTGGACTTCACCACGTCGGCCAGCCGCCCGGCGACCGTGCGCGCCTGCTCGATGTCCGCGGCCTCGACCATGACCCGCACCAGGGGTTCCGTCCCCGAGGGACGCAGCAGCACCCGGCCGGTGGAGCCGAGCTCGCGCTCCGCCTCGCCGACCGCCTGCGACAGCTCCGCCGAGGTCCGCACCCGGGACTTGTCGACGTCCGGCACATTGATGAGCACCTGCGGCAGCCGCTGCATCACCGCGGCCAGGTCGGCCAGCGAGCGGCCGGTCGACGCGAGCCGGGACGCCAGCATCAGGCCGGTCAGCGTGCCGTCGCCGGTCGTGGCGTGGTCGAGCACGATCACATGGCCGGACTGCTCGCCGCCGAGGCCGAGGCCGTGCTCCTTCATGGCCTCCAGCACGTAACGGTCGCCGACCGCCGTCTGCACCAGCTCGACGCCCTCGCGCTCCATGGCCAGCTTGAAGCCCAGGTTGGACATGACCGTGGCGACGACGGTGTTGCCGCGCAGCGTGCCCGCCTCGCGCATGGCGAGCGCCAGCACGGCGAGGATCTGGTCGCCATCGACCTCGGCGCCCCTCGCGTCGACCGCGAGGCAGCGGTCCGCGTCGCCGTCGTGCGCGATGCCGAGGTCGGCGCCGTGCTCGACGACGGCGGCCTTCAGCAGGTCCAGGTGGGTCGAGCCGCAGCCGTCGTTGATGTTGAGGCCGTCCGGGTCCGCGCCGATCGTCACGACCTCGGCCCCGGCGCGTGCGAACGCCTCCGGCGAGACGCGGGAAGCGGCGCCGTGCGCCTCGTCGAGGACGACCTTGAGACCGTCGAGGCGGTGCGGGAGTACGGCGATGAGGTGGGCGACGTACTTGTCGAAGCCCTCGTCGTAGTCCGTCACGCGGCCCACGCCGGCGCCCGTCGGCCGGTCCCACGGCTCGCCGGTCCGGTGCTGCTCGTAGATGTGCTCGATACGGTCCTCGAGCTCGTCGGCCAGCTTGTGGCCGCCGCGGGCGAAGAACTTGATGCCGTTGTCCGGCATGGCGTTGTGACTGGCGGAGAGCATCACGCCGAGATCGGCGCCGAGCGCGCCGGTCAGGTAGGCCACCGCCGGGGTCGGCAGCACGCCGACGCGCAGTACGTCGACGCCCGCGCTCGCCAGGCCCGCCACGACGGCCGACTCCAGGAACTCTCCGGATGCGCGGGGGTCGCGGCCGACCACCGCGGTCGGGCGATGGCCCGCGAACGTGCCCGCTTCCGCGAGCACATGCGCCGCTGCGACGGACAGGCCGAGCGCGAGCTCCGCCGTCAGATCCGCGTTGGCGACGCCGCGTACACCGTCCGTACCGAAGAGTCGTCCCACTGTTGTCCTCCGAGAGTGCTGATTGCTCGAAACCGTAGTACGCCCGGGTCGGGCGATAGACGAACGCCCCGGCAGCACGGAGTGCCGCCGGGGCGAACGAGAAGCCGTACAGGTGTCTGCAGGCCGGCTTGCGCTTAGCGCTTGCTGTACTGCGGGGCCTTACGGGCCTTCTTGAGACCGGCCTTCTTGCGCTCGACCGCACGGTCGTCGCGGGAGAGGAAGCCGGCCTTCTTGAGCGCGCCGCGGTTGTTGTCCGCGTCCGCCTCGTTCAGCGCGCGGGCCACACCGAGGCGCAGGGCGCCGGCCTGGCCGGAGACGCCGCCACCCGAGATGCGGGCGATGACGTCGTAGCGGTTGTCGAGCTCGAGCACCTTGAAGGGCTCGTTGACTTCCTGCTGGTGCACCTTGTTCGGGAAGTAGTCCTCGAGGGTGCGACCGTTGATCTTCCACTTGCCGGTGCCCGGAACGATCCGGACACGGGCGATGGCGTTCTTGCGGCGGCCCAGGCCGGCGGCCGGCTGCGGCTCGCCGAAGCGGGACGCCACGGACTCGGAGGTGTACTCACCCTCGACCGGAACCTCGGTCTCGGTGGTGTACTGCTCGACGTCAACCTCTTCGAGCGGGGTCTCGGCGGTGGTCTCAGCCACGATTCTCCTCAGATTCTTTTCGTCTTAGGGGGTGGCCGGACTTACTGCGCGACCTGGGTGATCTCGAACGGGACCGGCTGCTGCGCAGCGTGCGGGTGGTTCTCGCCCGCGTAGACCTTCAGCTTCGAGAGCATCTGACGGCCCAGGGTGTTCTTCGGGAGCATGCCCTTGATGGCCTTTTCCACGGCCTTCTCGGGGCTCTTCGCGAGCAGCTCGTCGTAGCGGACGGAACGCAGACCACCCGGGTATCCGGAGTGGCGGTACGCCATCTTCTGGGTCCGCTTGTTGCCGGACAGGTGCACCTTCTCGGCGTTGATGATGATGACGAAGTCACCAGCGTCAACGTGCGGCGCGTAGATCGGCTTGTGCTTGCCCCGGAGAAGGGTAGCGGCGGTGGTCGCCAGACGGCCCAGGACGATGTCCTGCGCGTCGATGATGTGCCACTGACGCGTCACATCGCCGGGCTTGGGGCTGTACGTACGCACGGTCGTAGCCTTCGCTTCTTCAGTGAGTGTGGTCCTGACAAGGCCACCCGGACGATCACGACAGCCCTGGAGGCACACGGGGACGCAACCCGTATACCTGCCGCTGGTCATCGGCCCGGTGGACCGGCGTAAGGGCCCCTCACGTGAGATAGAGCAAGCCAATACGCATAACGAACCAGCAGAATACCCGTGGTCCCCCTGGCGGGTCAAAACGGGTCCGCCGGGCGGCCGCCGGCGCGACCGCTGCGCGGAGCGTTTCCCCTCTCCGCCCCCTTCCCATGGCCGGGACAGGCCCCGGCCCCCGGTACCGCGCTTCGCGCGGTGGCCTCACTCTCCCCCTGCGGCCCCCTGCGGCCTGGCGGCCGTGGGCGGGGGCACCTCCCACGCCGCCAGGCGCAGGGGGGCACCCCCGGGCCGGGCTGGATTCCGCTCCGCGACATCAGCCTCGCCGGCGTTTGAGGCGCGGGAGTCAGGGGGCAGCGCCCCCGGTCATGAAGGGGGCGGGGTGGGACAGGCCCGCCGCAGGCGCCGCACCGCACGCGCTACCGCGCGCGGACCACGCGGCGCTCGTCCCACACCGGCTCCGGCGTCTCCCGGACCACCCCGTCCGAGCCGAAGACCAGGTACCGGTCGAAGGAGCGCGCGAACCATCGGTCGTGCGTGACCGCGAGGACCGTGCCGTCGTACGCCTCCAGCCCCTCCTGCAGCGCCTCCGCCGACTCCAGGTCCAGGTTGTCCGTCGGCTCGTCCAGGAGCAGCGCCGTGGTGCCGGCCAGCTCCAGGAGCAGGATCTGGAAACGGGCCTGCTGCCCGCCCGAGAGCTTCTCGAACGGCTGGTCCCCCTGGCGCTCCAGCTCGTACCGCCGCAGGACCGACATCGCCCCGCCCCGGTCCTTGGCGTGTTCCGTCCACAGGATGTCGACGAGCGTGCGGCCCAGCAGCTCCGGGTGGGCGTGGGTCTGGGCGAAGTGGCCGGGGACGACCCGCGCGCCCAGCTTCCACTGCCCCGTGTGGGAGACCTCGTCCCCCGCCAGCAGCCGCAGGAAGTGGGACTTGCCCGAGCCGTTGGAGCCCAGGACCGCCACCCGCTCCCCGTAGTAGACCTCCAGGGAGAAGGGCTTCATCAGCCCGGTGAGCTCCAGCCCGGTGCAGGTGAGCGCACGCACACCGGTCCGCCCGCCGCGCAGCCGCATCCTGATGTCCTGCTCCCGCGGCGGCTCCGGCGGCGGGCCGGCCTCCTCGAACTTCTTGAAGCGGGTCTGCATCGCCCGGTACCGCGACGCCATGTCGGGGCTGTTCGCCGCCTGCTGCCGCAGCCGCAGCACCAGCGCCCTCAGCCTGGCGTGCTCCTCGTCCCAGCGGCGCTTGAGCTCCTCGAAGCGGGCGAACCGCTCCCGCCGCGCCTCGTGGAACGTGGCGAAGCCCCCGCCGTGCACCCACACGTCCGACCCGGCGGGCCCCGGCTCCACCGCCACGATCCGCTCCGCGGCCCGGGCCAGCAGCTCCCGGTCGTGGGAGACGAACAGGACCGTCTTGCGGGTCTCCTTCAGCCGGTCCTCGAGCCACCGCTTGCCCGGCACGTCGAGATAGTTGTCCGGCTCGTCGAGCAGCAACACCTCGTCGGGGCCGCGCAGCAGCGCCTCCAGCACCAGCCGCTTCTGCTCACCGCCGGACAGCGTCCGCACCTGCCGCCACTGCGCCTTCTCGTACGGCACTCCGAGCGCCGCCATGGTGCACATGTCCCACAGGGTCTCCGCCTCGTACCCGCGGGCCTCCGCCCAGTCGCTCAGCGCCTGCGCGTACCGCATCTGCGCGGCCTCGTCGTCCACGGTCATGATCGCGTGTTCGGCGGCGTCGACGGCGGCCGCCGCCTCCCTGATCCGGGGCTGGGCGACCGAGACCAGCAGGTCCCGCACGGTCCGCTCGTCACGCACCGCCCCGACGAACTGCCGCATCACCCCCAGCCCGCCGCTGACCTGCACGGATCCGCCGTGCGGCTGGATCTCGCCCGCGATCAGCCGCAGCAGTGTGGTCTTGCCCGCGCCGTTGGCCCCCACCAGCGCCGCGACCGCGCCCTCGCCCACCCGGAACGAGACGTCCGCGAGGAGCGGACGGCCGTCCGGCAGGTAGTACTCGAGATGCCCGGCCTCTACATGTCCCATGGGCCCGATTGTGAGGGCAGAGCCCGCCCCCGCCCAACAGGTTTAGGATGCGCGGCATGAGCTTTGGGCAGGGGGGGCCTCAGTGGGGTTCCGGCGGACAGCACCAGAACCCGTACAACCAGGGCCAGTACGGACAGGATCAGCACGGCCACGGCCAGTCGCCGTACGGGCAGCAGCCGTACGGCCGGGACTCCGCCGACCCGTTCGGCAGCCGGTCGGACAGTGACGCCGGCACGCCCGACTGGGCCGCGCTCGCCGAAGCCTCCGCCGCCCGGACCCGCCGCAGGCGCTGGCTCATGGTCGGCGGCGGCGCGCTGGCGACCGCGCTGATCGCCGGCGCCGTGGCGACCGCGATCGTCTCGTCCAACAAGGACAGCGACACCAACGCCTCCGACAAGAGCAGCAGTCAGCTTCCCGCGCCGCCCGACCTGCCGCAGAACACCACCGCGCCGGAGCCCTCGTTCTCCTCCGTGGCCCCGCTGCCGCCGCCGGACCCGAAGGAGTTCATATCGGACCGGAAGAAGGACACGCTGCCGCTGAGCGCCGAGACCCTCTTCCCGGGCAAGAAGCTGACGATGGGCGACCGGGTCTACGACAAGGGCGCCCTGTCCCGCACCGGCAACTGCGCCTCCGCGGTCAAGGGCGGCCTCACCGGCGCGCTGGAGAACAACGGCTGCGAGCAGGTCTTCCGCGCCACCTACAGCAAGGACGGCATCGCCGTCACGGTCGCCGTGGCCACCTTCGAGAACGCGGCCAAGGCGAAGAAGGCGCTGCAGCAGGCGTCGGGCAGCGTCGTGCCGCTGCCGGGCGCGGGCGTGTCCACCTTCTGCACGGGCGGGCCGGTCTGCCGCTCCACCTTCAACGCCTACGGCCGCTACGCCTACTTCACGACCACCGGCTACACCGGGACCAAGTCCGTCACCAAGGGCGACACCAAGGCCTTCCAGACCGGCGACGACCTAGGCGAGTTCACGTTCCGTCAGATCGTGCGCCGGGGCGAGGCGCAGGCCTCAGCCGCAGCCTCCGCAGCCGCCCAGTAGCGGCACCGGCGGCGCCACGGGCAGCGAACGCCGGTTGCGGGCCTCCTTGTTGCGCGCGGCCAGCAACGCATCGGCCGGGTAGCCGACTTCCTCCAGCGTCAGCCCGTGCGGCCGTACGACGTGGACGGCCGAATCCCGTACGCCGGCGGCCAGGACCTGTACGGGCCACGCGGCCGGCCGGTGCCCGTCGCCCACGAACAGCAGGGCGCCGACGAGCGAACGCACCATGTTGTGGCAGAAGGCGTCGGCCTTCACGGTCGCGGTGATGACCCCGGACGCGTCCCGCTCCCACGACAGCTGCTGCAGGGTGCGGATGGTCGTCGCCCCGTCGCGCTTCTTGCAGTACGCGGCGAAGTCGTGCTCCCCGACCAGACCTGCCGCGGCCTCGTTCATGGCCTCGACGTCCAACGGCCAGTCGTGCCACAGCACATGGCCGCGCAGCAGCGGGTCGACGCCGCCGGGTGCGTCGGTCACGCGGTACGCGTACCGCCGCCAGATCGCGGAGAAGCGCGCGTTGAACCCGGCGGGCGCCTCGGCCACCTTCCAGATCCGCACATCGCGCGAGAGCCGCCCGGCGAGCCGTTTCAGCAGCTTGTCCCGGTGCTCGGCCCAGACCTCCTCCGGCAGGTCCACGTGCGCCACCTGCCCGCGTGCGTGCACCCCGGCGTCCGTGCGCCCGGCGACGGTCAGCTCGTACGTCGTGCGGGAGCGCGTCACGGTGCGCAGCGCGTCCTCGATCTCGCCCTGGACGGTCCGCCGGCCGCCGGCCTGCTTGGCCCAGCCGGAGAAGTCCTTGCCGTCGTACGAAAGATCCAGCCGCAGCCGGACGTGCCCGGGCTCCACCTCGTCGCTCACGCGACCCATCCTCTCAACTCACGCGGAACGGGCCCGCCCCCGGAAGGGACGGGCCCGCTCGACGAACCTGGGATCAGGCTCAGGCGTCCTTCGCGCTGTCACCAGCCGCTTCCGCGGCGGGCTCGGCGGCCTCGTCGGACTTGGCCTCGGCGGCCGCGTCCTTCTTGAGGGCGTCTTCCTTGACCGCGCGCTTCGTGGCGGCCTCGGCCTCGTCCACGGTCGCCTTCTTCGCGATCTCGCCCTCGACGAGCTCGATCACGGCCATCGGGGCGTTGTCGCCACGACGGTTGCCGATCTTGGTGATACGGGTGTAGCCACCCGGACGCTCGGCGTAACGCGGAGCGATCTCGGTGAAGAGCGTGTGCACGATGCCCTTGTCCGTGATCGTCTGCAGCACCAGGCGACGGTTGTGGATGTCGCCCTTCTTCGCCTTGGTGATCAGGCGCTCGGCGACCGGACGCAGGCGGCGGGCCTTGGCCTCGGTCGTGGTGATGCGGCCGTGCTCGAACAGCGACTTCGCCAGGTTCGCGAGAAGAAGCTTCTCGTGAGCGGCGCTGCCACCGAAACGGGCTCCCTTGGTGGGACGCGGCATGGGGTTTCTCCTTGTGATCTGCACCGGCCGTGTCAGGTACCGGTGTCAGTGCCCTCCTGGCGGTCGCCGGAGGGTGTGCGGGGGGCCGAGGCCCCCCGCAAGCCTTCTCAGTACTGCTCGGTCTCGACGAAGCCCGCGTCCGCGTCGTCGTCGGCGCCGAAGGCGTCGGCGGCGGCGGTCGGGTCGAATCCGGGCGGGCTGTCCTTGAGCGCCAGGCCCATGCCGGCCAGCTTCGCCTTGACCTCGTCGATCGACTTCGCACCGAAGTTGCGGATGTCGAGCAGGTCGGCCTCGGAGCGCGCCACGAGCTCACCCACGGAGTGGATGCCCTCACGCTTGAGGCAGTTGTACGAGCGGACGGTGAGCTCGAGCTCCTCGATCGGCAGCGCCAGATCGGCGGCGAGGGCGGCGTCCGTGGGGGACGGGCCCATGTCGATGCCCTCGGCGTCGATGTTGAGCTCGCGGGCCAGACCGAACAGCTCGACCAGGGTCTTGCCGGCGGACGCCATGGCGTCACGCGGGCGCATGGCCTGCTTGGTCTCGACGTCGACGATCAGCTTGTCGAAGTCGGTGCGCTGCTCGACTCGGGTCGCCTCGACCTTGTAGGTGACCTTGAGGACCGGGGAGTAGATGGAGTCGACCGGGATCCGGCCGATCTCCTGGCCCACCTGCTTGTTCTGCACGGCGGAGACGTAGCCGCGACCGCGCTCGACGGTCAGCTCCATCTCGAGCTTGCCCTTGCCGTTCAGCGTGGCGAGCACCAGGTCGGGGTTGTGCACCTCGACACCGGCCGGCGGGGCGATGTCCGCGGCGGTGACCAGGCCGGGGCCCTGCTTGCGCAGGTACATCACGACGGGCTCGTCGTGCTCCGAGGAGACGACCAGCTGCTTGATGTTGAGGATGAGGTCGGTGACGTCCTCCTTGACGCCCGGCACGGTGGTGAACTCGTGCAGGACACCGTCGATGCGGATGGACGTGACGGCCGCACCCGGGATCGAGGAGAGGAGCGTACGGCGAAGGGAGTTGCCGAGCGTGTAGCCGAAGCCGGGCTCCAGCGGCTCGATGACGAACCGCGAGCGGTATTCGTCGACAACCTCTTCGGTCAGCGAGGGGCGCTGAGCGATAAGCATGGTGTTTTTCCTTCAGTCGTGGACGCCCGCTATTTGACGTCCTCTGATACAGGGTACGGGCGGTACGTCCCTTTCGGGTCGTACCGCCCGGAACACCTGGTCAAGCAGTCAAGCAGCCGTGCGTCAGACGCGGCGGCGCTTGGGGGGACGGCAGCCGTTGTGCGGCGTGGGGGTGACGTCCTGGATCGAGCCGACCTCGAGGCCGGTGGCCTGGAGGGAGCGGATCGCGGTCTCACGGCCGGAGCCGGGACCCTTGACGAAGACGTCGACCTTGCGCATGCCGTGCTCCTGCGCGCGGCGGGCGGCCGACTCGGCGGCCATCTGCGCGGCGAAGGGGGTGGACTTGCGCGAGCCCTTGAAGCCGACGTGGCCGGCGGAGGCCCAGGAGATCACGTTGCCGGTCGGGTCCGTGATGGACACGATCGTGTTGTTGAACGTGCTCTTGATGTGCGCGTGGCCGTGAGCGACGTTCTTCTTTTCCTTGCGGCGCACCTTCTTGGCAGCGCCCTGACGACCCTTGGGGGGCATCTATAACTCCTACGGGAGGTGGTCGGTCCTACAGCGAAGACCGTGGGAAATGCGGGGGCTTTGGGGGTCGCCCCCCGAAGGCCGCCGTGTCCGCTGTGGACTACTTCTTGCCCGGCTTCTTCTTGCCGGCGATGGCGCGACGCGGGCCCTTGCGGGTACGGGCGTTCGTGCTGGTGCGCTGACCGTGGACCGGCAGGCCGCGGCGGTGACGCAGACCCTGGTAGCAGCCGATCTCGACCTTGCGGCGGATGTTGGCCTGGACGTCGCGGCGGAGGTCACCCTCCGTCTGGAAGTTGGCGTCCACGTACTCGCGGATCTTGACCAGATCCTCTTCGGCCAGGTCACGAACGCGGACGTTCGGGTCGACACCGGTGGCGGCGAGGGTCTCCTGGGACCGGGTGCGCCCGATGCCGAAAACGTAGGTAAGGGCGACCTCAATACGCTTGTCGCGCGGGAGGTCAACGCCTTCAAGGCGTGCCATTCATGGCTCCTGATGTAGTCGGAGGTCTTCCGCAGAGCCGTTCCGTGGCCGCCGCCCCTTGAACAGGAGAGGGAGGTACGGACCAGGTCCCCGGCCTCCACCGGAGGTGTCGCCGACCGTGGTCAGGCGGGCTCTGCGTATGTACGTGCTTACTTGCGTCGCGCGATGAACTGCGAGTGCAGGTGGTCGTGCGTCAGCCCTGGCGCTGCTTGTGGCGCAGGTTGTCGCAGATGACCATGACCCGGCCGTGACGGCGGATCACCTTGCACTTGTCGCAGATCTTCTTGACGCTCGGCTTGACCTTCATGGGATGTGAGGTTCTCCGGGTCAGTGCCGACACCCCGCGAAGGGGTCGACAAGATCTACTTGTACCGGTAGACGATCCGGCCACGCGTCAGGTCGTACGGAGAGAGCTCCACGACGACCCGGTCGTCCGGGAGGATACGGATGTAGTGCATCCGCATCTTGCCGGAGATGTGCGCGAGGACCTTGTGACCGTTCTGGAGCTCCACCTTGAACATGGCGTTCGGGAGAGACTCGATCACGGTGCCCTCGATTTCGATGGCACCTTGCTTCTTGGCCACGCTTCGCCTTTCGAATCGGCTACCTTGATCGACTCTCGTTCCGGGTGCGGACACACGGATGCACGAGAGCCGACGCATCAGTCTACGTCAGGCGTATCGAAAAGACGAATCCGTCAAGTCTGCCCCACGCAGGAGATCGTTAAGCGGTGGTCAGGCCAGGGGGTCGGGCGCCGCGGTGATGCCCAGCTCCGCCAGCTTCGCCCTGCCCCCGTCGCGGGCCGTCAGGACCAGCGGCCCCTCCTCCGTCAGCGCGATCGAGTGCTCCCAGTGGGAGGACCAGGTGCCGTCGGTGGTGATGACGGTCCAGTCGTCGGCGAGCACCTCGGTGTGCGCCGTGCCGAGGGAGACCATCGGCTCGATGGCGAGGCAGAAACCGGGCACCAGCTTCGGGCCGCGGCCGCGCTTGCGGGAGACGTAGTTCAGCAGGTGCGGGTCCATGTGCATCTCGGTGCCGATGCCGTGGCCGCCGTAGTCCTCGATGATTCCGTACTTGCCGCTCGCGGGGCGCGGCTGCCGGCGGATGTAGCTCTCGATGGCGCGGGAGATGTCGATGAGCCGGTTGCCGGATCTCATGGCGGCGATGCCGGCCCACATCGATTCCTCGGTCACCCTGGACAGCTCGAGGAGCTCGGGAGCGTGACCGGTGCCCACGAAGGCGGTGTACGCGGCGTCGCCGTGCCAGCCGTCGATGATCGCGCCGCAGTCGATGGAGATGATGTCGCCGTCCTTGAGGACGGTCTTGTCGTCCGGGATGCCGTGGACGACGACCTCGTTGACAGAGGTGCAGATGGTCGCGGGGAAGCCGCCGTAACCGAGGAAGTTCGACTTGGCCCCGTGGTCGGCGAGCACCTTGCGGGCGACCTCGTCGAGGTCCTTGGTCGTGGCGCCGGGCACCGCGGCCTTGCGGGTCGCCTCGTGGATGGCGGCGACGACCAGTCCCGCCTCGCGCATCTTCGCGATCTGCTCGGGGGTCTTGATCTGCACCATGTGCGGCTCGCGCCTTTCTCAACTACGGGTTCTGGGTCAGTCAACGATACGGCCGCGGCGTCCGAAGGACACCGCGGCCGTATTCTCACAGACTGTGTGCGGGCGGGGCTCAGGCCCGCTTCAGCGCCTCCATGGCGCGGTCGGTCACATCGTTGACCTTGCCGAGCGCGGAGATCGTGACCACCAGGTTCTGGGCCCGGTAGTAGTCGATGATCGGCTCGGTCTGCGTGTGGTAGACCTCGAGCCGCTTGCGCACGGTCTCCTCCGAGTCGTCGTCGCGCTGGTACAGCTCGCCGCCGCACTCGTCGCAGACGCCCTCGGTCTTGGGCGGGGTGTACGTCACGTGGAAGACGTGCGCGCTGTTGTTGCGGCACACACGCCGGCCGGCGATCCGCTTGACGACCTCGTCCTCGGGGACCTCGAGGTCGAGGACCGCGTCCAGCTTGACGCCCTCGTCGGAGAGCATTCCGTCCAGCGCCTGCGCCTGCCCCACGTTCCGCGGGAAACCGTCCAGCAGGAAGCCGCCCACCGCGTCCGGCTGGGACATGCGGTCCTTGGCCATCCCGATGGTGACCTCGTCCGGGACCAGGTTGCCGGCGTCCATGTAGGCCTTCGCCTGCTTCCCCAGCTCGGTGCCCTGGGAAATGTTGGCGCGGAAGAGGTCGCCCGTGGAGATGTGCGGGATCGACAGGTTCCTGGCAAGGAACGCGGCCTGCGTTCCCTTGCCGGCACCGGGCGGTCCGACGAGGACGATTCGCATCAGCGGAGGAACCCTTCGTAATTGCGCTGCTGGAGCTGGCTCTCGATCTGCTTCACGGTCTCCAGACCCACACCCACGATGATGAGGATGCTCGTCCCGCCGAACGGGAAGTTCTGGTTCGCGCCGAAGCCCGCCAACGCCATCGTCGGGACAAGAGCGATCAGGCCCAGATACAGCGAGCCCGGCCACGTGATCCGGTTGAGCACGTAACTGAGGTACTCGGCAGTAGGACGGCCCGCCCGGATACCCGGGATGAAGCCACCATACTTCTTCATATTGTCAGCGACTTCATCGGAGTTGAACGAGATCGCCACATAGAAGAAGGCGAAGAACACGATCAACAGGAAGTACGTGGCGACATAGAGGGGCTTGCCGTCGATGAAGTGCTGCTGGATCCACGTCCCCCAGGCGGAAGTACTTCCACCCGCACTGAATTGGACCACGAGCATCGGGATGTAGAGCAGCGACGAGGCGAAGATCACAGGGATGACGCCCGCCTGGTTGACCTTCAGCGGAATGTAGGTCGACGTGCCGCCGTAGGACCTGCGGCCGATCATCCGCTTCGCGTACTGGACCGGAATCCTGCGCTGTGCCTGCTCCACGAAGACGACCAGGCCGACCATCACGAAGCCGACCGCCATGACCACGGCGAACTCGATCCAGCCGCCGGCGAGCTTGCCCTGCTGCTTGATGGCCCAGATGGCGCCGGGGAATCCGGCCGCGATCGAGACGAACATCAGGATGGACATGCCGTTGCCGATGCCGCGGTCCGTGATGAGCTCACCGAGCCACATGACGGCCGCCGTGCCCGCCGTCATCGTGATCACCATGGTGGCGATCACGAAGATCGACTTGTCCGGGACGATCTCACCGGCGACCGGACAGCCTGTGAACAGCGCACCGCTCCGGGCCGTGGCGACAAGACCGGTGCCCTGGAGCACCGCGAGGGCGACCGTGAGATAGCGCGTGTACTGCGTGATCTTCGCCGTACCCGACTGCCCTTCCTTCTTCAGGGCTTCCAGCCGGGGGATGACCACCGTCAGCAGCTGCAGAATGATGCTCGCGGTGATGTACGGCATGATGCCGAGCGCGAACACCGTGATCTGCAGCAGGGCGCCACCACTGAACAGATTGGCCAGGCCGAGAAGGTTGTTGCCCTTCGCGGTCTGATCGACACAGATCTGTACGTTCTGGTAGTCGACACCTGGAATCGGCACGGCAGCGCCGAGCCGGTACACCGCGATCATGGCGAGGGTGAAGAGCAGTTTCTTGCGCAGGTCGGGCGTCTTGAACGCCCGGGCGAACGCGGTGAGCACGGTGCCTCCTGCGACCCCCGCGTTGCGCGCGAGAGGTAACGGTTTGGTAAGTGAGTAGATACCGAACACGGCAGCCCGCGCCACGAGCGCAGACTGCCGGGACTCTAACAGCGGCTACCATACCCGGCCCCACGGCGAGCGTGAAACGTCGCCGTGACCCCGGGGGCAGGGTCGCCGCGGGCGACGGCCGCTCGCACTGGCCGACTTTGGTCGGCCGCGCCGCCGACCGAGGAACGCGACGGCCCGACGGGCGCCTCCCAGGGGCCGCGTCGAGCGGTTCCCGGACGCCCCGTGGAGGAAGGTCCCTGAGTCCCTGACCGTCGCGACGACGGACTGCGCCGCGGTGGGATCGGCGGCCGCCGCGCCGGGGTCAACCACGCCGCTGACGGCCGCGGTCGTCACCGCCGGCGTTGACCGGCAGCCGTGCGGACACCGGCGCAGGGGCGGGAAGCGGGGCCGGGGCGGGAAGCGGGGCCGAGGGCCTCGGGGGAACGACGCTCCCTCACCGTACGGAACGGAGAGGCCCGCTCCCCGCCCCGGCGTCAGGTCGGCCGGGGGGCGTGACCCGGTGGGAATCAGCCACGGAATAAGGATCGTCGGAGTCACGGACAGGACGGATCTGCCGGCTCCACGAGCCAGGACACCGGGGCCGCCCTGAATACGCCCCAGCATCGGGAAAAGAAGGCCGATCCTTATCACCGCACCCGCCGGAGAGCGGAAAAGGGACGGCCTTTGTCGGCACCGGCACGGGAAGCGGAACCTGAAATACCACTCAGCTCCGGCACTGCTGTCCCGTGGGCCTCGGCGTCGGTCGGGACGAGCACCGAATCAAGGCTCTGCGCCGCCGCGACCTGCACCGCACCGGACGTCATCGTGCTGCGCCGGCTTCCTTCAGAAGCCGGCCCAGAGGACCGCGACCCCGCCCTTTCCGTCGTCCTCGCGGAATTCACCTGTGTCCCGTGGGAAATGACGGAAGGGCTCAGCGGCCCGGACGCACAAAAACCTGGCCGGCGCCCCGTGAGGGGAGCCGGCCAGGTTTGATCCGTCGGACCGGGGCTCAGACGAGCTCGGTGACGGTGCCGCCCGCGGCGGCGATCTTCTCCTTGGCGGAGCCGGAGACGGCGTCGACCGTCACCTGCAGCGCCACGGAGATCTCGCCCTGGCCGAGGACCTTGACGAGGCTGTTCTTGCGCACGGCGCCCTTGTCGACCAGGTCGGCAACGGTCACCTCGCCACCCTCGGGGTAGAGGGCCGCGAGCTTGTCCAGGTTCACGACCTGGTACTCGGTGCGGAACGGGTTCTTGAAGCCCTTGAGCTTCGGGAGACGCATGTGGAGGGGCATCTGCCCACCCTCGAAGCGCTCCGGAACCTGGTAGCGGGCCTTCGTGCCCTTGGTGCCACGACCGGCCGTCTTACCCTTCGACGCCTCACCACGACCGACACGGGTCTTGGCGGTCTTGGCGCCCGGGGCGGGACGGAGGTTGTGGACCTTCAGCGGCTTGTTCTCCGCCATGTCAGTCGACCTCCTCGACCGTCACGAGGTGGCGGACGGTGTGCACCATTCCGCGGAACTCGGGGCGGTCCTCCTTGACGACCACGTCGTTCAGGCGCTTGAGCCCGAGCGAACGCAGGGTGTCGCGGTGGTTCTGCTTGCTGCCGATGTACGACTTCGTCTGCGTGATCTTGAGGCGAGCCATTACGCACCCGCTCCCGCACGCGCACGCAGCAGAGCCGCGGGGGCGACGTCCTCGAGGGGCAGACCACGGCGAGCCGCGATCTCCTCGGGACGCTGCAGGCCCTTGAGGGCCGCCACGGTCGCGTGCACGATGTTGATCGCGTTGTCCGAGCCGAGCGACTTCGACAGGATGTCGTGCACGCCCGCGCACTCGAGCACGGCGCGCACCGGGCCACCGGCGATAACACCGGTACCGGGGGAAGCCGGCTTGAGCAGGACGACGCCGGCAGCCTTCTCACCCTGGATCGGGTGAGGGATGGTGCCCTGGATGCGGGGGACCTTGAAGAAGTTCTTCTTCGCCTCCTCAACACCCTTGGCGATGGCGGCCGGCACCTCCTTGGCCTTGCCGTAACCGACGCCTACGGTGCCGTCACCGTCACCCACCACGACGAGCGCGGTGAAGCTGAAGCGACGACCACCCTTGACAACCTTGGCGACGCGGTTGATCGCGACAACGCGCTCAACGTACGCGGTCTTCTCGGCGGCAGCTGCGCCACCGTCGCGACCCTTCCGGTCCCGCCGCTCGCCGCCACCGGCACCGCTTCCGCGGCGCTGGGGTCCAGCCATTGGAATTACCTCTCTCTGTTACGTCCGTTAGTCCCGGAACCGGGGCTCAGAACTTCAGCCCGGCCTCGCGGGCGGCGTCAGCCAGAGCGGCAATGCGCCCGGCGTACCTGTTGCCACCACGGTCGAACACGACGGCCTCGACGCCGGCGGCCTTGGCACGCTCGGCGACCAGGGAACCGACCTGCTTGGCCTGGGCGCTCTTGTCGCCCTCGCCACCACGGATCGAGGTGTCCAGGGTCGACGCCGACGCGAGCGTGTGGCCCGCGATGTCGTCGATGACCTGAGCCACGATGTGGCGGTTGGAACGCGTCACGACCAGGCGCGGACGCTCCGGCGTACCGGAGACGTGCTTGCGGACGCGGATGTGGCGGCGCTTGATGGCGGCGCGCTTGTACGCGTCGCCCTTGGCAATCTTCACACCGTATGCCATGGCTTACTTACCCGCCTTTCCGACCTTGCGGCGGATGACCTCGCCCGCATACTTCACGCCCTTGGCCTTGTACGGGTCGGGCTTGCGCAGCTTGCGGATGTTCGCGGCGACCTCGCCGACCTTCTGCTTGTCGATGCCCTCGACCGAGAACTTGGTCGGCGACTCGACCTTGAAGGAGATGCCCTCGGGCGCCTCCACCAGGATCGGGTGGCTGTAACCGAGCTGGAACTCCAGGTTGGAGCCCTTCGCGGCCACGCGGTAACCGACACCGCTGATCTCGAGCGCCTTGGTGTATCCCTGGGTCACACCGGTGATCATGTTCGCCACCAGCGTGCGGGACAGGCCGTGCAGGGCCTTGTTCTGACGCTCGTCGTTGGGACGGGTGACGTTGAGCACGCCCTCCTCGCCCGTAACAATCTCGATGGGCGCTGCGACGGTGTGCGTGAGGGAGCCCTTCGGACCCTTCACCGCGACCGTGCGGCCATCGATGGTGACGTCCACACCGGCGGGAACCTGGATGGGGAGCTTGCCGATTCGCGACATTAGCTTTTCCTCCGTTCCCGACTACCAGACGTAGGCGAGGACTTCCCCACCCACGCCCTTCTTCTGTGCCTGCTGGCCGGTCAGGAGACCGTGGGACGTGGAGATGATCGCCACGCCCAGGCCGCCGAGAACCTTCGGCAGATTGGTGGACTTCGCGTAAACACGCAGACCCGGCTTGGAGATGCGCTTGATGCCGGCGATCGAACGCTCACGGTTCGGGCCGAACTTCAGCTCCAGGACGAGGTTCTTGCCGACTTCGGCGTCCTCGACCTTCCAGCCGGTGATGAAACCCTCCTGCTGGAGGATCTCTGCGATGTGCGACTTGATCTTGCTGTGCGGCATCACCACGGAGTCGTGGTACGCCGAGTTCGCGTTACGCAGACGCGTCAGCATGTCTGCGATGGGATCAGTCATGGTCATGAATTGGCCTTCGGCCTCTCTCGCCGGGGTTTCCTGTATGCGCCATCCCTCTCCCCGCACAGAGGCGGGACGGGTGCGGCACGGGGACCTACGGCGTAGTAAGTCGTACGGGCGGCAGACGCCCAACCCTCCTAGCCTAAGCCATGGAGAGAAGGGCCCCTGCCAACCCTCTGCTTACCGAGAGACTCCGGTCATCCCTTACGTCCAAAGGACGGAGGGACTACCAGGAGCTCTTGGTCACGCCCGGCAGCTCGCCACGGTGAGCCATCTCACGAAGGCACACGCGGCACAGGCCGAACTTGCGGTAGACGGAGTGCGGACGGCCGCAGCGCTGGCAGCGGGTGTACGCACGCACACCGAACTTGGGCTTACGAGCAGCCTTGGCAATGAGAGCCTTCTTCGCCATCTCGCTTACGCCTCCTTGAACGGGAAGCCGAGGTGACGAAGGAGCGCGCGGCCCTCAGCGTCGTTGGTCGCCGTGGTGACCACGGTGATGTCCATACCCCGGACGCGGTCGATCTTGTCCTGGTCGATCTCGTGGAACATGACCTGCTCCGTGAGACCGAAGGTGTAGTTGCCACGGCCGTCGAACTGCTTCGGCGACAGACCGCGGAAGTCGCGGATGCGCGGCAGCGCGAGCGACAGAGTGCGGTCCAGGAACTCCCACATGCGGTCACCGCGGAGGGTGACGTGGCAGCCGATCGGCTGACCCTCGCGCAGCTTGAACTGCGCGATGGACTTGCGGGCCTTGGTGACGGCCGGCTTCTGACCGGTGATCGTGGTGAGGTCGCGAATCGCGCCGTCGATCAGCTTGGAGTCGCGGGCGGCGTCGCCCACACCCATGTTGACCACGATCTTGACGAGGCCGGGAACCTGCATGACGTTCTCGTAGGAGAACTCCTCACGCAGCTTGCCCGCGATCTCCTCGCGGTACTTCGTCTTCAGACGCGGAGTGGTGGTGGTAGCCATCAGATGTCCTCACCCGTCCGCTTGGCAACGCGGATCTTGTTGCCCTCGTCGTCGAAGCGGAACCCGACGCGGGTCACGACCTTCTTGCCGTCCTTCTCCACGACGAGCTGAACATTGCTCACGTGGATGGGGGCCTCGGTCGTGACAATGCCACCGGTCTGCGAACCACGAGCGGTCTGGCCGGCCTTGGTGTGCTTCTTGACCCGGTTGACACCCTCGACCAGGACGCGGTCCTCGCGGGGGAAGGCCTGAATGACCTTGCCCTGCTTGCCCTTGTCCTTACCGGTGATGACCTGTACCAGGTCGCCCTTCTTGATCTTCATGCTTACAGCACCTCCGGCGCGAGCGAGATGATCTTCATGAACTTCTTCTCGCGCAGCTCACGACCCACGGGGCCGAAGATACGGGTGCCGCGAGGGTCGCCGTCGTTCTTCAGAATGACGGCGGCGTTCTCGTCGAAGCGGATGTACGAGCCGTCCTGACGACGACGCTCCTTGACGGTGCGAACGATGACCGCCTTGACGACGTCACCCTTCTTCACGTTGCCACCGGGGATCGCGTCCTTGACGGTGGCGACGATGACGTCACCGATGCCCGCGTAGCGGCGACCGGAGCCACCGAGAACACGGATGCAAAGGATCTCCTTGGCACCAGTGTTGTCGGCGACGCGCAGTCGCGACTCCTGCTGGATCACGTCTATCTCCTGATTGTCTGCCGGTTCCCGGCGGGGGCCGTCCTCTTTATGAGGACGGGCCCCCACCGAGCCTGGCGGAACGAACTCGAAGGGTTACCCCTTCAAGCAATTACTTGGCCTTCTCGAGGATCTCGACGATGCGCCAGCGCTTGGTCGCCGACAGCGGACGCGTCTCCATGATGAGGACGCGGTCGCCGACGCCGGCAGCGTTCTGCTCGTCGTGCGCCTTGAGCTTGTTGGTACGGCGGATGACCTTGCCGTACAGCGCGTGCTTCACGCGGTCCTCGACGGCGACGACGACGGTCTTGTCCATCTTGTCGCTGACGACCAGACCCTCACGGGTCTTGCGGAAACCGCGGGCGGTCTTGTCTTCAGTCACGTTGCTCTCGCTCATCAGGCGCTCTCCACCGTCTCGATGCCCAGCTCGCGCTCACGCATCAGGGTGTAGATCCGGGCGATGTCCTTGCGGACGGCCTTCAGCCGGCCGTGGTTCTCGAGCTGACCGGTCGCCGCCTGGAAGCGGAGGTTGAACAGCTCTTCCTTGGCCTCGCGGAGCTTGGCAACAAGCTCCTCGTTGCCCAGCTCACGCAGCTCGGATGCCTTGGTACCGGTCGACATCACGCTTCACCTGCCTCGCGCTTGACGATCCGGCACTTCATCGGCAGCTTGTGGGCCGCGCGAGTCAGAGCCTCACGTGCAATTTTTTCGTTCGGGTAGGACAGCTCGAACATGACCCTGCCCGGGTGCACGTTCGCGACCCACCACTCGGGGGAACCCTTACCGGAACCCATGCGAGTCTCGGCGGGCTTCTTGGTCAGCGGGCGGTCCGGGTAGATGTTGATCCAGACCTTGCCGCCACGCTTGATGTGGCGGGTCATCGCGATACGAGCCGCCTCGATCTGGCGGTTGGTCACGTACGCCGGAGTCATGGCCTGGATGCCGTACTCGCCGAACGCAACCGTCGTACCACCCTTGGCCATACCGCGGCGCTTCGGGTGGTGCTGCTTGCGGTGCTTGACCCTACGGGGGATCAGCATTTCGGTCAGGCCTCCGTTCCGGTGCTCTCAGCAGCCGGAGCGGCGGCGGGAGCGTCGGCCTTGGGGGCCTCGGCTGCCGGCGCGGACTGCTGCTGCGGCTTGCGACCGCGACCGCCACGCTCGCCGCCACCGCGGCCACCACGGCCGGCCGGGCGGTCAGCGCCACCACGGGCCGGGCGGTTGCCGGCACGGGCAGCGGCGTTCTCGGCGCGGACCTCGGCGATGTTCTTGACGTCGCCCTTGTAGATCCAGACCTTCACGCCGATACGGCCGAAGGTCGTCTTGGCCTCGAAGAAGCCGTAGTCGACGTTCGCGCGCAGCGTGTGCAGCGGCACACGACCCTCGCGGTAGAACTCCGACCGGGACATCTCGGCGCCGCCGAGACGACCGCCACACTGGATCTTGATGCCCTTGGCGCCGGCCTTCATCGTCGACTGCATGCTCTTACGCATGGCGCGACGGAAGGAGACGCGGGAGGACAGCTGCTCCGCGACGGCCTGCGCGACCAGCTGAGCGTCTACCTCGGGGTTCTTGACCTCGAGGATGTTCAGCTGGACCTGCTTGCCCGTGAGCTTCTCGAGGTCGCCGCGGATGCGGTCGGCCTCGGCGCCACGGCGGCCGATGACGATGCCGGGACGCGCGGTGTGGATGTCCACCCGCACGCGGTCACGGGTGCGCTCGATCTCAACCTTCGAGATGCCGGCGCGCTCCATGCCGGACGTCATCATCCGACGGATGGCGACGTCTTCCTTGACGTAGTCCTTGTACAGCTTGTCGGCGTACCAGCGGGACTTGAAGTCCGTGGTGATACCGAGCCGGAACCCGTGCGGGTTTACCTTCTGGCCCATTACCGGGTTCCTTCCTTGCTGCTGACGACCACGGTGATGTGGCTGGTCCGCTTACGGATCCGGTAGGCCCGGCCCTGAGCACGCGGACGGAACCGCTTCAGGGTCGGACCCTCGTCCACGTACGCCTCGCTGATGACCAGCGAAGAGGCGTCGGTGTGGTCGTAGTTGTGCGCGGCGTTGGCAATGGCGCTGTCAAGCACCTTGCCGACCGGCACGCTCGCGGCCTGCGGGGCGAAACGCAGGACCGCCTGAGCCTCCGTGGCATCCATGCCACGGATGAGGTCCACCACTCGGCGGGCCTTCATGGGCGTGACGCGGATGTACCGCGCCTGGGCCCTGGCTTCCATGGTTGTCCCTTCGGTGTAAGTCATGAGTCGTTCCACCCCGCGCTAGCGGCGCTTCGACTTCCGGTCGTCCTTGACGTGGCCGCGGAAGGTGCGAGTCGGCGAGAACTCGCCGAGCTTGTGGCCGACCATCGACTCGGTGACGAACACCGGGACGTGGATCTTGCCGTTGTGCACCGCGATCGTGTGGCCCAGCATGGCCGGGACGATCATCGAGCGACGGGACCAGGTCTTGATGACGTTCTTGGTGCCTGCTTCGTTCTGCGTGTCCACCTTCTTGATCAGGTGGTCGTCGACGAAGGGCCCCTTCTTGAGACTGCGCGGCATCTAAACCCGCTCCTAGCGCTTCTTGTTCGTCTTGCGGCGGCGGACGATGTACTTGCTGCTCGCCTTCTTGGGAGAGCGAGTACGCCCTTCCTTCTGACCCCACGGGGAGACCGGGTGGCGACCACCGGAGGTCTTGCCCTCACCACCACCGTGCGGGTGGTCGACCGGGTTCATCGCGACACCGCGGACGGTCGGGCGGACGCCCTTCCAGCGCAGACGGCCGGCCTTGCCCCAGTTGATGTTCGACTGCTCGGCGTTGCCGACCTCGCCGACCGTGGCGCGGCAGCGGATGTCGACCAGGCGAATCTCGCCGGACGGCATACGCAGGTGGGCCATCTGGCCCTCCTTCGCCAACAGCTGCACGGAGGCACCCGCGGAGCGGGCGAACTTCGCACCGCCGCCGGGCCGCAGCTCGATGGCGTGGATGGTCGTACCGACCGGGATGTTGCGCAGCGCCAGGTTGTTGCCGGGCTTGATGTCGGCGCCGGGGCCGTTCTCAATCCGGTCGCCCTGGCTCAGGCCACGCGGGGCGATGATGTAGCGCTTCTCGCCGTCCGCGTAGTGCAGGAGCGCGATGCGCGCGGTGCGGTTGGGGTCGTACTCGATGTGCGCGACCTTCGCCGGGACGCCGTCCTTGTCGTGACGACGGAAGTCGATCACCCGGTAGGCGCGCTTGTGGCCACCGCCCTGGTGACGGACGGTCACACGACCGGTGTTGTTACGGCCGCCCTTGCTGTGCAGCGGGCGGACCAGCGACTTCTCCGGCGTGGACCGCGTGATCTCGACGAAGTCGGCGACGCTGGAACCACGACGGCCCGGAGTCGTCGGCTTGTACTTGCGGATACCCATTGTCTCTCAGTCCTCGGAAACTATTCCGAAATCTGGACGATCACGACCGCCGTCAGGCGGTCGGACCGCCGAAGATGTCGATACGGTCGCCCTCGGCAAGGGTCACGATGGCGCGCTTGGTGTCAGCGCGCTTGCCGAAACCGGTGCGGGTGCGCTTGCGCTTGCCCTGACGGTTGATCGTGTTGACCCCGGTGACCTTGACCGAGAAGACCGCCTCGACGGCCTGCTTGATCTGGGTCTTGTTGGAGCCGGGCGCGACGATGAACGTGTACTTGTTCTCGTCGAGCAGGGCGTAGCTCTTCTCGGAGACCACGGGCTTGACGAGAATGTCACGCGGGTCCGTGAAGGTCTTGCTGGTGATCGTGGCCTCGGACATCAGGCCTCGCTCCCTTCGG
This sequence comes from Streptomyces sp. NPDC006294, assembly GCF_042870895.1. Classification (NCBI taxonomy): domain Bacteria; kingdom Bacillati; phylum Actinomycetota; class Actinomycetes; order Kitasatosporales; family Streptomycetaceae; genus Streptomyces; species Streptomyces sp. NPDC006294. The sequence goes on from NZ_JBIAHV010000013.1 coordinate 212,385, forward strand.
TGTCGTTGGCGGCCTTGGGGCCGGACACGAAGGTCTCGAAGGCGGCCTGGGTGAAGACCACGTCGTCGGAGACGAGCACGTCGTACGTGTTCAGCTGGCCCGGCTCCAGGAGGTGCACCTGGGGCAGGTTGCGGGCGGACAGCCACGCGGCCTCGTCGGCCCGCTCGACGACCAGGAGCACGTGCTTGCGCTCGCTGATCCTGCCGAGCAGGGTCTTCGCGGCCTTGGTGGAGACCTCGCCCTCGACCACGCCGGTGACGACGTGGATGCGGGAGTTGCGGGCCCGGTCGGTGAGGGCACCGCGCAGGGCGGCGGCCTTCATCTTCTTCGGGGTCCGCTGCGAGTAGTCACGCGGCACGGGGCCGTGGACGACGCCACCGCCGGCGAACTGCGGCGCACGGGTCGAACCCTGGCGGGCGCGGCCGGTGCCCTTCTGGCGGTACGGCTTCTTGCCACCACCACGGACCTCGCCACGGCGCTTGACCTTGTGCGTGCCCTGACGGGCAGCGGCCAGCTGCGCGACGACGACCTGGTGGATCAGCGGGATGCTGATCTTGGCGTCGAAGATCTCGGCCGGGAGCTCAACGGTCCCGGACTTGTCGCCTGCGGGCGACAGAATGTCAATGGTGCTCATAGTCCTCAGGCCCCCTTGGCCGCAGTGCGGACCAGGACCAGGCCGCCGTTCGGACCGGGAACTGCGCCCTTGATGAGGAGCAGACCCTTCTCCGCGTCAACGGCGTGAACGGTCAGGTTCTGGGTGGTGACCCGCTCGTTGCCCATACGCCCCGCCATGCGGAGGCCCTTGAACACACGGCCCGGGGTGGCACAGCCACCGATGGAGCCGGGAGAGCGGTGCTTGCGCTGGGTGCCGTGACCGGCGCCGAGGCCCTTGAAGTTGTGACGCTTCATGACACCGGCGAAGCCCTTGCCCTTGCTCTTGCCCGTGACGTCGACCTTGACGCCGGACTCGAACACCTCGGCAGTGATCTCCTGGCCCAGCGTGTACTCGCTGGCGTCAGGGGTGCGGAGCTCCACCAGGTGACGGCGGGGGGTCACGTCGGCCTTGGCGAAGTGGCCCTTGAGGGGCTTGTTCACCTTGCGAGGGTCGATCTCGCCGAAGGCGATCTGGACCGACTCGTAGCCGTCGATGTCGTTCGTACGGACCTGGGTGACGACGCAGGGCCCGGCCTTGACTACGGTCACCGGGACGACACGGTTGTTGTCGTCCCAGACCTGGGTCATGCCGAGCTTCTCGCCCAGGACGCCCTTGATCTGCTTAGCCATCTCTTCCGCGCCTCTCAGAGCTTGATCTCGATGTCGACGCCGGCCGGAAGGTCCAGGCGCATCAACGAGTCAACGGTCTTGGGCGTCGGGTCGAGGATGTCGATCAGGCGCTTGTGCGTGCGCATCTCGAAGTGCTCGCGCGAGTCCTTGTACTTGTGCGGCGACTTGATGACGCAGTACACGTTCTTCTCAGTGGGCAGCGGCACCGGGCCTGCGACCGACGCACCAGTGCGGGTCACCGTCTCGACGATCTTCTTCGCCGAGGAATCGATGACCTCGTGGTCGTAGGCCTTGAGCCGGATGCGGATCTTCTGTCCCGCCATGGCTACTCAGTAGTCCTTTGTCTAGTGAAACGCTCTGGAACCCGGAGGGTCTTGCTCTCTTCATCCGACCCACGCGGTCGGGCGTGTCGCACTCCCTCTACGCAGATCTCCCGAAGGATTTCCCAACCAAGGGGGTGCGGCCATCGGCCGCGTATCGGGGGAAGAGCTCCCGCCGAGTGCCTGGCCGGTACCCCGCTGACACTTCCCGGAAGATTCCCGTACGTCCGCCCCGGTCTCTCCATCTGGAGAGGCGTGGAGCGACGAGTACTGTGGGACTCGCTTCCGGTCCTCCCGGCGGGAGGCGCGCAGCATCGGCACGCAACCGAGCAACCCGGACAGTCTGCCACACGGTTCCTCGCCCTGGCCAATCGAGCCCAGAAGAGTACCCCGCAAGGGTTGATCGTCAAACTGCGGCACGCGCGCCCACTCTCCGGACGATCATCAGGTACGGGTCACCGTGCCGCACTCGTCCTCGACGCCGACGGCCTCCCTGCTCCGGTCGTACGGGTCCACCGCGGGCCCCGAGGGGGTCGGCTCCCCGATGAGATCTGACGGGAACTGCGGCCGGAAGAACCCCTCCCGCTCGCCGCACGCGTCATTCCCCACGTCCGCCGCCCACTGGGTGACGACGAGCTTTCCGCGCGTCGTGATCACCTTGGCGGGGTCGTAGAGGGCAAAGGTCATGGCGCGCCGCACGATGGTCCGCGTCACCTCGGTCGCACCGGGCTCCGCCTTCGCCACCGGGTAGACGAAGGAGTGGTCGATGCTGACCAGCACCCCCTTGTCGCCATCCGCCCTGAACGTCATCCGGCCCCGGGTCTTCACCACGTCGCCGACCAGACGCACGTGGTCGGGGTCGAAGCGACTGAAGACGAGAGTGGGGTCGTCCTGCTCGTCCGGCTCGGCCAGCGCCTGCTCCAGATGTCCCCGCCCGTCCTTCTGGAGCGGGTCGAGCATCCCGAGCGCGGCCTTCGGATGCTCGCCGCTGAGCGTGGCCGGGTCCAGGTTGGCCGCGACGAGGAAGCTCTTGACGCTCTCGAGCGCGTGCGCGACCTGCTTCCTGCTCATGCCGCCCACCGCCTTCGCCTCCGGCATCACGATGCCGTCGGCGCCGTCCGCCCAGCGCGCGGCGGGCGACCCGCGGAACGGTTCCCTCAGGGTCGGGCTGTCGGGGAACGCGTCCTCGGGCGGCGCGGTCGTCGGCCGGGCCATCTCGGGGGCGAGCGGCGCGGCGGCGACGTCGCTCTCGCCACCGTCCGGGAGATGGTCGGTGACCAGCTCGGGCTTGGTCGCGACGACGGCGAGCCCGAGCAGCGCGAGCACGGCGACCGCGGACGTCACGCGCTTGCGCGGCGCCGTCGTCCCGTTCATCTCCTGCCAGGCCGGCCCGGTCCGCCAGCCCGGCGGCTGCGCGACGGCCGGCCTCGGCTTCCGGCCCCAGCGGCGCCCGCCCTGCCGGGCGGCCTCTGCATCCTGGGCCCGCAGCCGCTCCGTCACCATCCGGGCCCGGGCGGAGGGCTCCTTCGGAGCGCCGGCCCCGGCTTCCGCGTCACGGAGAAACGCCGCCCACTCGTCTTCGGAGACGCCCGGTCCGTCGCCGGACTGGTTCTCCGGCTCACTCTTGCTCACTGTGCCCGCCTCGCCGATGTGGTGCTGTCGTGCACATTCCACGGAGGCGATCAGCTGGGCGGCAAGGGCCGGTTCCGTACCGTGATGATCGCGTAACGCCCCCGATGCCGCGGGTGGGGCGGGCGAGCGGAGGTGGCGGGCCCCGGCGTCAGCGCTCCGACGCGTACGCCACGAATGCCGCCCACGCGGCGGACGTGACGGCGAGGCGGGGGCCGGGGACGTTCTTGGAGTCACGGACGTGGACGGCGTCGGGGGTCGTCCCGACCTCGACGCAGTCGGCTTCACTGCCATTGCCGCTGTAACTGCTCTTGTGCCACGCCAGATCGAAGCCGCCCCCGGCAGACGTCTTGCGGATCATGTCTCTCCCAGCACTTGCTCGACGAAGGCCAGTGACTCCCGTGGATTGAGAGCCTGCGACCGGATGATGCCATACCTCAGTTCGAGGATCTGGAGCTGTTTCGGGTCGGAAACCGGACGACCGTTGAAGGCTCCTTCGGAGCGACCGACCGCCGTGCCATCGCCGAACTTCAGGACCTCGATTCCGCCGTCCACTCCGGCGTGCGTCTCGCACTCGTTCAGCATCACCTGAAGGGTGACGTTGCGCAATCGGCCTACTTCCAGGAGCCGTTCGAGTTGTCGCCGCAGCACAGCCCTGCCTCCGAGCGGGCGCCGCAGCCTCGCCTCCTCCAGGACGAAGCTCAGCACCGGGGCAGGGCGCCGGTCGAAGACGGACCGCCGGGCCATGCGCCCGGCCACCGCGCGCTCGATCTCGTCGTCCTGGTACGGGGGCTGGCGCATCCCGAAGAGCGCGCGGGCGTACTCCTCGGTCTGCAGCAGCCCGTGCAGATCGTGGCTCCCGTAAGCCAGCAACTCGATCGTCTTCGCCTCCATGCGCGCCAGATCCCGGACCTTCTTCGGGTAGCGGACCTCCGCGACGTCCTTCTTCATCGCGGCGATCAGACCGCCCGCCCCCAACACCTCGTCCGCCTTGTCCAGGTACTCCGGGCGCGGGATCCGCTTGCCGGCCTCGACCTTGTAGACCAGATCCTCGCCGTAGCCGATCGCCGTCCCGAACTCGCCCGCCCGCATGCCCGCCGCCTCGCGGCGCAGCCGCAGCTGGCGGCCCACCGCCGCGACGACGGCCGCACCCGACTCGTCGTCCGGGTCGACCTCCCAACCCGGCTCGTCCGCATCCGCGTTGGCCCCGCCCGTTTCCATCGACACCCGCACCCACCTCCGACGTACTGCCGTACCTGGACGCCCCCTTACCCGTACCGCCCCGCCGGACAGGCCCGACAGCGTCGGACAAGCCCCGGACAGTGACCGTACGTACGCGGTTCGTCACTGTTCAGCGTAGGCGCGGCCCGCCACGCTGAGTGACGTGAACGAGAAGACCACCCGACTCATCGCCCCCACTCATCACTTCACGGTGATCCTGTCCCCCACGCCTCGAGGGGCGCGTCTCGCCCGGTTGCTCACCGTCGCTCAACTGCGCAGCTGGGGTATGCCGTCCGTGGTCACGGAGGCCGCCCAGCACGTCGTCGCCGAGCTTGCCGCGAACGCCTCGACCCACGGCCGGCTGCGCGGCCGGGACTTCCTCCTCGCGCTGTTCACCACCGCGGGCGACCAAGCACTCCGCATCGAGGTGACCGACACCCGCGGCGACCGGCTTCCCGCTCCGGCGCCCCGCCCTCCGGCCGCCGACGAGGAGTCCGGCCGAGGTCTGCTGCTGGTCGAGGCGCTGGCCGACCGGTGGGGCGTGGTGAGGGGACCGGTCCCGCGCAAGACGGTGTGGGCCGAGCTGCAGCTCGCGCCCCCGGCAGCCACTCCGCGGACCCGCGCAGGACTGACCCACTCCTGCGCAACATGCCCCGGATGACGACCACAGCCGAGGCCCGCAAGGATCTGGCGCTCGCCACCCTGGCCGCGATCACACACGGCGCGGGTTCGGAAGCCGGGACCATACTGAAGGCGTTGACCGGCGCGTTGCGGGATGCTCGGGACGACATCCGGTACCCGTTGATCGAATTTGTCTCACAGGGCCTGGGCACACTGCCGGCCGCAGAACTATGAAGGAAACTGGTGGCCGTGGACCTTTCTTTCTACAAGTCACCCATCTCGCAGGAGATCCGGGAGGAAGGCCGGGCGGAGGGCCGGGCGGAGGGCCGGGCCGAAGGCGAAGCGCGGAGCCTCTTCCTCGTGCTGGAGCGGCGTGGCATCCCCGTACCGGACAACGCCCGCGAACGGATCACCGGCTGTACCGACCCCGACCTCCTGCTCGAATGGCTCGGGCGCGCTGTGACCGCCACCACGATTCAGGAGATCTTCACCGATGAGGGACACCGCGACGAACAGCCGCGTCGTGATCCCGCCGATGAGTCGACGGCAATGAATCGGGACATGGGGCTCACCTGATCACCCGCTCCCGATCCGGGCGCCGTACGCCTCCGCATTGAGCCACCCCCCTACGACACGTGCGGTCACCACCACCGGAAATTCGGGCGATGGCCATGACCCGCGTCTCCCACAGCGACGGGCACGTCATCGACACGGGGGCTCGGTCACCATGCGTACGCACCACCCGCGGACCCGGCATCTGCCGTGGTCGCCCAGGGCGACGGCGGATGATGTCCGGGTCGGCGGTCTGGACGGGCTGCGCGGCCGGGAGGTCGTCGTCACGGAGAAGCTGGACGGGGAGAACACCACCCTCTACCGGAACGGGCTGCACGCGCGGTCGCTCGACTCGCCGCATCATCCGTCCCGGGCGTGGGTGAAGGCGCTGCAGGGCCGGATCGGGCACCACGTCCCCGAGGGCTGGCGCGGGTGCGGGGAGAACATGTTTGCCCGGCGCTCGATCGCGTACGACGACCTGGACAGCTACTTCTACGGCTTCTCCGTGTGGGACGAGCGCGGCCGGTGCCTGGACTGGTGCCGCACCGTTCCGTTTCTGCGGCGGCTCGGGATTCCCGTGCCGCGTGTGCTGTGGCGCGGCACGCTCGACGAAAGGGCGCTGCGAGCGCTGGAGTCGGACCCCGTGCGCCAAGAGGGGTACGTCGTCCGCACCACCGACGGCTTCGCGGCCGAGGAGTTCGGGCGGCGGGTCGCCAAGTGGGTACGGGCCGGGCATGTGTCGGCACTCCCCGAACCGGGCGTCCACTCCTGGCCCGCCCCTTCGCGCACTCCCCCACCCGCTACGCCATCCGCCTCGGCCCGACCCCGCCGGACGCGGCCCGGCTCGCGGAACGCGCGGCCCCGTGGCTGCGGGGACTGGCGCGGACGACGGTGACGTACGCACCCGGCGGCGAGGTCCCGACCCTGCGCTGAGCGGGCGGACAAGCGCTGCCGCCCTCGGCATAACACCGTGTTATGGCAGAACGCTATTACCCAACTCCGCCGTCCCCTGGCGATCCTGATGGCTCCTGGACACCCCCACACGCGTCCCCGCGCGTGTCTTCGGAAATGAGGAGCCTTGCGAATAGCCAGGTTGTTCACGGCACTTGCGGCTGCCCTGCTGGCCGCCCTGACCATCGCGCCCACCGCCACGGCCGCCACGTCCCCGGCGCCCGTGCCCAGCGGCCCGCAGCCGATCATCGGCGGCGGCTACGCACAGAACGCCCCGTGGGCGGCACGCCTCTTCTCGAACGGCAGAGAGACCTGTTCGGCGTCGATCATCGCGCCGACCTGGATCCTGACCGCCAAGCACTGCGTCAGCGGCGGCGGGCTCGCCTTCCGTATCGGCAGCCTCGACCAGCACAGCGGCGGCACCGTCGCGTACGGGACGCAGACGATCACCCACGGCTCCGACCTCGCGCTGGTCCGCCTCGACCGCTCCGTGTCCGCGAGCTACGCCCGGCTCGGGCAGCCGGGCTCGGTGTACGTCGGCCAGAACGTACAGGTCTACGGCTGGGGCGCGACTTCCCGGTGCGGCTCGGAGGCCAACTGCCAGTCCCAGTACCTGAAGGTCGCCAACGTGACCGTCACCGGTGGCTGCCGTGACGCCTACGGCGGCTCGGCGATCTGCGCCCGCCGCGGCGACGGCATCACCGCCGGCGGCGACTCCGGCGGCCCGATGATGGCCGGCGGCGTCCAGGTCGGCGTCGCCTCCACCAGCGACCGCCAGACCACGACGGCGTACACGAACGTGACGGCGTACCGCTCCTGGATCCAGTCCGTCGCGGGCGTCTGACCCCACTGCCGGGTCCGACCCACGGCCGCTGAGGTCACTCCGACGTCACAGTGCCCCGCCCGCCCGGGCGGGGCACTGTGATCTGTGGACCGGTGCGGTCGGTGTCCTCCCGCGGGGCCCCGGCGCCGGAGTCCCCGGCTCGCTCCGGGCGCAAGCCCGGTCGCTACGACGCCTGACCGCCGCCGCTACTCACCCGGGGCGGGGGCGGGGGCGGGCCCGGCGGGACCCCGCTCCGCTCGAACAGGAACCGAACTGGCAGGCAACCTCCGGCGTCCGTCCCCCGTCTAGTTGATCGCGGTGCGCCGGTCTCGACCAGCCGGCCCGCCGACCTGGGGAGAGCACGGTACGCAGACGGGGGCGACGCCCGGCCGCTGCGGGGGAAGCGGACGGAGCACGACGCGTGGACGACAGAGCTGTGTCAGGGCCGGCCCCTGCCCCGAACCGGCCCCGGCGGCGCAGTGTCGTCGCGGCCGCCTCCGCCCTCGCGGCGGCCGCCTCCGCCGCGCTCGTCTCGTGTTCCGTGCCGGCGCCGCGGCGCACCGGGCCCGTCGCCGATCCCGCGCCCGGTATGCCCATCACCACCTCGCGGCGGGCACAGCTGATGCAGATACTGGCGCACCCGGACGACGACCTGTACTTCATGAACCCGGACGCCCGGCTCATGCTGGACTCGGGGGTCCCGCTGGTCTGCGTCTACGTCACGGCCGGCGAGCACAACGGCATCAACCGGATACCCGGGCGGGCCGCCGCTCCCGCCGACAAGGGCGCCTACTCGTCCGCCCGGCACCAGGGCCTGCGCCAGGCCTACGCGACCCTGCTCGGCCTGGACAAGTTCACGGACTGGCACAAGGGCGTCGCGACGCTCCGCGGCGACCGGCGGGCGGAGATCAACACGCTCGCCGACGGCAACCGCCGCGTGGAGCTGATCTTCCTCAATCTCTCCATGCACAGCCCGCGCCGCTGGACGGCGCTGCCCAGCCTCTGGCACGACCGCGCGCTGAGCGTACGGACGGCGATCGCCGACGACTCCCCCGTCCGCCGCGCCGACAGCTACGACTACGACGAGCTCATCGACGTCCTCGTGGGCCTGATGGAGCGGTACCGGCCGACCGTGATCCACACCCTCGACCCGGATCCGGACATCCAGTTCAGCGACGAGGCGACCCGTAAGCGGGACAGCGAGCAGCCCGGCTACTCGGACCACGCCGACCACACCGCCGTCGCGTCCTTCAGCTGGGCGGCCATGGTGCGCTGGGTCGCCGAGAGCACCAGGGACGGCGGCGGGATACCGGCCTTCGTCGCCACCTCGTTCCGCGGCTACTACAACCGCCACTGGCCGAAGAACCTGCCGCTGCCGGTCCTCGAACGGAAGGCGTCGCACCTGGTCCCGTACGGCGGTGACCCCGACTGGGAGTGCGGCAACAGCGGGGGCTGCGGCGACTACGGCGTCGGCGGCCGGCGCCCGCTGACCAACACCAAGGGCTGGGTGCGCTCGACCCATCGCCGCTATCCCGGCGCACGAGCGGCCGTCGCCACCGACCCGGACGGCCGGCTCGTCGCCTACGGTGTGCTCGGGTTGCGGGCCGTGCGCTGGCGGGAGACCCTGCCGGGCAGCGGGAACTGGGACGAGCCGGACGACCTCGGCGGCGGCCCGCTCGCTCCCGTACTGGGGACGGCGGCCCTCGCGGACGGCCGCCGGCTGGTCTTCGCGCTGCGGTTCGCGGAGATCAGCGGGCACCGAGGGGGCAACTCCCGCGAGATCGTGCTGCTGGAGCAGCGCGCCCCGGGCGGGGAGTTCCACGCCTGGCGGGGGCTGGGGAACCCGGAGCGCTCCGACAGCCGCGGGCGGCGCATCGGTGTGCCGGTGGCGGTCGCCGCGCCCGACGGGCGGGTCCATCTGTTCGTACGCGACGCCGACAAGGGCGTGAGCACCCGGGTCCGTGACGCCGACGGCGGCTGGAGCGACTGGCGGGCGCTGGACGGGGACGCCGAGGTCCAGGACGGTCTGACCGCCGCGGTGGACGGCGCCGGCCGGGTCCACCTCTTCGGCACGGGCCGCGACACGGTCCACCACTGGGCCCAGGACGCACCCGGCGAGCCGCTGCGCCACCGGCCCGCCGGCCGGCTCCCGGCCGCCGTGGACCAGCCGGCCGTGCTGACGGGCCCCGGGCCGGACGGCTCCGTACGGCTGCTCTACCGGACCGAGGCGCCGTGGCGGCGCACGTCGCCGGCGGACTCGCGCGGCAGCGCGTCCCCACGGGCGGCCCTGTTCACGGCGGAAGGCCAACGGCTGTCCGCAGGCTTCCGCTTCGACGGGTACGGACCGCTCACCGCGGCACCCGGCCGGCCCGGCACGGAACGGGAGGCCGGTACGCCGGACGGGCGCGGCGGGTCGTACGGCCAGGTGCTCGTGGGCCGGGATCTGCACGGCCGGGTCCAGATGCACCACGACGGCCGGCTGCTGACCCGCACCACCGGCCCCGTGCCGCTGGACACGCCCGCGCCGGCCGTCACACCCGCCGGGCCGACGCTGGTGGGCATGGGACCGGACGCCCACCCGTGGATCTGGTCGCCCCGCGAGGGGGCGGCGGCCACGACGGGCTAGACCCGGCTGGCCCGGCGAGGCCGCCGCACGCGGGGCGGAAACGACGAGCGGGATGGCCCGGGGCGGACCCCGGACCATCCCGCTGTGTTCATCCGGCTGTGCCGTGCACAGCCCCCGCGTCACATCACTCGCTGAAGTAGCCCGTGATGTCCGCGATCAGGTGGACCGTGCCGTCCCAGTTGTAGAAGTTCACCTTGCCGTTGACCACCGGCACGATGACCAGGTTGGGGACGGTCTCCCCCTGCACATAGTTCAGGCTCGACGCGCTGGTGCGCGTCGTGCCGTCCGGGTAGACCGCCGCGTAACTGTGCGGAGCCGTCGGCTTGGTCGCCGTCACGTTCAGCACGACCGCGGTCACACCGGTCGCCGGAACGCCCTGGACGCCGGAGACCTGGAGGGTGACGACACCGCCGTCACCGACCGGAGCCTGCGGCACACCGAGACCGGTACGGGTGTCCATCAGGCGCTTCGGCGTGACGTTGTAGTGCGACGCGCCCTCACCGCCCGCCATGAAGTACCCGGTGACGTCGGCGATCAGATGGACCGTGCCGTCCCAGTTGTAGAAGTTCACCTTGCCGTTGACCACCGGCACGATCACCAGGTTCGGCGTCGTCTGGCCCTGGACGAAGTTGAGACTCGACGCACTGGTGCGCGTCGTACCGTCCGGGTAGACCGACACATAGCTGTGCGGAGCCGTCGGCTTGGTCGCCGTCACGTTCAGCACGACCGCGCTGACCCCGGCCGGCACGTCCTCGACGCCCGCGACCTGGAGGGTGACGACACCGCCGTCACCGACCGGAGCCTGGGGCACGCCCAGACCGGTACGGGTGTCCATGAGCCGCTTCGGGGTCACCGGGTAGTGCGTCGACCCCTGGGCGGCGGCGTCGCCGCTCATGTAGTAGCCGGTGACGTCCGCGATCAGATGGACCGTGCCGTCCCAGTTGTAGAAGTTCACCTTGCCGTTGACCACCGGCACGATGACCAGGTTCGGCTTGGTCTGGCCCTGGACGAAGTTGAGGCTGGACGCGCTGGTGCGCGTCGTGCCGTCCGGGTAGACCGACACATAGCTGTGCGGAGCGGTGGGCTTGGTCGCCGTCACGTTCAGCACGACGGCACCGACCCCGGTGGCCGGGATGCCCTGGACGCCCGTCACCTGGAGAGTGACGACACCGCCGTCACCGACCGGAGCCTGCGGCACGCCCAGACCGGTACGGGTGTCCATGAGCCGCTTCGGCGTCACCGGGAAGTAGCTCTTCGCCTCGGGCACCGTCACCGTCGCGGCGGTGGCGGAGACCGCCTTGCCGGACTGGTGCACGCCCTTGACGAGAAGCCGGTGCGTGCCGGGCGGCAGTGTCGCCGTGGCCGAACGCCGGTTCCCCTCGACGGTCGCCACGGGCGTGCCGTCGGCGAGCAGCTCGAACCGGGAGATGAGCGAACTGGGCGTGGTGGTGGACCACTTCACGGTGACCGGCCCGGGGCTCTCGTAGCCGCTGCCGCCGGGAACCGCTCCGCCACCGACGTCGGTGACCTTCAGGTTCTGCACGGGGCCGGCGGCCAGCGTGCGGATGCCGGGCAGCTGCGGGTAGAGCTTCATGCCCGGGCACTGGGTGTTGAAGCCGTCCCGGTGACCGGAGATCTGGTCGAACGTGTACGACTGCCCTGCGGTGAACCGGGTGCCGTGGTAGTTCGTCTGCGTGGCGCCGGCGACCAGCGTGGTCTTGCCCGCGGGGTCGCCCCCGTACTGGCCCAGCTTGTAGGCGGACATCCGCGCCACCGCGGTCTGCGCGGCGCTGCTCGCGCCGACGTCCGTGTAGTCGCCGATGACCGAGACGCTTGTCGACTCCGCGTTGAAGCCGTAGGTGTGCGCGCCCTGGACGGGCTGGTCGATGCCGCCCTGCCGGCCCTCGAAGATGGTGCCGCACTTGTCGACGAGGAAGTTGTAGCCGAGGTCGCGCCAGCCGTTGGTCTGCACGTGGTAGACGTGCAGCGACCGGACGACGGCCGCCGACTCGGTGCAGTCGTACGCACCGCTCGCGGTGTGGTGCACGAAGACGGCCTTGATCCGGCCGTCCGCCAGATAGATGGGGCCCTCGTCGTTCATGGTCTCGTCCGCGCCCCATTCGGCGCGAGTGACCACCGGCGGCTGCGGAACCGTGGACGGCGGGCCCGGCTCGACCGCGGAAGCCGCGAAGGCGGCCGGCTCGGCGTTCAGATCGCCGCCGGACTGCTCCGCGCCGTCCTCGGCGATCGGGTCGACCATGTCGAGACGGAGGCCGGCCGGCAGCTTCCCGGCAGCCGCTCCGTCGCTCACCCTTACCTCGGCGCCGTTGGAGCGTCCCACCCAGACGGGCTCCGTCGAGCCGCGTTCCGCGGGGCGCTCACCGTCGAGGCCGGGCAGATACGGCTCGAGTTCGATCCAGTCGGACCACTCGCCGGTCTCCGCGCTGCGCGTACGGGCCTCGATCGTGCCCGCGACCTCGGCGTCCGGGTCGGGCCACGAGACGCCCAGCATGCCGAACGGCTCGGTGCCGCGCCGCGAGAGCGCCGCCTCGCCCTTGCCCTGGGACTTCAGGGCGAGCTTGTGGACCTTGCTCTTGACCGGGCCGTTCTCCTTGGCCCGGGCGCTGTATGCCGACGGGGTCTCGTCGGCCTTCTTCTGTGCCTGCGTTTCAGCTTCGGAACCGCCCGCGATCCCCTGGACGCCCAGGACCGCAACGACACCGAGGGCAGCGGCGACGGCTGTGCCGCGCACTCGTCCCAATCTCAAAGTTGTCCCCACCCCTTAGTGGACATGTCACAGCTGACCCGCGTGATAGTACGGGCATCAACTGACACTCCCGTTACCGGGGTGTCGGTGAATCGCCACCGGGCCGCCATGTTTCGTCCCGACGGCGCAACGGCGAGGGCCCCCGGCCCGCCGAGAACGGCGGGCCGGGGGCCCTCATATGACGCTCCGTCCGGAGCGGCACAGGTCGGTCAGAACAACAATTACTTGTTGATCTTGGTGACCTGGCCGGCGCCCACGGTCCGGCCACCCTCACGGATGGCGAACTTCAGGCCCTCCTCCATGGCGACCGGCTGGATCAGCTGGACGGACATGGTGGTGTTGTCGCCCGGCATGACCATCTCGGTGCCCTCGGGGAGGGTGACGACGCCGGTCACGTCCGTGGTACGGAAGTAGAACTGCGGGCGGTAGTTGTTGAAGAAGGGGGTGTGACGGCCACCCTCGTCCTTCGACAGGATGTAGGCCTGGGCCTCGAACTCGGTGTGCGGCGTGACCGAACCGGGCTTGATGATGACCTGGCCGCGCTCGACGTCCTCGCGCTTGATGCCACGGAGGAGCAGACCGACGTTCTCACCGGCCTGGCCCTCGTCGAGCAGCTTGCGGAACATCTCGATGCCGGTGACCGTGGTGGTGGTCTTCTCGGTCTTGATACCGACGATGTCGACGGTCTCGTTGACCTTGAGGACACCACGCTCGATACGACCGGTGACGACGGTGCCACGACCGGTGATCGTGAAGACGTCCTCGATCGGCATCAGGAACGGCTTGTCGACGTCACGCTCGGGCTGCGGGATGGACTCGTCGACGGCCTTCATCAGGTCGAGGACGGACTGGCCCCACTCGGCGTCGCCCTCGAGCGCCTTGAGCGCCGAGACCTTGACGACCGGCAGGTCGTCGCCCGGGAACTCGTACTCGGAGAGCAGCTCACGAACCTCGAGCTCGACGAGCTCCAGGATCTCCTCGTCGTCCACCATGTCGGCCTTGTTCAGGGCGACGACGATGTACGGAACGCCGACCTGGCGGGCCAGGAGCACGTGCTCCTTGGTCTGCGGCATCGGGCCGTCAGTGGCGGCGACCACGAGGATGGCGCCGTCCATCTGGGCAGCACCCGTGATCATGTTCTTGATGTAGTCCGCGTGACCGGGGCAGTCGACGTGGGCGTAGTGACGCGATTCAGTCTGGTACTCGACGTGCGCGATGGAGATGGTGATACCGCGCTGGCGCTCCTCAGGAGCCTTGTCGATCTGGTCGAAGGCCGAGGCCTCATTCAGGTCCGGGTACGCGTCGTGCAGCACCTTGGTAATGGCGGCCGTGAGGGTCGTCTTACCGTGGTCGATGTGACCGATGGTGCCGATGTTGACGTGCGGCTTAGTCCGCTCGAACTTCGCCTTCGCCACTGGGGTCCTCCTGTGGAGTGGTTCTGTACGCCTTACTCATCGGCGCCAGGTGATCTTTGCTGGGATGCCGGGGCCCGGGGCATTCCCTCCGTGATGTCGGAGGAAATGCCCCAGCAGGCTCCGGTGACAAGCCTAAAGCGTCAACTCGGGTGAGTTACTCGCCCTTGGCCTTCGCGATGATCTCCTCGGCGACGTTCCGGGGAACCTCGGCGTAGGAGTCGAACTGCATCGAGTAGCTTGCGCGACCCGAGGTCTTGCTGCGGAGGTCTCCGACGTAGCCGAACATCTCCGAGAGGGGCACGAGGCCCTTCACGACGCGAGCGCCGTGGCGCTCCTCCATGGCCTGAATCTGACCACGGCGGGAGTTGATGTCGCCGATGACCTCACCCATGTAGTCCTCGGGCGTGGTGACCTCGACGGACATCATCGGCTCGAGCAGTACGGGCGAAGCCTTGCGCGCGGCCTCCTTGAAGGCCTGCGAACCGGCGATCTTGAAGGCCAGCTCGGAGGAGTCGACCTCGTGGTAACCACCGTCGAGAAGAATGACGCGAACGCCGGTCATCTCGTAGCCGGCCAGGATGCCGAACTGCATGGCCTCCTGTGCGCCCGCGTCCACCGAAGGGATGTACTCCTTGGGGATGCGGCCACCGGTGACCTTGTTCACGAACTCGTACGAGGCGTCGCCGCCCTCGATCGGCTCGATCGCGATCTGCACCTTGGCGAACTGACCGGTACCACCGGTCTGCTTCTTGTGCGTGTAGTCGTGGCGCTCGACGGTCTTGCGGATCGTCTCACGGTACGCGACCTGCGGCTTGCCGACGTTCGCCTCGACCTTGAACTCGCGGCGCATACGGTCGACGAGGACGTCGAGGTGAAGCTCGCCCATACCACCGATGATGGTCTGGCCGGTCTCCTCGTCCGAGTGAACCTGGAAGGAGGGGTCCTCCTCCGCGAGCCGCTGGATGGCGACACCCAGCTTCTCCTGGTCACCCTTGGACTTGGGCTCGATCGCGACCTGAATGACCGGCGCCGGGAAGTCCATGGACTCCAGGATCACCGGGCTCTTCTCGTCGCACAGCGTCTCACCGGTGGTGGTCTGCTTCAGGCCCATGACGGCGACGATGTCGCCGGCGCCCACCGCGTCGATCTCCTCACGCTTGTTCGCGTGCATGCGGTAGATCTTGCCGATGCGCTCCTTCTTGCCCTTGACGGAGTTCAGCACCGAGGTGCCGGCCTCCAGGCGACCCGAGTAGACCCGGATGAAGGTGAGCTTGCCGAGGTGCGGGTCGCTCGCGATCTTGAACGCGAGGGCCGACAGCGGCTCGCTCTCCGACGGCTTGCGCGAGACGACCGTCTCCGGGTCCTTCACGTCGTGGCCCTCGATGGCCTCGACGTCCAGGGGGGAGGGGAGGTAGCGCACAACGGCGTCGAGCAGGGGCTGGACGCCCTTGTTCTTGAAGGCGGTACCACAGAACACCGGGGTGATCGTGGTGTCGCCGCCCTTGCCGGAAGCGATGGTGATACGACGGATCGCGGCGTACAGCTGCTCCTCGGTGGGCTCCTGGCCCTCGAGGTACAGCTCCATGATCTCTTCGTCGTTCTCCGCGACCGTCTCGATCAGCTTGCCGCGCCACTCCTCGGCGGCCTCGGCGTGCGTGGCCGGGATGTCGACGGTGTCGTACATCTCGCCCTTGGTGGCCTCGGCGGACCAGACAAGAGCCTTCATACGAACGAGGTCGACGACGCCCTTGAAGTCGGCCTCGGCGCCGATCGGCAGCTGCATCACGATCGGGGTCGCGCCGAGGCGGTTCACGATCATGTCGACACAGCGGTGGAACTCGGCACCGGTGCGGTCGAGCTTGTTGACGAAGCAGATGCGCGGGACGCCGTAGCGGTCCGCCTGGCGCCAGACGGTCTCGGACTGCGGCTCGACACCGGCGACACCGTCGAACACGGTGACGGCACCGTCGAGGACGCGGAGCGAACGCTCCACCTCGACCGTGAAGTCGACGTGACCCGGCGTGTCGATGATGTTGATCGTGTGATCGACGTCCTCGAGCGGCCAGTGACAGGTCGTCGCGGCCGACGTGATCGTGATGCCGCGCTCCTGCTCCTGCTCCATCCAGTCCATCGTGGCAGCGCCGTCGTGGACCTCACCGATCTTGTAGCTCACACCGGTGTAGAACAGGATGCGCTCGGTGGTCGTCGTCTTGCCCGCGTCGATGTGGGCCATGATCCCAATGTTGCGGACCTTGGCCAGGTCAAGCGAAGTGGTGGCCATAAGGCTCAATCTTCTCTCGGTCTCGATGTGGGTAGCGACTACCAGCGGTAGTGCGCGAAGGCCTTGTTGGACTCGGCCATCTTGTGCGTGTCCTCACGCTTCTTGACCGCAGCGCCGAGGCCGTTGGAGGCGTCGAGCAGTTCGTTCATGAGGCGCTCGGTCATGGTCTTCTCACGGCGGGCGCGGGAGTAACCCACGACCCAGCGCAGCGCGAGGGTGGCGGCGCGACCGGGCTTGACCTCGATCGGCACCTGGTAGGTGGCGCCACCGACACGGCGGGACTTGACCTCGAGAGACGGCTTCACGTTCTCGAGAGCACGCTTGAGGGTGATGACCGGGTCGGCGCCGGTCTTCTCACGAAGACCCTCCATCGCGCCGTAGACGATCCGCTCGGCGGTGGAACGCTTGCCGTTGAGCAGGATCTTGTTGATGAGCGAGGTCACCAGAGGAGAACCGTAAACCGGGTCGATGATGACCGGGCGCTTCGGGGCGGGGCCCTTACGAGGCATTCTTACTTCTCCTTCTTGGCGCCGTAGCGGCTGCGGGCCTGCTTGCGGTTCTTGACACCCTGGGTGTCGAGCGAGCCGCGGATGATCTTGTAACGAACACCCGGCAGGTCCTTCACACGGCCACCACGCACGAGCACGATGGAGTGCTCCTGCAGGTTGTGTCCCTCACCCGGGATGTAGGCCGTGACCTCGATGCCGGAGGTCAGACGCACACGCGCGACCTTACGGAGGGCCGAGTTCGGCTTCTTCGGGGTGGTCGTGAACACACGCGTGCAGACGCCACGACGCTGAGGGGAACCCTCGAGCGCGGGCGTCTTGTTCTTCTCGACCTTGTCCTGCCGGCCCTTACGGACCAGCTGCTGGATCGTAGGCACTACTTCTCCGGTTTCTGTGTGCCGTCAGTGAAGCTAACCTGGAACATCTCCGACCCACGCGGTCGGGTGTGTCGAATACTGCGGACCTCCACCGAGAGGTGGAAGGAACACAGATTGCGGTGGCCGATATCTGACTCGCGTTGCGGTTGAAGACACGCACACGAGCCCAGGCACACCCCAGGCACAAGGTCTGAGCGTACCTACCGCATGGACTCCGGTCAAAACAAATGCCCACGCGCGGGACGACCCTCACTACCTGCGCACCCGTCACCCGCCCGCGGACCCCCGCCCCGCGCCGGACGCGGCCTCGGACGAACGCCGCCGGATTGCCGGAAGTCGGCAACGCGGGGCGCCCAAGACAGCCCCCGGCATCCCCTGACCCGGGCACCGGCGCGCCCGGACAATGCGGTGAGCCGAACCGTCCGGTACGAGGAGGTCCGCCGTGACCGACCACCGAGCCCGAACCGCCCACGACCTCGACGACACCACCGTCGACGTGCGCCTGACCATCATGGAATACGCGGATGTGGCAGGCGGCTACGCGGCCGCCGTGAGCGCGCCGGGAGTGCCGCGGGCCGTCGTCGACGACTACGCCGTCGTCGTGGACGTGCTCGCCCTCGCCCACGCCCTCCCGCCCGCGGACGTGCCACCCGTGCTCGCGGTGGGAGCACGGGCACTGCGCAGGGTCCACTTCGCGCTCCTCGGACAGCCCCAGCCCCGGGAGACGCCATGAGACCCCGCCCGTCGCCCGCCGCCGCCCTCGCCACGACCGGCTCCTGGCGCCCGCTGCCCGGTGTGCGCACCGCGACCCGGGTCCGTACGGTCCTGACCCACCTGGGGTGCTTCGTGGCGGCCCTGGCACTGCTGAGCGCGGCGGCGGGCGGGACGGCAGCCGCCCCGGTGCTCCTGTTCGCCCTGCTGCTCGGCTCCGGCACCGCGCTCTGCCTCCGTCTGCGCCGGCTGCGCGAGCGGGCCGGAACCCCGGCAGCAGTACCGCAGGCCCTGCTGCCGTCCGCGCGGCCCCTGTCCGGGCAGCAGGCCGCCGAGCAGGCCGTCACCCGGTACGGGGAGCTGCTCGCGCGCCGCCCCCTGGCCGGCGGCGCCCACGCGGCCGACTGGCAGATCGCCCTCGACGTCTACGAGGAGGCCAAACACGCGGAACCGGGCCTGGTGCCGCGGATCCTCGCCCGCGGGCACCAGGCCCTGGAGCGGCTGTCCACCGGCGGCGACGACCGGCGGACGGAGAACGACCCGGCCGTCTGGAGCCACGGCAGCGGCTCGGCCACTCTGCGGATGCCCCGGCCCGAGGGCTGGACGGGCAAGTGCCTCCTGGCCTTCGAGGGGACCTCCCCCGGCGGCTTCCTGGTGTGCGCGAGGGTCGGCGGCCGCCGGGGCCGGCGGGCCGTGAAGCTGGCCTCCCGCGAGCGGGGCCCGGCCCTGGTCCGCGTGCCCGCACCGGCCCCCGTCGACGACGCCGTCACCATCGAGATCATCACGGACGGACCGTGGCGGGCCGCCCTGCTCCCCGCCCGCCGGGCGCGCGCCCTCGACGGCACGGTGCACGGCGACGCCTCGGAGGTGCTGCTGAACCGCGCCGGGCACCGCGTGGCCACGTTCGAGCACCGGGGCGACGGGGACTTCGCCATCCGTGAGCCCCGTGCCGCGGACCCCCGCGCCGGCCGGCTGATCGCCGAGGGCCGGGGCCGGTCGTCCCTGCGGCTCGGCCTGCAGGGCGTCGGCGCCGTCTTCGTCGACAGTGACGACGCCTGGGCCCTGTCCGCGCCCGGGACCTGACGGCCCCGGGCCCGACCGCACGAGAACGCCGAAGGGCGGCCACCCCGTGGGGTGACCGCCCTTCTTCACACGCTCTTACTGGTTGTACGGACCGTAGTCGTAGTCCTCCAGCGGAACGGCCTGGCCGGAGCCCGTGCCGAACGGCGAGTAGTCGATGTCGTCATAGCCGACGGCCGAGTACATCGCGGCCTTGGCCTCCTCGGTCGGCTCGACCCGGATGTTGCGGTAGCGGGACAGACCCGTACCGGCCGGGATGAGCTTACCGATGATGACGTTCTCCTTGAGGCCGATCAGGGAGTCGGACTTGGCGTTGATCGCCGCGTCCGTCAGAACCCTGGTCGTCTCCTGGAAGGACGCCGCCGACAGCCACGACTCGGTCGCCAGCGAGGCCTTGGTGATACCCATCAGCTGCGGACGGCCGGAGGCGGGGTGACCGCCCTCGGTGACCACACGACGGTTCTCGGTCTCGAACTTCGACCGCTCGACCAGCTCGCCGGGCAGCAGCTCGGCGTCGCCGGACTCGATGATCGTCACACGGCGCAGCATCTGCCGGATGATGATCTCGATGTGCTTGTCGTGGATCGACACACCCTGCGAGTTGTAGACCTTCTGGACCTCGCCGACCAGGTGGACCTGGACCGCGCGCTGACCGAGGATCCGCAGCACGTCGTGCGGGTTGGTGGCACCCACGGTGAGCTTCTGGCCCACCTCGACGTGGTCGCCCTCGCCGACCAGGAGACGGGCACGCTTCGAGATCGGGAACGGCGTCTCGTCGCTGCCGTCGTCCGGGGTGACGACGAGCTTCTTGGTCTTCTCGGTCTCCTCGATACGGACGCGGCCGGCCGCCTCCGAGATCGGGGCGACACCCTTGGGCGTACGAGCCTCGAAGAGCTCGACGACACGGGGCAGACCCTGGGTGATGTCGTCACCGGCCACACCACCGGTGTGGAAGGTACGCATCGTCAGCTGCGTGCCGGGCTCACCGATGGACTGGGCGGCGATGATGCCGACCGCCTCACCGATGTCGACCAGCTTGCCGGTCGCGAGCGAACGGCCGTAGCAGTACGCACAGGTGCCGACCGCGGACTCACAGGTCAGGACCGAGCGGGTCTTGACCTCCTCCACACCGGCCGCGACCAGCGCGTCGATGAGCACGTCACCGAGGTCGACGTTGGCCGGCGCGATGACCTTGCCCTCGACGACGACGTCCTCGGCGAGCATCCGGGCGTAGACAGAGGTCTCGACGTCCTCGGTCTTGCGCAGGCTGCCGTCGGCGCCACGCTCCGCGATCTTGAGCTTGAGGCCGCGGTCGGTGCCGCAGTCCTCCTCGCGGATGATGACGTCCTGCGAGACGTCCACCAGACGACGGGTCAGGTAACCCGAGTCGGCGGTACGCAGGGCGGTGTCCGCCAGACCCTTACGGGCGCCGTGCGTGGAGATGAAGTACTCCAGCACGGACAGGCCCTCACGGAAGGACGCCTTGATCGGACGCGGGATGGTCTCGTTCTTGGCGTTCGACACCAGACCACGCATACCCGCGATCTGACGCATCTGCATCATGTTTCCGCGAGCACCCGAGTTGACCATCATGGAGACCGGGTTGGTCTTCGGGAAGTTCGCGTTCATGGCCTCGGCGACCTCGTTGGTCGCCTTGGTCCAGATCGCGATGAGCTCCTGCGTGCGCTCTTCCTTGGTGATCAGACCGCGCTCGTACTGCTTCTGGACCTTCTCGTCCAGGTCCTCGTAGCCCTTGACGATCGCCTTCTTGGCGTCGGGGACCACGATGTCCGAGATGGCAACGGTGACACCGGAACGGGTCGCCCAGTAGAAGCCGGCCGCCTTCAGGTTGTCGAGCGTCGCCGCCACGATGACCTTGGGGTAGCGCTCTGCGAGGTCGTTGACGATCTCGGAGAGCTGCTTCTTGCCGACCGTGTAGTCGACGAACGGGTAGTCCTCGGGCAGCAGCTCGTTGAAGAGCGCGCGGCCCAGGGTGGTGCGCAGACGGAACGAGTCCCCCTGCTGCCACACGCCCTCGCCGAAGGAGTCGTCGCCCTCCACCTGCGCCGGCGGCGTCCAGCCGCGCGGCGGGATGGTGCCGACCGGGAAGCGGATGTCGATCTTCGCCTGGAGCGAGAGCTCCCGGGCGTCGAACGCCATGATCGCCTCGGCGGTGGAACCGAAGGAGCGGCCCTCACCGATGACCTTGCGCTCCTCCTCGTCCGTGGTCAGGAAGAAGAGGCCCAGCACCATGTCCTGGGTCGGCATGGTGACCGGACGGCCGTCGGCCGGCTTGAGGATGTTGTTCGAGGACAGCATCAGGATGCGCGCCTCGGCCTGCGCCTCCGCGGAGAGCGGCAGGTGCACGGCCATCTGGTCACCGTCGAAGTCCGCGTTGAACGCGGTGCAGACGAGCGGGTGGATCTGGATGGCCTTGCCCTCGACCAGCTGCGGCTCGAAGGCCTGGATGCCGAGGCGGTGCAGCGTGGGCGCACGGTTCAGCAGCACCGGGTGCTCGGCGATGACCTCTTCGAGGACGTCGTACACCACGGTGCGGCCACGCTCGACCATGCGCTTGGCCGACTTGATGTTCTGCGCGTGGTTCAGGTCGACCAGGCGCTTCATCACGAACGGCTTGAAGAGCTCCAGCGCCATGGCCTTGGGCAGACCGCACTGGTGCAGCTTCAGCTGCGGGCCGACGACGATGACGGAACGCGCCGAGTAGTCGACTCGCTTACCGAGCAGGTTCTGACGGAAGCGGCCCTGCTTGCCCTTGAGCATGTCGGACAGCGACTTCAGCGGACGGTTGCCGGGGCCCGTGACCGGGCGACCACGACGGCCGTTGTCGAAGAGGGCGTCGACCGCCTCCTGGAGCATCCGCTTCTCGTTGTTCACGATGATCTCGGGGGCGCCGAGATCGAGCAGGCGCTTCAGACGGTTGTTGCGGTTGATCACCCGGCGGTACAGGTCGTTCAGGTCGGAGGTCGCGAAGCGGCCACCGTCCAGCTGCACCATCGGACGCAGGTCCGGCGGGATGACCGGCACGCAGTCGAGCACCATGCCCTTGGGGCTGTTGGACGTCTGCAGGAACGCGGAGACGACCTTGAGGCGCTTGAGCGCACGGGTCTTCTTCTGGCCCTTGCCGGTGCGGATGATCTCGCGGAGGCGCTCGGCCTCCTCGTCGAGGTCGAAGGACTCCAGGCGCTTCTGCAGCGCCGCGGCGCCCATCGAGCCGTCGAAGTACGTGCCGAAGCGGTCACGCAGCTCGCGGTAGAGCAGCTCGTCGCCCTCGAGGTCCTGGACCTTGAGGTTCTTGAAGCGGTTCCACACCTCGTCGAGACGGTCGATCTCGCGCTGGGCGCGGTCGCGCAGCTGCTTCATCTCACGCTCGGCGCCCTCGCGCACCTTGCGGCGCACGTCGGCCTTGGCACCCTCGGCCTCGAGCTCGGCGAGGTCCGTCTCGAGCTTCTTGGCGCGGGCCTCGAGGTCGGCGTCGCGGCGGTTCTCGACCTGCTGGCGCTCGACGGAGACATGGGCCTCCAGCGACGGCAGATCGCGCGTGCGGCGCTCTTCGTCCACGAACGTGATCATGTAAGCGGCGAAGTAGATGACCTTCTCGAGGTCCTTCGGCGCCAGGTCCAGCAGGTAGCCGAGGCGCGACGGGACGCCCTTGAAGTACCAGATGTGGGTGACGGGAGCGGCGAGCTCGATGTGGCCCATCCGCTCGCGGCGCACCTTGGCACGGGTGACTTCGACGCCACACCGCTCACAGATGATGCCCTTGAAGCGGACACGCTTGTACTTGCCGCAGTAGCACTCCCAGTCCCGGGTCGGACCGAAGATCTTCTCGCAGAAGAGTCCGTCCTTCTCGGGCTTGAGGGTGCGGTAGTTGATGGTCTCGGGCTTCTTGACCTCGCCGTGGGACCAGGTCCTGATGTCGTCCGCGGTGGCCAGGCCGATCCGCAGCTCGTCGAAGAAGTTGACGTCGAGCACTGTGCGTCAATCCCTCTTTCGGGGTCGTGTCTCAATCATGGTCTGAACGGTCCCGGGGATGGCGGGGGCTCCTGTGTGGGAGCCCCCGCCAGGCCCGTCAGACCTCTTCGACGCTGCTCGGCTCACGCCGGGACAGGTCGATACCGAGCTCCTCCGCGGCGCGGAAGACGTCCTCGTCCGTGTCGCGCATCTCGATGGACATGCCGTCCGAGGAGAGCACCTCCACGTTGAGGCAGAGCGACTGCATTTCCTTGATGAGCACCTTGAAGGACTCGGGAATGCCGGGCTCGGGGATGTTCTCGCCCTTGACGATGGCCTCGTAGACCTTCACGCGGCCGGTCACGTCGTCGGACTTGATGGTCAGCAGCTCCTGGAGGGCGTAGGCCGCTCCGTACGCCTCGAGTGCCCACACCTCCATCTCTCCGAACCGCTGGCCACCGAACTGGGCCTTACCACCCAGCGGCTGCTGGGTGATCATCGAGTACGGACCGGTCGAACGGGCGTGCAGCTTGTCGTCGACCAGGTGGTGGAGCTTGAGGATGTACATGTACCCGACCGAGATCGGGTCCGGGAACGGCTCGCCGGAGCGGCCGTCGAACAGGTTGGCCTTGCCGGACGGCTGGACCATCCGGTTGCCGTCGCGGTTCGGGATCGTGGCCTCGAAGAGGCCGGCGATCTCGTCCTCGCGGGCGCCGTCGAAGACCGGGGTGGCGACGTTGGTGCCGGGCTCGACCTCGTCGGCGCCGATGACCTGCAGTCGCTGCATCCACTCCTCGCTGCCCTCGACCTTCCAGCCCTGGCTGGCGAGCCAGCCGAGGTGGATCTCAAGGACCTGTCCCGGGTTCATTCGGGACGGGACGCCCAGCGGGTTGAGGATGATGTCGACCGGGGTGCCGTCCTCCAGGAACGGCATGTCCTCGATCGGCAGGATCTTCGAGATGACGCCCTTGTTGCCGTGACGGCCGGCGAGCTTGTCACCGTCGGTGATCTTGCGCTTCTGGGCCACGTAGACGCGGACCAGCTGGTTGACGCCCGGGGGAAGCTCGTCGCCCTCCTCGCGGTCGAAGACGCGCACACCGATGACCTTGCCGGTCTCGCCGTGCGGCACCTTCAGCGAGGTGTCACGGACCTCGCGCGCCTTCTCACCGAAGATCGCGCGGAGCAGGCGCTCCTCCGGGGTCAGCTCGGTCTCGCCCTTGGGCGTGACCTTGCCGACCAGGATGTCGCCGGCGACGACCTCGGCGCCGATACGGATGATGCCGCGCTCGTCGAGGTCCGCGAGGACCTCCTCGGAGACGTTCGGGATGTCCCGGGTGATCTCCTCGGGGCCGAGCTTGGTGTCACGGGCGTCGACCTCGTGCTCCTCGATGTGGATCGAGGAGAGGACGTCGTCCTGCACGAGGCGCTGCGACAGGATGATCGCGTCCTCGTAGTTGTGACCCTCCCACGGCATGAACGCCACGAGCAGGTTCTTGCCGAGCGCCATCTCACCGTTCTCGGTGGCGGGGCCGTCGGCGAGGACCTGGCCCTCGATGACGCGGTCGCCCTCGGAGACGATGACCTTCTGGTTCACCGAGGTGCCCTGGTTGGAGCGGGAGAACTTCGCGATGCGGTACGTGGTGTACGTGCCGTCGTCGTTGGTGACGGTGACGTAGTCGGCCGAGACCTCCTGGATGACACCGTCCTTCTCCGCCTTGATGACGTCACCGGCGTCGGTGGCGCAGCGGTACTCCATGCCGGTGCCGACGAGCGGCGCCTCCGCCTTGATGAGCGGAACGGCCTGGCGCATCATGTTCGCGCCCATGAGGGCACGGTTGGCGTCGTCGTGCTCGAGGAACGGGATCATGGCGGTCGCCACCGACACCATCTGGCGCGGCGAGACGTCCATGTAGTCGACCTCGGTCGGCGGGACGTAGTCGACCTCGCCGCCACGGCGGCGGACCAGAACACGGGCCTCGGTGAACCGGAGCTCGTCGCTCAGGGTCGCGTTCGCCTGGGCGATGACGAAGCGGTCCTCCTCGTCGGCGGTCAGGTAGTCGACCTCGTCGGTGACCTGGCCGTCGGTGACCTTGCGGTACGGGGTCTCGACGAAACCGAACGCGTTGACCCGGCCGTAGGACGCGAGCGAGCCGATCAGACCGATGTTCGGGCCTTCAGGGGTCTCGATCGGGCACATGCGGCCGTAGTGCGACGGGTGCACGTCACGGACCTCGAAGCCGGCCCGCTCACGGGAGAGACCACCCGGGCCGAGCGCCGACAGACGGCGCTTGTGGGTGAGACCCGACAGCGGGTTGTTCTGGTCCATGAACTGCGACAGCTGGCTGGTGCCGAAGAACTCCTTGATGGAGGCGACGACCGGCCGGATGTTGATCAGGGTCTGCGGCGTGATCGCCTCGACGTCCTGGGTCGTCATCCGCTCACGCACGACGCGCTCCATACGAGCCAGACCCGTGCGGACCTGGTTCTGGATGAGCTCGCCGACGTTGCGCAGACGACGGTTGCCGAAGTGGTCGATGTCGTCGGTCTCGACGACGATCTGGGTACCGGACTCGCCCACCGTCTCGGTCTCGCCGGCGTGCAGCTTGACCAGGTACTTGATGGTGGCGATGACGTCGTCCGACGTGAGCACGCCAGCGTCCAGCGGCTCGTCCGCGCCGAGCTTCTTGTTCACCTTGTAGCGGCCGACCTTGGCGAGGTCGTAGCGCTTCGGGTTGAAGTAGAGGTTCTCGAGCAGCGTCTGAGCGGCCTCGCGCGTCGGGGGCTCGCCCGGACGCAGCTTGCGGTAGATGTCGAGCAGCGCGTCGTCCTGGCCCTGGGTGTGGTCCTTCTCCAGGGTGGCGCGCATCGACTCGTACTCGCCGAACTCCTCGAGGATCTGCTCGGTGGTCCAGCCGAGAGCCTTCAGGAGGACGGTGACGGACTGCTTGCGCTTGCGGTCGATGCGGACACCGACCATGTCGCGCTTGTCGATCTCCATCTCGAGCCAGGCACCCCGGGACGGGATGATCTTGGCCGTGAAGATGTCCTTGTCGGACGTCTTGTCGATGTTGGAGTCGAAGTAGACACCCGGCGAGCGGACCAGCTGCGACACGACGACACGCTCGGTGCCGTTGATGACGAAGGTGCCCTTGTTGGTCATGAGCGGGAAGTCGCCCATGAAGACCGTCTGGGACTTGATCTCGCCGGTCTCGTTGTTGGTGAACTCGGCCGTGACGAAGAGCGGGGCCGCGTACGTGAAGTCGCGCTCCTTGCACTCGTCGATCGAGTTCTTGGGGGGCTCGAAGCGGTGGTCGCGGAAGGTCAGCGACATCGACCCGGAGAAGTCCTCGATCGGGGAGATCTCCTCGAAGATCTCCTCCAGACCGGACTTGGTGGGGACGTCCTGTCCGCTTTCGAGAGCCGCCTCGACACGAGCCTTCCATGCGGCATTACCGAGCAGCCAGTCAAAGCTCTCGGTCTGCAGCGCGAGGAGGTTCGGAACCTCGAGGGGCTCCTTGATCTTTGCAAAGGAGATGCGCAGCGGGGCAGTGCTGGCGCCGTTGTTCGTATTCGCGGTCGAGGCGTTGCGCGAGGCGGCCAAGAGGGGGTCCTTCCGAGGGCTCGGACTCACTACGCGCGTACCGGTCCCATGGTGTGCATGGAGGGAGAAACCCCAGCTAGGGGCTGTTCTTCATCCGATGCTCAATCACGGGCATGCCCCTGGTGACGGGCAGAGGGCAGCTAACAGGCAGCGCAAAGGGTCAGTGTAGCCACTTGGCACACTGATGTCCAGTGCGGGTCTTGGCGACCCTCGAATCCCTCGTTGTTCTCATCTCCGCTGCGAACCCTGTGCGCCGTGAGGCGCACCTCGATACTGCCCGTTCGGTCGCCGATCCATGCCTCGGAACAAGGATCCGTGTGACGACGCGTCCTGAGAATTGCGCGCTGCGTGCGGTTCGTCAAGGCCCCCGCCCCTGAGCTGCTGCTCCGGGTCCTGCCTGCCGCCGTGAGGGGCGCACGGCGATGATCACCATACTCCCCGGAGGGCGAAGAGCAAGGCAGCCTCGGCGGGTATGCCGAAGGGCGACCACCCAGTTGGATGATCGCCCTTCGGTGTGCGTGCGTTACACGCGAGGAGTCAGCAGACTCCCTGGGGTCACTTGACCTCGACGGAGGCGCCGGCGGCCTTGAGGGACTCGGCAGCCTTCTCCGCGGCGTCCTTGGCGACCTTCTCGAGGACCGGCTTCGGGGTGCCGTCGACGAGGTCCTTGGCCTCCTTCAGACCCAGCGAGGTCAGCTCACGCACGACCTTGATGACCTGGATCTTCTTCTCACCGGCGCCGGTGAGGATGACGTCGAACTCGTCCTGCTCGGCCTCGGCCTCGGCCGGGGCGGCAGCGGCGCCACCAGCGGCGACGGCGACCGGGGCGGCGGCGGTGACGTCGAACTTCTCCTCGAAGGCCTTCACGAACTCGGAGAGCTCGATGAGGGTCATCTCCTCGAACTGCGCAAGCAGGTCGTCCTGGGACAGCTTCGCCATGATGGCGTCCTTCCACTCATTCGGCAGGTGCCGTGTGTACATGTGAGGCGGGCGTACGTTCGGCCCGCTGCGACCGCTGCCTCAGGCGGCGGTCAATGCGCGAGCCGAATTACTCGGCACCGCCCTGCTCGGCCTTCTTGGCACGAAGCGCCTCCGCGGTGCGGACGAACTTCGAGGGAAGCGCCTGGAAGAGCGCGGCAGCCTGGGACTGCTTGCCCTTCATGGCGCCCGCCAGCTTGGCGAGCAGAACCTCGCGGGACTCGAGGTCCGCGAGCTTCTTGATCTCATCGGCGGACAGCGCCTTGCCATCAAGGACACCGCCCTTGATGATCAGGTTCGGGTTGTCCTTGGCGAAGTCACGAAGACCCTTCGCCGACTCCACCGGGTCACCGGTGATGAAGGCAACCGCCGTCGGACCAGTGAAGTGGTCGTCGAGCGAGTTGATCCCGGCCTCGTTGGCCGCGATCTTGGTCAGCGTGTTCTTCACCACGGCGTACTGGGCGTTCTCACCGAGCGAACGGCGCAGCTCCTTGAGCTGAGCCACGGTGAGACCCCGGTACTCGGTCAGCACGGCGGCGTTCGAGCTGCGGAACGACTCCGTCAGCTCGGCCACCGCGGCAGCCTTGTCGGGCCTTGCCATGAGCGTCGGCCTCCTTCCGGGTGATGAGGACCGCTCAGAAGGCGCCGAACAAAACGAAACGCCCCGGCGCAGGCGCACGGGGCTCAGCTCGACCGGAATCACTTCCGGGAGCTTGCTTCCTCAAGGCACCTGCGCGGGTCGTCCGCTTCTGAGCGGATCCTTCGGCCACCGGACCCTCGGAGGAGAGCACGGCAACGACCAGCGGTCTTTGGCTTCCTCGGAAGAGTACGGGAGCAGGTCCCGCTCAGGCAAATCGGGTCATCCGCAGCATTCGTCAGGCGGCGCCGACGCCGTCCGCGCTCCCCGGCCCGTCGCCCGTGTCACCGGCGCCGAACTCCTCGCCGAGGCCCTCCAGCATCTTCGTGAAGTCGAACGTCTCGCTCGCCGGCGGTGCCTTGACCTCGGACTTCACGCCGTAGTCCGAGTAGTTCGCCACCATCTCGACGGTGCCCATGGGGCTGTCGATGCCGATGTCCATCCGCACCGGATAGCCGTCCTCGTTGACCCAGACCTCGGTGTCGTAGCCCTCGATGCCGGACTCGTCGATGCCCGCCAGCAGCTCCTTGCGCTCCTCGGGCGTGAGGACGTCGAGCGACGTGTCGGCCTCGAGCATCTCGGCGACCGTGAGCGAGCCCTTGTAGTGCTGGGTGTCCACGCCGTCGATCCTCTGAGGGCCGATGTGCTTGAGATTCGGCGACTGGAGGAGCAGCGCGAGCTGCTGGGCCGGGTCCTGGTTCAGTTCGTCCAGCCCGCCGGTCAGCGGCTCCTGGAGGGTCTCGTCGCCGGACAGCGCGGCCATGGCGCCGAGGTCCATCTTCATCCAGCGCTTGCCGTCCATGTCGATGGGCGCCTTCGCACCCATGTCCATGTACATGACCTCGTCCAGCATCACCATGCGGATCTGCTCGGGCGCGTCCGGCGTGGCCGCCGGGAACGCGCCGCCCTTGATGGTCATGTCCATCGCCGCGGGGTCCCAGCCCATGGTCCCCGTCATCTCCATGCTGCCGCCGCCCCCCGCGGCCGCCGGCATCGAGAGGGTCACCCGCACCTTGGCGGACTTGGCGGCCGCGGTCTTCTCGTAGGCCGCCGTGAGCGCCTGCGTCACCGCCCCGCGGGACTGGGTCGGCGGCTTCGCCGACGGGGCCTCCGCGGCCTTCTTCTCGGCGCTCTGGCACCCCGACACACCGGCGACCAACGCGACGGCCGTCAGCGAGACGCCTGCGCGCCGTCCCCATGCGGACATGATCATCTTCCCACCCCTTGGTTCGTACCGATCTCTTGAACCGTAGCCCACCCCACCGACACCCAGGAGTGAAACAAACCGGCCCCCGCCGCTCCGAGGAGCGGCGGGGGCCGGATCACGACGCGGGCCCGTCAGGGCCGCCCTGGCCGTCGGTCTCAGACCGCGGCCGGGTCCTCCTCGACGAGGAGGTTGCGGGTGCGGTTGGAGTCCAGCGGGATGCCGGGGCCCATCGTGGTGGTCAGGGTCGCCTTCTTGATGTAGCGGCCCTTCGCGGCGGACGGCTTCAGACGAAGGATCTCGTCCAACGCGGCCGCGTAGTTCTCGACCAGCTTCGTCTCGTCGAAGGAGACCTTGCCGATGATGAAGTGCAGGTTCGAGTGCTTGTCGACGCGGAACTCGATCTTGCCGCCCTTGATCTCGGTGACGGCCTTGGCGACGTCCATCGTGACGGTGCCGGTCTTCGGGTTCGGCATCAGGCCACGCGGACCGAGCACGCGGCCGAGGCGGCCGACCTTGCCCATGAGGTCCGGGGTGGCGACGACCGCGTCGAACTCGTTCAGGCGGTTGCCCTTGGAGATCTCGTCGATCAGTTCGTCGGAGCCGACGATGTCGGCGCCCGCGGCTTCCGCGGCCGCAGCACGGTCACCGGTCGCGAAGACCAGGACCCGGGCGGTCTTGCCGGTGCCGTGCGGAAGGTTGACGGTGCCACGGACCATCTGGTCGGCCTTACGCGGGTCAACGCCCAGACGGAAGGCGACCTCGACGGTGCCGTCGAACTTGGTGGCTGCGGTGTCCTTGGCGATACGGATCGCCTCGAGCGGGGCGTAGTTGCGCTCCCGGTCGATCTTGGCGTCCGCAGCGCGGAGAGTCTTGCTGCGCTTCACTTCTGCTCCTGATGTGTTGAGCGTGGAGTCGTGGTGCGGACCAGCGCTTGGTCCTGCCACTGAGGCCTACGAGGGGGCTGTCAGCCCTCGACCGTGATGCCCATGGAACGGGCGGTGCCAGCAATGATCTTCGACGCGGCGTCGAGGTCATTGGCGTTCAGGTCGGGGAGCTTGGTCGTGGCGATCTCGCGGACCTGGGCAGCCGTCAGCTTGGCGACCTTGGTCTTGTGCGGCTCGCCGGAGCCCTTGTCCACACCCGCGGCCTTGAGGATCAGCTTGGCGGCCGGCGGAGTCTTGGTGATGAAGGTGAAGGAACGGTCCTCGTAGACCGTGATCTCCACCGGCACGACCATGCCACGCTGCGACTCGGTCGCGGCGTTGTAGGCCTTGCAGAACTCCATGATGTTGACGCCGTGCTGACCCAGTGCGGGGCCGACCGGCGGAGCCGGGTTGGCCGCACCGGCCTGGATCTGGAGCTTGATAAGCCCCGTGACCTTCTTCTTCTTGGGAGGCATTGCTCTCTCCGGGTCCTAGTGAGAGTGTTCCGCCCGTCATCCGATCATCCGGATGCAGGCATACCGCGCAACGATAACGGGTATCTGTGCGCGGCCAAAAACCGAGCAGGTCAGACAACCTGCGAGAGGCGGTCTGACCTGTTCGGAAGCCGTGTGTCCAGAAGGAGCTAGTTCTTCTGGATCTGGTCGAAGCTCAGCTCGACCGGGGTCTCGCGACCGAAGATCTCGACGAGGCCCTTGACCTTCTTCGAGTCGGCGTTGATCTCGTTGATCGTGGCCTGCAGCGTCGCGAACGGACCGTCGGTGACGGTGACCGAGTCGCCGACCTCGAAGTCCAGCACCTGGACCTCGACCTTGCGGGCCGGAGCCGGCTTGCCCTCGGCCTCGGCGGCCTCGCGGGCGGCCTTCTCCTCGGCCTCGGGGGCGAGCATCTTGACGATCTCGTCCAGGGTCAGCGGGTACGGGTCGTAGGCGTTGCCCACGAAGCCGGTGACGCCGGGGGTGTTGCGGACGACGCCCCAGGACTCGTTCGTCAGGTCCATGCGGACGAGCACGTAACCGGGCAGCTTGTTCTGCCGGACGTTCTTGCGCTCGCCGTTCTTGATCTGGACGATCTCTTCCTCGGGGACCTCGGCCTGGTAGATGAAGTCCTCGACGTTGAGCGAGACGGCACGCTGCTCCAGGTTGGCCTTCACGCGCTTCTCGTAGCCCGCGTAGGTGTGGATCACGTACCACTCGCCCGGCAGGCCGCGGAGCTCGTCGCGGAGCGCGGTGACCGGGTCGACCGGGGCCGCCGGCTCCTCCTCGGCCTCTTCGGGCTCCTGCGCGTCGGCGTCCGCCTCTGCGTCGGGCTCAGCTTCGGCTTCGGCTTCGGCGTCGGCGGGCTCGGGGGTCTCGTCACCGGTCTCGTCGACGCTCTCGACATGCAGAGCCTCGTCCTCGGCCGGCTCGCCGGCCACGGGGTCGGCAGCCTCGGCCTGGTCCGGCTCCACGGCGTCCGCCGCCTCGACGATGTCGAGCTCGTCCTCGGCGGACTCGAAGCTCTCGCCGGAACGGTCGGCGTCGTTCAGGTTCGGGTCAGACACGGTGGCTGCTTCTTCCTGGATACAGATGGGTGGAACATGCGAAAGGGGCGCCGAGTCCGGCGCCCTCCGCGGATCAGCCGAAGACGTACTTGACGGCTTCCTGGTAGCCGAAGTCGAGCGCGAGCACGATACCGATCATGATCACGACGAAGATGATCACCACTGTGGTGTACGTCGTCAGCTGGTTACGCGTCGGCCAGACGACCTTGCGCAGCTCGGCGACGATCTGACGGTAGAAGAGGGCCAGGCGGCCGAGCGGGCCCTTCTTGCCGCGCTTGCCGCCCTTGCGGGCCTTCTTCTTCGAGTCGGCGCTCTCGTCCTCGGCATCAGGCATGTCGATGGAGCCTACGGCGTCCGTCACGATCTCTCACCTGATTCCCGGGTCGTGGCCGTGCCGCGTCCGGATGAGCCGCACGGCTGTGCATCGAAATACTTCATGCGCACACAGCGTGGCGCAGTGTGTAGCAGGGCCGGAGGGACTTGAACCCCCAACCGCTGGTTTTGGAGACCAGTGCTCTACCAATTGAGCTACGACCCTTTGTGGTTCCCAACCTACCGCATCCGTCCGGATGCACTAAGTGCCCGGCTCGGACGTGGCTGGTGAGGGCCAACAGCCAGTGAGTGTACGTGTTCCCAGGCCCGGCGTCGAACACAAAGCCCCGCGGTCCGTTTCGGACCGGTCCCGCGGACCATGACTGACCGCTTCTGTCCGCTCTTCGAAACCTGTGTGCCGCCGCCGAATGCCGTCTGGGACCATGGGCCGCATGAGCCCTGCAACCCCTCCCACCGAGCGCCGGGTCTCCGCGCGCATCGGCGCGATCTCCGAGTCCGCGACCCTCGCCGTCGACGCCAAGGCCAAGGCCCTCAAGGCCGCCGGGCGTCCGGTGATCGGCTTCGGCGCCGGCGAGCCCGACTTCCCCACCCCCGACTACATTGTCGAGGCTGCCGTCGAGGCCTGCCGCAACCCGAAGTACCACCGCTACACCCCGGCCGGCGGTCTGCCCG
Source organism: Streptomyces sp. NPDC006294 (assembly GCF_042870895.1). NCBI lineage: Bacteria > Bacillati > Actinomycetota > Actinomycetes > Kitasatosporales > Streptomycetaceae > Streptomyces > Streptomyces sp. NPDC006294. The sequence continues at coordinate 245,433 of NZ_JBIAHV010000013.1, forward strand.
AGCTGAAGAAGGCCATCGCGGAGAAGACGCTCCGTGACTCCGGCTACGAGGTGGACCCGGCCCAGATCCTGGTGACCAACGGCGGCAAGCAGGCGATCTACGAGGCGTTCGCCGCGATCCTCGACCCGGGTGACGAGGTCGTCGTCCCGGCGCCGTACTGGACCACCTACCCCGAGTCGATCCGGCTCGCGGGCGGGGTGCCGGTCGAGGTCGTCGCCGACGAGACGACCGGATACCGCGTCTCCGTGGAGCAGCTGGAGGCGGCGCGCACGGAGAAGACCAAGGTCGTCCTCTTCGTCTCGCCGTCCAACCCGACCGGCGCCGTCTACAGCGAGGCCGACGCGCTCGCGATCGGCGAGTGGGCCGCCGAGCACGGCCTGTGGGTGATGACGGACGAGATCTACGAACACCTGGTCTACGGCGACGCGAAGTTCACCTCACTGCCGGCGCTCGTCCCGGCTCTGCGCGAGAAGTGCGTCGTGGTCAACGGCGTCGCCAAGACGTACGCGATGACCGGCTGGCGCGTCGGGTGGATCATCGGCCCGAAGGACGTCGTCAAGGCCGCGACCAACCTCCAGTCGCACGCCACGTCCAACGTCTCCAACGTGGCGCAGATCGCGGCGCTGGCCGCGGTCTCCGGCAGCCTGGACGCGGTCGCCGAGATGCGCAGCGCCTTCGACCGCCGCCGCCGGACCATCGTGCGGATGCTCAACGAGATCGACGGCGTCGTGTGCCCGGAGCCCGAGGGCGCGTTCTACGCGTACCCGTCCGTGAAGGGGCTGCTGGGCAAGGAGATCCGCGGCAAGCGTCCGCAGTCCTCCGTGGAGCTCGCGGCCCTGATCCTCGACGAGGTCGAGGTCGCGGTGGTCCCGGGCGAGGCGTTCGGCACCCCGGGCTATCTGCGCCTCTCCTACGCGCTGGGCGACGAGGACCTGGCGGAGGGCGTGTCCCGGATCCAGAAGCTGCTGGCCGAGGCGAAGGCCTAGAGCGTCCCGCGTCCGGAAGCGAGCGGCGTCTCCCCTTCACGGGGAGGCGCCGCTCCGGCGTTGCGGGCGGTCTCCGCCGTCCCCCGTCTTCCGTTTCTGCGTTCGGGCAAGAACCCGATCGGGGAAAAGGGCTGCCCGGGGCGGGGTCGGTGCGGCAGGATCCATGAATGCTGCACTCTTCAGGTGGACACCCCCACAACCCTCCGTACGTTCGAGACGTCAGCCTGCTGCCGAAGGCCCATCTGCACCTGCACTTCACCGGGTCGATGCGGCCCGGCACCCTGCTGGAGCTCGCCGACAAGCACGGCGTGCACCTCCCGGAGGCGCTGACCGGGGGCGAGCCGCCGAAGCTGCGCGCCACCGACGAGCGCGGCTGGTTCCGCTTCCAGCGGCTGTACGACATGGCCCGCTCCTGCCTCCGCGATCCGGAGGACATCCAGCGGCTGGTGCGCGAGGCGGCGGAGGAGGACATCCGGGACGGCTCGGGCTGGCTGGAGATCCAGGTCGACCCGACCTCGTACGCGCCCCGGCTCGGGGGGCTGATCCCGGCGCTGGAAGTCATCCTCGACGCCGTGGACACCGCCTCGCGGGAGACCGGGCTCGGGATGCGCGTGCTGGTCGCGGCGAACCGGATGAAGCACCCGCTGGACGCCCGGACCCTCGCCCGTCTCGCGGTGCGGTACGCGGACCGGGGCATCGTCGGCTTCGGACTGTCCAACGACGAGCGGCGGGGCATGGCCCGGGACTTCGACCGCGCGTTCGCCATCGCGCGTGAGGGCGGGCTGATGGCGGCTCCGCACGGCGGCGAGCTGACCGGCCCCGCGTCCGTACGGGACTGTCTGGACGATCTGCGCGCCTCCCGCATCGGGCACGGCGTCCGGGCGGCGGAGGACCCGCGGCTGCTGCGCAAGCTCGCCGAGCGGGGCATCACCTGCGAGGTGTGCCCCTCGTCGAACGTGGCGCTCGGCGTGTACGAGAAACCCGAGCACGTGCCGCTGCGGACGCTGTACGAGGCCGGTGTCCCGATGGCCCTGGGCGCCGACGACCCGCTCCTGTTCGGTTCCCGGCTGGCGGCCCAGTACGAGCTGGCCCGCCATCACCACGGCTTCACGGACGCGGAGCTGGCGGACCTGGCACGCCAGTCGGTGCGGGGTTCGGCGGCGCCGCAGGAGACCAAGGAGAAACTGCTCGCCGGGGTGGACGACTGGCTGGCCGGCCCGGTGGCCTGACGGCGCCGCTCAGCGCGGGCCGTCGTCGACGGCGATTCCCCGCAGCAGGGTCCGGGCGAGACCGGCCGTGAACGCGTCGAGGGACTGCGGTGGCCTGCGGTCCGGGCTCATCTCGTAGGCGAAGGCGCGCTGGGCGCAGGCTCCCAGCAGCAGGGACGCGGCGGCGTGGGTGTCGGCGTCGGGGCTGATGCGCCCGGCCTGCTGCTCGGTGCGCAGATAGGCGTCGAGGCCCTCGATCGGCCGGTGCGGGCCGGTCCCCATCTCGCGCATGGCCTCCTCGTGGCGCTGCTTGAGCTGCGGTTCGGCGTACAGCGACGCGGCCATGGGGAACGTCTGCTCGTAGAAGAGGGCGGCACGGCGGGCGATGTCGGTGAGGTTCTGCTCGACGCTCGCGTCGCCGGGGTCGGCGATCAGCCGGTGCAGGAGGGCGCCGAGCTTGGGCAGTCGTTCGGCCAGCACCGTCACGAAGAGCTCCTCCTTGCTGGAGAAGTGCTTGTAGAGCGCCGCCTCCGAGCAGCCCGCGGCCTTGGCGATCTCCTTGGTGGTCGTCCGCGCGAGGCCGAGGGAGAGCATCAGTTCCCGCGCGGCGTCGATGATGCGTACGCGGGTCGGCTTCTGGTCCATGCGCGCTCCTGACCGGGCTTGACGAGTGAGTGAGTGCACACTCACTCTAGAGGTGAGTGAATACTTACCCACCCTAGGAGGGTGCGCGATGAAGCTCACGGTGTTCGGCGCGACCGGCGGCATCGGCCAGGAGATCGTCGGACAGGCCCTGGCGGCGAGCCATCAGGTCACCGCCGTGGTCCGCGATCCGGCGCGGTTCGGCGTGACGGGGGAAGCGCTCGAGGTGGTGCGCTCCGACCTGAGGGATCCGCAGGAACTGCGTCCGGCCGTGGCCGGGCAGCACGCGGTGCTCTCCGGTCTCGGCGCCCGCAGCAGGTCCGACGCCGGGATCACGGCCCGGCTCACGCGGGCGGTGGTGGCCGCGATGGAGGCCGAGGGGACGCGGCGGCTGCTGGTCGTCAGCGCGGCCCCGCTCGGTACGCCGCCGCAGCGGGAACCGCTGCTGGACCGCGCGATGATGTCGGTCGTGGGGGCGGTCCTGAAACCGGTCTACGACGACCTGCGGGCCATGGAGGCCGAACTGGCGCGCAGCGCGACCGACTGGACGTCCGTACGGCCGCCGAAGCTGGTGGACAGGCCGCTGACCGGCGAGTACCGCACCGCCGTCGGCGGGAACCCGCGCAGCGCGCGGTCGATCGGCCGGGCCGACGTCGCGCACGCGATGCTGTCCATGGCCGACGACCCGGCGACCCTCAAGAGGGGCGTCGGCGTCGCCTACTGAGGCGGGCGGCGGCGGTGACGGAGCGGGGGCTCGGGCGGCGGAGGAGCGGTGGCTCGGGCGGCAGCGGTGACGGAGCGGCGGCTCGGGCGGCGGAGAAGCGGGTTTACAGGCTGACGCCGACCGTCACCGGCTCGTTGACCAGCGTCACGCCGAACGCGTCCCGCACCCCGGCCACGACCTCGCGGGCCAGGGCCAGCAGGTCCTCCGTGGTGGCCTGGCCCCGGTTGGTGAGCGCGAGCGTGTGCTTGGTCGAGATCCGGGCCGGCCCGGAGCCGTAACCCTTGGGGAAACCGGCCTTGTCGATCAGCCAGGCGGCCGAGGTCTTGGTGCGGCCGTCGCCCGCGGGGTAGGCGGGCGGGGCGACCGCGTCGCCGAGCCGGTCGCGTACGCGGGCGAGGAAGGTCTCGTACTCGGCCGCGGTGAGGACCGGGTTGGTGAAGAAGGACCCGGCCGACCAGGTGTCGTGGTCGGCGGCGTCCAGGACCATGCCCTTGCCCGCACGCAGCCGGAGCACGGTCTCGCGGGCGGTCGCGACCGGGACGCGCTCCCCCACCTCGATCCCGAGGACACGGGCGGTCTCCGCGTACTTCACGGGCGCGGACAGGCCACCCGCGTCCTCCAGCTCGAAGCGGACGCGGAGCACGACATAGCGGTCGGGGTCCTGCTTGAAGCGGCTGTGCCGGTAGGCGAAGCCGCAGTCGGCGTTCGGCAGGACGACCGTCTCGCCGCTGCGGCGGTCGTACGCGACGACCTCGGTGATCGTCGAGGCGACCTCCTGGCCGTAGGCGCCGACGTTCTGGATGGGGGTCGCGCCCGCGGAGCCGGGGACGCCGGCGAGGCACTCGACCCCGCCGAGGCCCGCTTCGACGGTCCGGGCGACGGCGTCGGTCCAGGTCTCCCCCGCCGCCAGCTCCAGGGCGGACCCGCGCAGCTCGACACCGCGGGTCGCGATGCGCAGCGCGGTGCCGTCGAAGCCCTTGTCGCCGATGACCAGGTTGCTGCCGCCGCCGATGATCAGCAGCGGCGTACCGGCCTCGTCCGCCTCGCGCACGGCGGCGATCACCTCGTCGTCGGTGGTGGCCACCACGAGACGGGTGGCGGGGCCGCCGAGCCGGAAGGTGGTCAGGGGGGCGAGGGGGGCGTCGTGAAGTTCCTGCACGGGGACAAGAGTACGGTCCGCGGCCCGACCGTCCGGGCGGGGCGGTCCTGGCGGTGCGCCCCTTGAGCGTTGCTCGCCGCGGAGGCGATGCCCTGCTCCCACGGGACGTCAGGGCGGGCGCGTCGGGTGCGGGGCCGAGAGCGCGGTAAGGGGCGCCCTCCATGGGCGGGCGCCCCTTACTCCTGCCGTTTCACCGGACGCCGTCCGAACGGCGCGCCCGTCAGACCAGCTGGACCACCGCGCGGGACATGCCGAGTACCTTCTGGCCGTCGCTGGTCACCACGAGGTCCACCCGGACCCGGTTGCCGTCCAGCTTCGCCGCCACCTTGGCACTCACCTCGATCAGTGCGCCCTTGTCGTCGTTCGGGACGACGACGGGCCTGGTGAAGCGCACCCCGTACTCGACGACCGCGCCCGGGTCGCCGACCCAGTCGGTCACGACACGGGCCGCCTCCGCCATGGTGAACATGCCGTGGGCGATGACGTCCGGCAGGCCGACCTCGGTGGCGAACTTCTCGTTCCAGTGGATCGGGTTGAAGTCACCGGAGGCGCCCGCGTACTGCACGAGCGTGGCCCGGGTCACGGGGAAGCTCTGCGCCGGCAGCTCGGTGCCGACCGCGACGTCCGCGTAAGCGATCTTCGCTGCCATCACGCCTCCTCGGCGGCACGGGCCACCAGCTTCGTCCACGCGGTCACGACGAGTTCGCCGGTCTCGTCGTGCACGTCGCCGCGGATGTCCAGGATGTCGTTGCCCGCGAGGGACTTGACCGCCTCGATGGTCGAGGTGACCGTCAGCCGGTCCCCCGCCCGTACCGGCCGCCGGTACGCGAACTTCTGGTCGCCGTGCACCACGCGGCTGTAGTCGAGTCCCAGCTGCGGGTCCCGGACGACCTGCGCGGCGGCGCTGAAGGTGATCGTGAAGGCGAAGGTCAAGGGAGCGATCACATCGGAGTGACCGAGCGTCCGGGCCGCCTCGGGGTCGGTGTAGACGGGATTCGCGTCACCCACCGCCTCGGCGAACTCACGGATCTTTTCCCGGCCCACCTCGTACGGCGCGGTGGGCGGATAGGTCCGCCCCACGAACGACTGGTCGAGCGCCATGGACTGGCTCCCTCCTGAATGTTGATCACCATGTCTGAATGTGCCGGCAGGCGTCGCGATCGACGGCCCGCCACAAACGACACGAGGCCGCCCCCAAAGGGGACGGCCTCGTGTACGAGCCTGTTTCAGCGAGTTTCGCGGTGCGCGGTGTGCGAGTTGCAGCGCGGGCAGTGCTTCTTCATCTCAAGACGGTCCGGGTTGTTACGCCGGTTCTTCTTGGTGATGTAGTTCCGCTCCTTGCACTCCACGCAGGCCAGCGTGATCTTCGGGCGGACGTCGGTGGCAGCCACGTGAGTGCTCCTTGGACGGACGATGGACGGATGGTGCACCTCCATGCCGTAAAGGCCATGGGGACGCATAAAAGAGTAGCCGACCGGAGGACCGACCCCACAATCGGCTACTGTGTGTAGCGGTGACCGGACTTGAACCGGTGACACAGCGATTATGAGCCGCTTGCTCTACCGACTGAGCTACACCGCTGCGATGTCGGTTCCCCTCGCCCGAAGGCGAGGAACACCTACATCAGAGCCCCAATACGGAATCGAACCGTAGACCTTCTCCTTACCATGGAGACGCTCTGCCGACTGAGCTATTGGGGCGAGCGATGAAGACATTACACGGTCTGCCGCCGTTCGCCCAAATCCGTTTCGGTGCGCCCTGCGGGGCCCTTCCGGCCGGTGCTCACCATGGCGCTCCGCGGCGTGCCGTCCGCCGTCGGCCCCGCCGACCTCGCACGTCACACGCCCCTCACCGGCCCCGCGCCGGCGGCACCGGCCCAACTCGTAGGCCACCTGCGACCGCACCGGTACGACTATTGCGCTCCTCCTCGAAGCGCACCCCGAGCGCCCCTACGCTCGTCCCACGCTGTGTGACCCCCTCCGGCTCCCACGCCACGGCTCCACACCGCCCGGCAGTGTGCGAAACGCCACCCGGGCAGTACGCGGACGCCGCCCGAGTCCGACCGCCCCACGCAGGAGCGCGATGCCCGACAGCCAGCCGCAGCCCCCCGACGGGGCCACCGCGGACTCCACCGCGCTGCTGCTCTGCGGTGCGAGGCTCACGGACGGCCGGACGGTCGACGTACGGCTCAGCGGCGGCCGTATCGAGGCGGTCGGCACCGCGGGCTCCCTCCCGCCGCACTCCTCCCGGGTGGACCTGACGGGCTTCCTGCTGCTGCCCGCCCCCGCGGAGCCGCATCTCCACGGCGACACGGCGCTCAGCGCCGAGAACCCGGGCCCCGTCTCCTACGACACGCGGGACGTCCAGCGGCGCGCCACCGAGGCCGCGCTGCTGCAACTGGGCCACGGGGCGACGGCGCTGCGCTCGCACGTGCGGATCGGCGACGTACAAGGCCTCGGGCCGCTGGAGGCGGTGCTGCAGGCCCGCCGCTCGCTGCTCGGACTGGCCGACCTGACGGCTGTCGCCGTGCCCCGGCTGCTGACGGGCGTCGCCGGCGCGGACGGTCTGGCCGTCCTCAGGGACGCGCTGAAGATGGGCGCCGGCGTGGTGGGCGGCTGCCCCGACGCGGACCCCGACCCCACCGGCTACGTGGAGACGGTCCTCGAGATCGCCGCCGAGTACGGATGCCCCGTCGACCTCCACACCCATGGGGACGACCCGGCGCGGCTGGCGCGGCTCGCCGCCATGGCGGGCGGACTGCGGCCCGGCGTGACCGTCGGGCCGTGCGCCGGTCTGGCCCGGCTGCCCAGGGACATCGCCTCCCGGACCGCGGACCGGCTCGCGGCGGCGGGCGTCGCCGTCGTCTCACTGCCCCAGGGCGGCTGCGCCGGCGTGGAGCAGCGCGGCAACGCGCCGGTGCGGCTGCTGCGGGCGGCGGGCGTCCGGGTCGCGGCGGGCAGCGGGGCGCTGCGGGACGTGAGCAACCCGGTGGGGCGCGGGGACCCGCTGGAGGCCGCGTACCTGCTGTCGTCCCAGGCCGGAATGCGGCCTGCGGACGCGTACGGCTGCGTGGCCGGCACCGCCCGCGCGGTGATGGGGCTGCCGGCGGTGCGGGTCGAGGCCGGCTTCCCGGCGGAGCTGCTCGCGGTGCGGGGGACGGGGATCTCGGGCGTGCTGTCGCTCGCGTACAGCCGGATCGTCATCCACCGGGGGCGGGTGGTGGCCCGGACGAGCGCGGTGCGCGAGTACTGCGACTCGGCCGCGGCGGTGGCGTTCGAACTGCCGCGCCAGGGACGGCCGGACGCGAGCCCGTGACGCCGCGTCGCCCCGCGGGCGAGGCCGCTGGACGACTACTGGCCGACTGCCGCACGGCTGTCTGAGCGGGAAGCGGGCTTCGGACGTACGGTCGTAGACATGCGCATTGTCATCGCTGGTGGACATGGTCAGATCGCCCTCCGTCTCGAACGGCTGCTCTCCGCGGCCGGCCACGAGGTCGCCGGCATCATCCGCAATCGCGACCAGGGCGACGACCTGCGCGCGGCCGGAGCCGAACCGGTGCCCCTCGATCTGGAAACCGCCTCCACGGAAGAGGTCGCCGCCGTGCTGCAGGGCGCGGACGCCGCGGTGTTCGCCGCCGGAGCCGGCCCGGGCAGCGGCACGGAACGCAAGGACACCGTCGACCGCGGCGCGGCGGTGCTCTTCGCCGACGCGGCCGAACGGGCGCGCGTACGGCGCTACATCGTCATCTCGTCGATGGGCGCGGACGCCGCACACGAGGGCGACGACGTCTTCGACGTGTACCTGCGGGCCAAGGGCGCCGCCGACGACTACGTACGCGGCAAGAGCAGCCTCGACTGGACCGTTCTGCGACCCGGGCAGCTCACGAACGACGCGGGCAAGGGCCTGGTGCGCCTTGCGGCGTCGACGGGACGCGGACCGGTGCCGCGGGACGATGTGGCGGCGGTGCTCGCGGAGATGATCGAGACACCGGCCACGGCGGGGCTGACGCTGGAGCTGATCAGCGGTTCGACACCGGTCGCGGTGGCGGTGAAGGACGTCGCGGGCAACTGAAGCCGCCGGTCACGGCGTCGCTCGGCGCGCTCGACGCGCCGTCTCGATGCCGCAAGGCTAATGCCCTTCTGCCGCACGGTCGTTGAGGTCGCTGAGGTCTCTGAGGTCTCTGAGGTCGCCGAGCTTCCCGGGGTCGAGAGGTTCGTGAGGTCATCAGGACATGAGCAATCACACACAGCAGGCCCTGCCGGTGGTCGGGGAGCGCGAGGAGCGGCTCTACGCGTACATCCGCGGCTCGGTACGGATGGACGCCTTCGCCCTGATCGCCGACCGGCTGCCCGAGCTCGTCAAGTGGCTGGCGGGCAAGGGCGCGGAGCTCGCGGGAGCACCGTTCTTCCGCTACAACACCCTCGACCTGGACGGCGAGTCGGTGATCGAGGCCGCCGTGCCCGTGATGGTGGCGCCGGAGCCGGAAGGCGACATCGGCGTGGCCGTCCTGCCCCCGGGCCGCTACGCGACCCTCATCCACTCCGGCCACCCCGCCCAGCTCCGCGACGCCGTCACCGCGCTGCGTGAGTGGGCGGCGCGGGAGGGGCGGGAGTGGGACATGACCGTCGTCGCCGGCGTGGAGCACTGGGGGTGCCGGACCGAGTCGTATCTGACCGACCCGCGGATGGAGCCGGACATGTCGAAATGGCGGATCGAGCTCGCCTTCCGCCTGGCCGACTGACGGCGGCGCGACGCCGAAGGGCGGGCGGGCTTCCCACGCCCGGGCATACGACGATGGCCCCTGGCCTGCGTTTCCGCAGATCAGGGGCCATCTCTTCGCGTGGCGGCGCCAGGATTCGAACCTGGGTAGGCTAAGCCGACGGATTTACAGTCCGCTCCCATTGGCCACTCGGGCACACCGCCATGGGATGTCGCCGGTGGACGGGCCGCTGTGGGCCGTGCTCCGTGGCAACGACGTAAACGATACCTGATGTGCAGGGGTGCTTCGCCACCGGATTGATCAGCGCCCGGGGCGGGCGGGGGTGGCTAGGCTTGGCCGAGCGGTACGGGGTGTCCCGGCCGCGCCTCCACGCACCCGATACAAGGAGCCACAGGACATGGCCGACTCCAGTTTCGACATCGTCTCGAAGGTCGAGCGGCAGGAGGTCGACAACGCCCTCAACCAGGCCGCGAAGGAGATCTCCCAGCGCTACGACTTCAAGAACGTCGGTGCCTCGATCTCCTGGTCCGGCGAGAAGATCCTGATGCAGGCGAACTCCGAGGACCGCGTCAACGCAATCCTGGACGTCTTCCAGAGCAAGCTGGTGAAGCGCGGCATCTCGCTGAAGGCGCTGGACACCGGCGAGCCGCAGCTCTCCGGCAAGGAGTACAAGATCTTCGCCTCGATCGAGGAGGGCATCTCGCAGGAGAACGCCAAGAAGGTGGCGAAGATCATCCGTGACGAGGGCCCGAAGGGCGTCAAGGCGCAGGTCCAGGGCGACGAGCTGCGCGTCAGCTCGAAGAGCCGCGACGATCTGCAGGCCGTGCAGGCGCTGCTCAAGGGGCAGGACTTCGACTTCGCTCTGCAGTTCGTGAACTACCGCTGACGTCTGCGGGCGCGCCGGGGGCTACCGGGGGCGGAGCGGCTGGTCCGCTCCGCCCCCGTCCCGTGCGCCGTTCCCCGGCCAGGCGGGGCCGGGCTCGACTCCGGCGGCGACGTCCGAATTCCGCCAGCCTCGGCGGGGCCGAAGCCGCAGACTCGGAGGAGCGGGGCGGACGGAAGGCCCCGGCCCCGACCATCGTGAGGAGCACGTGAGCCATGACGACCGTGTACGAGACCGTCGACAGCCCGCTCGGTGAGCTGCTGCTGGTCGGCCGGGCATCGGCGACGGCCACGGGCGGCACCGCGCTGGCCTCCCTCTCGCTGCCCGGGCAGAAGGGCGGGGCCGTCGTCCAGGACGGCTGGCGCCGCGACCGCGACGCCTTCGCGGAGATCGGACGCCAGCTCGCGGCGTACTTCGCCGGACGGCTGACCCGTTTCGACATCGAGTACGCCGACGCCGGCACTCCGTTCCAGCGCGGCGTCTGGCGGGCGGTCGAGGGCGTGCCCTACGGGCGGACGACCACCTATCGGGAGATCGCCGATGCCGTCGGCACCTCCGCGGTGGGCGTGCGGGCCGTGGGGACGGCGATCGGGCGCAATCCGCTGCTCGTCGTGCGGCCCTGCCACCGGGTGATCGGCGCGGACGGCGCGCTGCGGGGGTACGCGGGCGGCCTGGAGTCCAAGGCCCGGCTCCTCGGACTGGAGGGGGCGCTGGTGCCGTGAGGGGGGCCGCCTCATGAGTGGAGCGCTGTTCCCCCGGGAGCGGGCCGTCGTCGCCCCCGGCGCGGTGCATGTGCCCGGCTGGCTGCCGGCGGAGCGCCGGCGGGAGCTGGTGGACGCCTGCCGGGAATGGGCGCGCGGGCCGGTGCCGATCCGGCACACGGTGCTGCCCGGCGGCGGTGTGATGTCGGTGCGGACGGTGTGCGTGGGCTGGCACTGGCAGCCGTACAGATACTCCCGTACGGCGGACGACGTGAACGGCGCGCCCGTCGCCGCGTTCCCCGAGTGGCTGGCGGAGCTGGGACGCGAGGCGTTGGTCGAGGCGTACGGAGAGCATCAGGGCTATGCCCCCGACACCGCGCTGATCAACTTCTATGACGGCGCGGCCCGGATGGGGATGCACCAGGACAAGGAGGAGCGGTCCGCGGCGCCGGTCGTCTCGTTGAGCATCGGCGACTCATGTGTGTTCCGCTTCGGGAACACCGAGACGAGGGGCCGCCCGTACACGGATGTGGAACTGGCGTCCGGTGACCTGTTCGTCTTCGGCGGCGCTTCCCGCTTCGCGTATCACGGCGTGACGAAGGTGCTTCCCGGTACGGGTGACCCGGCGGCCGGGATGGGCGGCGGACGGCTGAACATCACGCTGCGGGAGACCGGGCTGACGGGCTGACGCGGACTGCGCCTGTCCGGCCGGACACCCGGCCCGGCCCGGCCTCGCCTGCTCCGCCCCGCTCGGTCAGCGTGAGCGGGAGTGGCCGAACAGGATCCGGTAGGCGATCAGCAGGACGAGCGCGCCGCCGATGGCCGCCAGCCAAGTCGGCCCGTCGTAGAACTGGTTGGCGATCTCGCGGTCCAGAAAGCGGGACGATATCCAGCCGCCGATGAACGCCCCGGCGACGCCGATCAGAGTGGTGCCGACCAGACCGCCCGGGTCGCGCCCCGGCAGCAGGATCTTGGCTATGGCCCCGGCCAGCAGTCCGAGAACGATCCAGCCGATGATGGTCATGCCGTGAACCTGCCTTCCGTACGGTGATGTTGGTTGGTGATGTTGACGAGGACGCTACACGGCACGGCCGTGGTTGCGACGATCAGTAGGGTGCGGCTCATGACACGGGAGTTGCGACGGTCGCTCGGGGTCCTCGACGCGGTGGTGATCGGTCTGGGGTCGATGGTCGGGGCGGGGATCTTCGCCGCCCTGGGTCCGGCCGCGCTGGCGGCCGGCTCCGGCCTGCTGCTCGGGCTGGCCCTGGCCGCGGTGGTGGCCTACTGCAACGCCATGTCGTCGGCACGCCTCGCCGCCGTGTACCCCGCGTCGGGCGGCACCTATGTGTACGGGCGGGAGCGGCTCGGCGAGTTCTGGGGGTGCCTGGCCGGGTGGGCGTTCATCGTGGGGAAGACGGCTTCGTGCGCGGCGATGGCTCTGACGGTCGGTGCGTATGCCTGGCCGGGGCAGGCGCATGCGGTGGCGGTCGCCGCGGTGGTCGCGCTGACTGCCGTGAACTACGGGGGCGTTCAGAAGTCGGCGTGGCTGACGCGGCTGATCGTCGCGGCGGTGCTGGCGGTGCTCGCCGCTGTGGTGGTGGCGCTGCTCGGCAGCGGTTCCGCGGAGTTCGGGCGACTGCAACCCGCCGCCGACGCGTCGCTGGGCGGGGTGCTTCAATCTGCGGGGCTGCTGTTCTTCGCCTTCGCCGGGTACGCGCGGATCGCGACGCTGGGCGAGGAGGTGCGCGATCCGGCCCGTACGATCCCCCGGGCCGTTCCGCTGGCGCTGGGCATCGCCCTGGTCGTCTATGCGTGTGTCGCTGTCGCGGTCCTTTCCGTACTGGGCGCCGGGGGCCTGGGGCAGGCGACGGCTCCGCTCGCCGATGCCGTGCGGGCCGCCGGAGCCTCCTGGCTGGCGCCGGTGGTTCGTGTCGGCGCCGCCGTAGCGGCGCTGGGGTCTCTGCTCGCGCTGATTCTCGGTGTGTCGAGGACGACTCTCGCGATGGCGCGGGACGGCCATCTGCCGGGAGCACTGGCCGCGGTCCATCCGCGGTTCCAGGTGCCGCACCGCGCGGAGGTCGCTGTGGGGGCCGTCGTCGCGGTGGTGGCGGCGACCGTGGACCTGCGCGGGGCGATCGGCTTCTCGTCGTTCGGAGTGCTCGTGTACTACACCATCGCCAACGCTTCCGCCTGGACGCTGAGTTCCGGGCCGCGGGGCGATACACCCGTTCGAGTGGCGTGGATCGTCAGGCTGACGGCCGGGTTCGGGATCGCGGGTTGCCTGACCCTGGCGTTCTCGCTGCCGCTGTCGTCCGTCCTCGTCGGTGCGGGCGTGCTGGCGCTGGGCGCGGCGGTGTACGTGACGCAGATCCGCCGCCGCGACCGCTGACCTGCGTCAGCGTGGCCACCGATCCGGCTCGGCGGCCACGGCGCTGAGGAACGGGCCCCTCGCCGGGCGGGACGTAGGAACCCTGCGCCCCGCTCGGCGAGGGGCGTTCGTCAGCGGGCGGTGAACGGCTGGTCCGTGCGGACGATCTCCCTGCCCAGGGGCATCAGCGACACCGGGATCAGCTTGAAGTTGGCGATGCCGAAGGGGATGCCGATGATCGTGACGCAGAGAACGAGGCCCGTGGCGATGTGGCTGAGCGCGAGCCACCAGCCGGCGAGGACCACCCACAGAACGTTGCCCACCAGCGAGGGCGCACCGGAGTCACGGCGCTCCACCGTCGTGTAGCCGAACGGCCAGAGGGCGTAGACGCCGATCCTGAACGACGCCAGGCCGAACGGGATGCCGATGACGGTGATGCAGAGGATCACTCCCGCCAGCACGTATCCGAGGAACAGCCAGAAGCCGCTCAGGAACAGCCAAATGACGTTCAGAATTGTCTTCACGGACGAGGACCTGCCATCTGTTCGAGTCGGGCGATTCGTTCCGCCATCGGCGGGTGGGTGGAGAACATTCTGGAGAGCCCGCGGCCGGGACCGAAGGGGTTGGCGATCATCATGTGGCTCGCCGTCTCGAGCCGCGGCTCCGGGGGCAACGGGAGCTGCTTCGTACCGGCGTCGAGCTTGCGGAGAGCGCTCGCCAGCGCCAGTGGGTCGCCGGTGAGCTGGGAGCCCGACGCGTCCGCCTCGTACTCCCGGGACCGGCTGACGGCGAGTCGGATGACGGAGGCCGCCAACGGACCGAGCAGCATGATCAGCAGCATACCGACGAGGCCGGGCCCGTCGTCGTCGTCCGAGCGGCCGATGGGGACCAGCCAGGCGAAGTTCACCATGAACATCACCACGGAGGCGAGGGCGCCGGCGACCGAGGAGATGAGGATGTCCCGGTTGTAGACGTGGCTCAGCTCGTGGCCGATGACGCCCCGCAGCTCGCGCTCGTCGAGGATGCGCAGGATGCCCTCGGTGCAGCAGACCGCCGCGTTGCGCGGATTACGGCCGGTCGCGAACGCGTTGGGCGCCTGGGTGGGCGAGATGTAGAGACGCGGCATGGGCTGGCGGGCGGCCGTGGAGAGTTCGCGGACCATGCGGTAGAGCGCCGGGGCCTCGAACTCGCTGACCGGGCGGGCGCGCATGGCGCGGAGGGCAAGCTTGTCACTGTTCCAGTAGGCGTACGCGTTGGTTCCCAGCGCCACCGCGAGCGCGACGAGCAGCCCCGTCCGGCCGAAGAGGCTGCCGATGACGAGGATGAGTGCGGACAGTCCCCCAAGGAGTACGGCGGTCTTCAGCCCGTTGTGCCGGCGGTGCACGGTACGCCCTCCAGGTGGTGCGGCAGGGGACCCTTCGCATGGGGGTGCTCCACTCTTCAGTGGACCCTTCTGTACTGGTCAACGCCAGGCGAAGGACACTGGTTCCCCTGCACGCTCCGGCCCCGCCGCGGCCGTTGGGGTGAGACCTCGGGCCGGCCCGACCCGTCTCTGGTCCCGGCCGCTCAGAACAGGCTGTTCGCGGCGAAACGCAGGACCAGCTGGGGGTAGCCGGACAGGACGACGCCCGCGACGGCGGCGAGGGCCACGGCGGCGGTCACCGGCGTGGGGACACTCCTGCGGGCGGGCCCGCCCGCTTCCGCCGGGGCGGGCTCGCCTGCCGCCGCCGCGTGCGGGGCGCGGAAGAGGACCGCCGTCCACTTCAGGTAGTAGTAGAGGGCGATCACGACGTTGACGCCCATCACGACGGCCAGCCACCCGAGGCCCGCGTCCACGGCGGCGGAGAACACCATCACCTTGGCGAAGAGCCCGATGATGCCCGGGGGCAGTCCCGCGAGGCAGAGCAGGAAGAAGCCCATGGCCAGGGCGGTGAGAGGGCGGGTGGCGTACAGACCGCGGTAGTCGGAGATCCGGTTCATCGGCCGGGTACGGGCCACCACGGCGGCCACGGCGAACGCGCCCAGGTTCACGACGGCGTACATCAGGGCGTACGCGACGGTGGCGCCGATCTGGTCGTCGCTGGAGTACGCGGCGGCCGCGATCGGCACCAGCAGATATCCGGCCTGGCCCACGGAGGACCAGGCCAGCAGGCGTACGGCGCTGTACGCGCGGTCCGCGGACTGACGCAGCGCGGCGACGTTGCCGGCGGTCATGGTGAGGGCGGCGAGGACCGCGAGCGCGGGGCCCCAGATGTCGGCGTATCCGGGGAAGGCGATGACGGTGACCAGGATGAGACCGGTGAAGCCGACGGCCTTGCCGACGACGGAGAGATAGCCCGCGATCGGCAGCGGCGCGCCCACATACGTGTCGGGCACCCAGAAGTGGAAGGGAACCGCCGCCGTCTTGAAGGCGAAGCCGACGAGGGTCAGCGCGACGCCCGCCTTGGCGAGCGTGTCCAGCTGGCCTGGCACGTCCTCGAGGCCGGCGGCGACCTGCGTGAGGTGGAGGGTGCCCGTCGTGGCGTACACGAAGCTGACGCCCAGGAGTGTCACGGCCGTCGCGGTGACGGAGGAGAGGAAGAACTTGAGGGCGGCTTCACTGGAGAGCCGGTCACCGCGCCTGAGGCCCACCAGCGCGAAGGCCGGCAGGGAAGCGACTTCGAGGGCGACGACGAGGGTGGCGAGGTCGCGGGAGGCGGGCAGCAGCGCCGCACCGGACGCCGACGCCAGCAGCAGGAACCAGAATTCGCCCGCCGGAAGCTTCTCCCGGGTGTCCGTGAGGGACAGCAGCGCGGTCAGCAGCGCCCCGCCGAGCACCAGGAACTGGATCACCAGGGTGAAGTGGTCGGCGGTGTAGCTGCAGACCTCCGCGTCGCCGGTCAGACAGAACGTCGAGCGGTCGCCCTTGCGCAGCGGTACGAGTGCGACGATCGAGGCGACGAGTCCGGTGATCGCGACCGCCCCGAGCAGGGGCTTGCGCCGGTCGTCGACGAAGAGGTCGGCGACGAGGCAGGTCACGGCGACGACCGCGACGATCGTGGGCGGCGCGATCGCCGCCCAGTCGACGGACTGGACGAGGCTGGTGACGCTCTCGGCTGCCACGGTCACGACTTGCCTCCTGCGAGGAGCTTCTGCACGGCCGGATCGGTGAGGCCGAGGAGGACCGCGGGCCACAGTCCGGCGATGACGGTGAGCGCCACGAGCGGGGTCCACGCGGCGAACTCGTACGCACGGATGTCGGCGAACGGCTCCGGCCGCTGTTCGTCCGCGCCCGCCGGCGGCCGGGCGCCCATGCACACGCGGCGTACGACGACGAGGAGATACGCGGCCGTGAGGAGGGTGCCGAAGGCGCCGATCGCCATGAAAGTGAGGAAGGCCGGCCGGCTGAGCCCGTCGGCCGGGTCGAACGCTCCGAACAGGGTGAGCATCTCGCCCCAGAATCCGGCGAGTCCCGGCAGCCCGAGCGAGGCGACCGCCGCGAAGGCGAGCAGCCCGCCGAGGCGCGGGGCGCGGCCGTACAGAGCGGCTCCGGTCGCACCGGCGAGAGTGTCGAGATCCGCGGTGCCGTAGCGGTCCTTGACCGCTCCGACGAGGAAGAACAGCAGGCCGGTGATGAGGCCGTGGGCGATGTTGGCGAAGAGGGCGCCGTTCACTCCGGTCGGGGTCATCGTCGCGATGCCGAGCAGTACGAAGCCCATGTGGCCGACGGACGAGTACGCGATCAGGCGCTTCAGGTCACCACCGGCGCCGCGGCGGGCGAGGGCCAGGCAGGCGAGGGAGCCGTAGATGATGCCGACGACGGCGAAGGCGGCGAGGTAGGGCGCGAAGGTCCGCATGCCGTCGGGCGCGATCGGCAGGACGATACGGACGAATCCGTACGTACCCATCTTCAGCAGCACGCCGGCGAGGAGAACCGAGCCGACGGTCGGCGCGGCGGTGTGGGCGTCGGGCAGCCAGGTGTGCAGAGGCCACATCGGCGTCTTCACCGCAAGGCCGAGACCGATTGCCAGAACGGCGATGACCTGCACGGATGCGGTCAGTCCCCGGCCGTTGTCAGTGGCGAGTGCCACCATGTCGAAGGTGCCGGCCTTCAGCCCGATGAGCAGGAGGCCGAGCAGCATGACCACGGAACCGAGCAGTGTGTAGAGGATGAACTTCCAGGCGGCGGGCTGCCTCGCCTCGCCGCCCCAGCGGACGATGAGGAAGTACATCGGGATGAGCACCATCTCGAAGGCCAGGAAGAACAGCAGCAGATCGAGTACGGCGAAGGTGGCCAGCGTGCCGGACTCGAGGACGAGCAGCAGGGCCACGAAGCCCTTCGCGGACGGGCCCGTGGGCATTTTGAAGTAGCTGTAGAGCGCGCAGAGGAAGGTCAGCAGCGCCGTAAGGACGAGAAGGGGGAGCGAGATGCCGTCGATGCCGAGGTGGATCCGCACGTCGAGTGCCGGGATCCAGCTGATGTCCGTCGTGGCCTGCATCGCCGACGGCCGGTCGTGGTCGAAGCCGAGCGCGAGGACCACCACGGCCAGCAGGACCGCGCCGGTCACGGTCACGCCGTGGCGCAGGACCGCCTGGTCGGGGCTGCTGCCGCGCAGCCCGGGCGGGGCGGGCAGCAGGGCTGCGGCGGCCCCGACGAGCGGGCCGGCGACGATGAACGCGAGAAGGAACTGCATCACGGACGCGCTGATATCGATCACGGCTCACGTTCCGGCGTTGACGTTGGAAAGGACGACGGCGGCGATCGCCAGGACGACCGATCCGGCGAGGAGCACGCTCAGATAGGTCTGGACGTTGCCCGTCTGGGCACGCCGGACGGCCGTGCCGAGCCAGCGCGTGCCGGTGCCGGAGCCGCGTACGTAGGCGTCGACGACCTCGCGGTCCAGGAAGCGGACCAGTTGGGCGGCTGCCCGGACGGGGCGGACGAACAGGGCCGTGTAGAGGGCGTCGACGTGGAAGCCCGCGGCCGCGTGCCGGTGGAGCGGGCCGAGCAGCAGCCGGGCGGGATCGGCCGGGTCGGGGGCGGCCGCGATGTCGCCGTAGGCGGGGACGTGGGTGGCGATGGCCTCCGCTTCGGAGACGGCTGGTTCGGCTTCCGGGTGGGCGGCGACGGCACCGATCGGGGGGCGGGCGGCGACCGCGGTGGAGTGCCGCCACGCCGCGTAGGTGACGAGTCCGCCGACGAGGGCGACGCCGGTGCCGAGGACGGCCGTGGTCACGGTCGGGGTGAGTGCGTGGCCGTCGAACCAGCGGGGCAGCCGGCCGGCGGTCAGCCCGAAGGCGAGGGAGGGGACGGCGAGGACCCACAGCACGGTCGTCATGGAGAGCGGCTGGCGGCCGTGGTCGGGGGCGGTGGTGCCCCGGCCGCGGAAGGCCAGCAGCCACAGCCGGATCGCGTAGGCCGCGGTCAGCAGGGCGGTCAGCAGGGCGGCGACGAGCACGAGCCAGCCGGCTGCCGTGGGGGCGGTGGCCGAGTCGCCGAGCGCGGTGTGCTCGGCGGCCACGAGGACGGCTTCCTTGGAGAAGAAGCCGGCGAAGGGAGGGATCGCGGCCAGCGCGAGCAGAGCGACGGTCATCGTCCAGTACGCGTCGGGGACGCGCCTGGCAAGGCCGCTCATACGGGACATGGCGGCGAGCGAGTTGGTGCCGGCGGCGTGGATGATCACGCCGGCGGCAAGGAAGAGCAGCGCCTTGAACGCGCCGTGGGACAGGAGGTGGAAGACGGCGGCGCCGCGGTCCCCGACCGCCAGGGCGCCGGACATGTAGCCGAGCTGGCCGATGGTCGAGTAGGCGAGGACCCGTTTGATGTCGTCCTGGGCGAGGGCGGCGAGCGCCGAGCCCACCATCGTCACGGCCGCCATCACGGCGAGCACGGTCATGGCGGCCGCGGAGGCCGCGAAGAGAGGCAGGAGCCGGGCCACGAAGTAGATGCCGGCCGCGACCATGGTCGCGGCGTGGATCAGCGCGGAGACGGGAGTGGGGCCCGCCATCGCGTCGGGCAGCCAGGTGTGCAGCGGGAACTGGGCCGACTTGCCCGCCACACCGGCGAGGAGCAGCAGCGCGATGAGGGTGGGGTGCTCGATGGAGTCGGCTGCGACGGCTCCGAGGATCCCGGTGATCCGGAAGGTGCCCGCGTCGGCCGCGAGCGCGAACAGACCGATCAGGAAGGGGACATCGCCGAGCTTGGTGACCAGGAATGCCTTGAGGGAGGCGGCGCGCGCCTCGGGCGTCTCCCAGTAGTGGCCGACGAGGAAGTACGAGCAGATGCCCATGATCTCCCAGCCGACCAGCAGCACCATCAGGTCGCCGGAGTAGACGACGAGCAGCATGGCGGAGGTGAACAGCGAGACCAGCGCGGCGTACGAGGGGTAGCGCGGGTCGTCGCGCAGATAGCCCGTCGAGTAGATCTGCACACAGGAGGCGACGACCCCGACCAGGATCGCCGCGAGGACCGCGAAGCCGTCGAGATGGAGTGCGAGGTCGATCGGGACCGAGCCGGTCGGCGTGAGCTGCGTGGCGGCGTCGATCGCCTTGCCGCCGCCCTGGCGTACGGCGACGAGGACGGCGAGCGCGGCCGCCGCCAGCGTCGGCAGCACGGCGAGCGGACGGATGAAGCCGGGTGCGGTGCGGCCCAGCAGCAGGCCGGCCACGGCGCCCAGGAACGGAAGGAGGGGGACGAGGACGGCGAGGGTCGTGGTGGTCACGTGGTGGCCTCGGCCTTCTCCTCGTGGTCTGCGGATGTGTCGTGGCCGGGGCCGTCGGGCCCGTGCGCCGTTTCCGCGGTGTCGCGGAGGCGGTCGACGTCCGAGCTGCCGCGGTTGCGGTACACCATGAGCACGATCGCCAGACCGATGCCGATCTCCGCGGCGGCGACGGCGATGACGAAGAGGGTGAGCGCCTGGCCGGCGTGCAGGGAGTCGCGGAGCCAGACGTCGAAGGCGACCAGGTTGAGGTTGACGGCGTTGAGCATCAGCTCGACGGACATCAGGACGAGGATCGCGTTGCGGCGGGCCAGCACCCCGTACAGCCCGACGCTGAAGAGGAGCGCGGCGAGCACGGCGGGATAGGCGAGGTGCATCAGCGGTTCCCCTCTCGGGCCGGCCGGTCGGCCGACCGGCCTCGGACCGGCTCCTCCTTGTCCCTGCGGGACAGCACGATCGCGCCGATGAGGGCGGCGAGCAGCAGCACGGACAGCGCCTCGAACGGCAGCACCCAGTACCGGAAGAGGATCTCGCCGGACACCTTGGTGGAGCCCTGGGCCGGCCCGTCCAGGTCGATCCAGGTCGCGCGGAAGGCGTCCACGACGACCCACACCAGGGAGGCCGCGGCCGCCAGCGCCACCGCGAGGGCGACCCACCGGTTGCCCGAATCGGCCTCCGGGGAGCGGCCGATGGGCGCCTTGGTGAGCATCAGACCGAAGAGAAGGAGGACGACCACGGAACCGACGTAGATGAGGACCTGCACCCACGCGATGAACTCGGCGGTGAGCAGGAGGTACTCGACGGCGAGGCCGCCGAGCGCCACGACCAGCCAGAGGGCGGCATGCACCAGCTGCCTGGTCGTGACCGTGATCACGGCCGCGCCGAGGGTCGCGATGCCCACGAGCAGGAAGGCGATCTCGACTCCGGACGGGGAGAGGAAGCCGTGCGTCGCGGCTGCGGCGAGCGTCATCCCTGACCTCCCTGGCGCGATGCCGGACCGCCTTCGGCCGCGGGGCCGCCTTCGTCCACCGGACCACCTTCGGACGCGGGGCCGCCTTCGGACGACGGGGTGCTGCCGGACGCGGGGCCGCCTTCGTCCACCGGACCGCCTTCGGACGCGGGGGCGCCTTCGGACGACGGGGTGCTGCCGGGAGCCGGGCGGCCGCCACCGGCCGCGGTGCTCCCGCCGGCCGGCGGAGGGGTGCTCTCCGGCTGCGGGGCGCTCTCCGCCGCCTCGGCTGCCGCGAGCTTGTCCGCCGTCTTGCGGGCCGCGCCCAGCTCCTTCGGCTCCTCCGCGCCCGGATCCAGCGCGGGCGGCGCCGGCACCGTCCACATCCAGTCGCGGAGCTTGTCCCGCTCGTGGGTGAGGTCGCGGATGTCCGTCTCCGCGTACTCGAACTCGGGTGACCAGAAGAGCGCGTCGAAAGGACACACCTCGATGCAGATACCGCAGTACATGCAGAGGGAGAAGTCGATGGCGAACCGGTCGAGGACGTTGCGGCTGCGCTCGCGGCCGCCGGGCGCCGCGGGCGGCACGGTCTCCTTGTGGGAGTCGATGTAGATGCACCAGTCGGGACACTCGCGGGCGCAGAGCATGCAGACCGTGCAGTTCTCCTCGAACAGCCCGATGACCCCGCGCGAGCGGGGCGGGAGTTGGGGCTGGACGTCGGGGTACTGGGCGGTGACGGTCTTCTTCGTCATCGTGCGCAGGGTGACGGCCAGGCCCTTGGCGAGACCGGATCCTGGGATCGGGGACACGGCTAGATCACCACCTTGACGATGCCGGTGAGGGCGATCTGGGCGAGGGCGAGCGGGATGAGGACGGTCCAGGCGAGCTTCTGCAGCTGGTCCTCGCGCATCCGGGGGTAGGTCACGCGCAGCCAGATGATGAGGAACGCGAGCACCGCGGTCTTGAGCAGGGTCCAGACCCAGCCGAGGCCGTCCTCGCCGAACGGGCCGTGCCAGCCGCCGAGGAACAGGACGGTGGTCAGTCCGCACAGCACGACGATGCCCGCGTACTCGGCGAGGAGGAAGAGCGCGAAGCGCAGCCCGGTGTACTCGGTGTACGCGCCGAAGATGATCTCGGAGTCGGCGACGGGCATGTCGAACGGCGGGCGCTGCAGCTCGGCGAGTCCCGCGACGAAGAAGACGATCGCGCCCACGATCTGCCAGGGCAGCCACCACCACTCGAAGGCGTTCAGGATGCCGGGCAGCGAGACCGTCCCGGCCGCCATGGCGACGGAGGCGGCGGTCAGCAGCATCGGCAGCTCGTACGCGAGCAGCTGGGCGGCGGTACGCAGACCGCCCAGCAGGGAGAACTTGTTGGCCGACGCCCAGCCCGCCATGAGCGAGCCGAGCACGCCGACGCCCATCACGGCGAGCACGAAGAAGATGCCGGCGTCGATGACCTGACCGACGGCGCCTTCGCTCGGGCCGATCGGGATCACCACGAGGACGAGGAGGTAGGGAAGCAGCGCGACGGCGGGAGCGAGCTGGAAGACGCGGCGGTCGGCCTCGGCCGGGACCACGTCCTCCTTCTGCGCGAACTTCACGCCGTCCGCGACGAGCTGGGCCCAGCCGTGGAAACCGCCGGCGTACATGGGGCCGAGGCGGCCCTGCATATGGGCCATCACCTTGTGCTCGGTCTGCCCGATGACGAGCGGGAGGACGAGGAACACGGCGAAGACCACGATGAGCCGGAGGGCGACGTCCAGTGCGTCGTTCACGCGGGCTCGCCTCCGGCGGGTCGGTTCGGCTCGTCATCGGGTCCGTCGTCGGACCCGGACGCGGGCCGGGTGGTTTCTGGTCGTGAAGCGCCGCCCTCGGGCGCGGGGACGTCGGAGGCGGGGGCGTCGTCCGGGCCGGGGGCGTCGTCCGGGCCGGGGGCGTCGGCAGCGGGGGCGTCGTCCCGTCCCGGAGCGTCCGGCGCCGGCCCCGGCGCCTCGGGGCCGGGCTCGGTCCGGCCGGCCTCACCGGTGGAGGCGGCCGCAGGATCGGCAGGCGCCTCGGCGCCGGTCTCGCCGAAGGCCGGGCGGGCGTGGTGCCACGGTGCGTCCGCGCTGCGCGGGGGTGCCTGCGTCCCCGCCGCGTCCGTCGCACCGGACGGCGCAGGCGGGGAGGTCGGCGGGGAGGTCGGCGCCACCGGCCCGGACGGCGCGGCGGCCTCCGCCTGGGACGCCGAGCCCTCGCTCGCGCCGCGTGCGCGGCGCGGGGTCGCCGGGGACTGACTCGCCGAGCCTTCGGAGACGCTGCGCGCACGGCGGGCCGGCCGTTCGCCGGCGCCTGCGGCGCCCGCACCCGCGCCCGCCGCGGCGGCTCGCCCGCGGGCGGGCCGGGCCGGGGCGGGCGGGAGCTGGCCCTTGAGCGGGCCCCACTCGTTCGGGTCCGGGACGCCCGGCGGCAGCATCTGGCGGCGCTTGGGCCCGCCGTGCTCGGACTCGCCCGGCTCCTTCGCGCCCGGCCACGCCTTGGCGACCCGGGCGGCGAGCACGAAGTCCTTGCGCAGCGGATGGCCCTCGAAGGTCTCCGGCAGCAGCAGCGGCACCTGGTTCGGATGGCCGGTGAAGTCGACGCCGAACATCTCGTGCGTCTCGCGTTCGTGCCAGCTCGCGCCCGCGTAGACGTCCACCGCGGACGGCAGCGACGGCGCGGCGTGCGGAACGGTCGTACGGATCAGCAGCCGCCGCACCGCACGGCCCTCCAGCGATACGACGTGCGCGCAGACGCGGAAGCCGGTGCCGGGCTCGTCGACGGCGCTGAGCCAGTCGAAGTAGGTGCAGCCCAGCTTGTCGCGGGCGATCTCCAGCGCCGCGATCCAGGAGCCGGCGGGGACGTCGACCGTGAGGAGTTCGTACGTCCGCTCGGCCGTCGCCTCCTCGCCGAAGATCTCGGTGACGGCGTCGGGAAGGCTGTCGTAAGGGTGCGCGTTCACCGCTCCCCCTCGGTGCCGGGCGAGGCGGGCGGCGGTGTGACCAGACCGCTCCGCAGCGCCGCGGTGGGCGTCGTACGCGCGCCGCGGGTGTCGCCGCCGGGCCCGTAGCGCTCGCCGAGCGACTCGTGCGCGATCTTCTCCTGGAGCTTGAGGATGCCCTGGAGCAGCGCCTCGGGCCGGGGCGGGCAGCCGGGGACGTAGACGTCGACGGGGATGACCTGGTCGACGCCCTTGGTCACCGAGTACGAGTCCCAGTACGGGCCACCGCAGTTGGAGCACGCGCCGAAGGAGATGACGTACTTGGGCTCGGGCATCTGCTCGTACAGCCGCTTCACCGCGGGAGCCATCTTGTCCGTCACCGTGCCGGACACGATCATCAGATCCGCCTGGCGCGGGCCCGGCGCGAAGGGGATCACGCCGAGCCGGATGAAGTCGTGCCGGGCCATCGACGCGGCGATGAACTCGATGGCGCAGCAGGCGAGTCCGAAGTTGAAGACCCAGAGGCTGTAGCGGCGGCCCCAGTTGAGGACCACCTTCATCGGCTCCGGGGCCAGGCGCGCCAGCGCGCCCAGTCGCCGCGGCTCCGGCAGCGGCACCGGGTCGGATGCCGGCACCGCGTCCGATGCCGGGTTCGGGTGTGGATTCGGGGTCACGCCCATGTCAAGACCCCCTTCTTCCATGCGTAGAGCAGTCCCACGGCCAGGAAGCCGAGGAAGATGAACATCTCCACGAGAGTCGTCGCGCCGTAGCCGTCGGCGGCGAACACCGTCGCCCACGGGAAGAGGAAGATCGAGTCGACCGCGAAGATCACATAAAGGAAGGCGTACACGTAGTAGCGGACCTGGGTGTGCGCCCAGCCCTCGCCCACCGGGTCGACTCCGCACTCGTACGTGAGCAGCTTCTCCGGCGTCGGTGCGACCGGTCGCAGCAGTCGGCCGGCGGTGAACGCGACGGCGACGAACAGCACGCCGAGCACCGCGAGCAGCCCGATGACGGAGTAGCCGCGGAAGTATTCCGTCGCGAGCACGATCACGGTCGGTTCCGGCACGTCCGTCCCCTCGCTCCCTGACCAGTCGCACGATCTGTACGCACGGGAGTCTAGGCCCTGCTAAAGAGAGCGTAAGCAGTCGGTCACGCATCGGGCGGCCCGGGTGGGGTTATCCCCACTCCGCCCCACCCATGTACCCCATGGTGTACGGCGTTCCGGCCCGGCAGGCTGGCCCCCATGACCGCGAGCATCACCACCCCCGACGACGACCGGCCGCCGCCTGCGCGCTTCGCCTTCGACCGCCACACGTGGAAGGAGATCGCGCATCTGCTCGGCAACCTGCCGGCCGCACTGTTCGGGTTCGTCTACGTGACGGTCACGATCACGACCTCCGCCGGACTGACCCTCTCGGTGGTCGGGCTTCCCCTGCTCGCCCTCGCGCTCATGGGCGCCCGCCTGCTCGGGCGGCTGGAGCGGGCCCGGGCGCGCGCGCTGCTCGGTGTACGGGTCGACGAGCCGAGCCCGCTGCCCGGCCCGGGCCACGGGGACGGCCTGATCGTGTCGGTGTGGTCCCGTCTGAAGGACCCGGTGGCCTGGCGCACGGTGCTGTACTCGGTCATCCGGCTGCCCTGGGGTGTCGTCACCTTCACCGTCATGACGGTGGGCCTGTTCGTGCTCTGGCCGGTGCTCCCCTTCATCGCACGCGGGCTGTCCAACGCGGACCGCGCCATGGTGCGCGGGCTGCTGTCGCCGTCCGACGAACTGGAACGCCGCATCGCCGAGTTGGAGTCGGACCGCGGCGTCGTCGTCGACACGGCCGCGGCGGACCTGCGCCGTATCGAACGCGATCTCCACGACGGCGCCCAGGCCCGGCTGGTCGCGCTGGCGATGGGGCTCGGTCTCGCGAAGGAGAAGCTCCTCGAGGACCCGGACGCGGCGGCCGCGATGGTGGACGAGGCGCACGGCGAGGTGAAGCTCGCCCTTCAGGAGCTGCGCGACCTGGCACGGGGCATCCACCCCGCCGTGCTGACCGACCGCGGCCTCGACGCGGCGCTCTCCTCCGTCTCCTCCCGCTGTACGGCTCCGGTCACCGTCACGGTCGACCTGGACGAGCGGCCGGCGGCCGCGATCGAGGGCATCGCGTACTTCACCGTCTCCGAGCTGCTCCAGAACGTCAGCAAGCACGCCCGCGCCACCCGCGCCTCCGTCGAGGTGTGGCGCTCGCAGGACCGGCTGATGCTGCAGGTCACCGACGACGGCCAGGGCGGCGCCGACACGACGGCCGGCAGCGGCCTGGCCGGCCTCGCCGAACGGCTGAACGCCGTGGACGGCCTCTTCACCCTGGACTCGCCGCCCGGCGGGCCGACGACGGTCACGGCCGAGCTCCCGTGGCGCGCGCGTGAGGCCGCTCAGGGGGCCCACGGGCCCGGTGAAGCGTGCAGGACACCCGGCGTCTGACGCCCCCCCCGTTATGTTTTTCGCGGTCCTGCAACGGGACCGCTGGCCTCCGGGCCCGGCATGACTGTGTCCCCCTGTCGAAGGCATGACCTGGGGGGTG
>NZ_JBIAHV010000014.1:0-212788 GCF_042870895.1 Streptomyces sp. NPDC006294
AGCAGGGCCGGCAGCAGCGCGGGCTCTCCGCCGGTCATGTCGACGGCCCAGGTGACCTCACGGCCGTCGGCCAGGTGAAGGACGTCACCGATCAGTTTCAGCAGCTCGGGCTCGTCGTTGGCGACCCGTCGCGACAGCAGCGTCCTGCCGTCGGCGTCCAGGACGAGGCCGTGATGGTGGCCCTTCCCACTGTCGATCCCCGCCCATACCTGGCTCATCGCGCTCCTGACGTGCTCGTTCGTACCTCTTTGTGCCACGGACGACCTCGCCGGCATTGCTCTACACAGCGACTGGTTCGCACTTCCTAATCGGCGGCCGAGTCGTCGTAGGGTGCCGGGCGGCGAAGCCTGGTGAGCCACGAGACGGCAGCGGGCTGATAGCCACACCCAGCACCCCTGGGCGACCCAACCCTACGAATGGCTCGATCAACCCGATCAAGAAGGTAGAGCGGGCTGAGGGGGTGTCCCTGCCGCCGGGTGCGGCCGGGCACCGCGGCGCGTCTCCCGCGGAGTCCTCCCGCCCCCGGGGGCGGCCGAAAGACCCTGATCACCCTCGGGCATGCTGGCGCGGTGACCGTGCTCTCCGGCTTCCTGCCCATCTGGGTGATCACCGCGCTCGGCTGGGCGGCCGGCCGCTTCGGCGTGCTCGGAGAGCACGGGCAGTCGGTCCTGGGCCGGTTCGCCTTCACGTACGCCATGCCGGCGCTGCTGTTCGTGACCCTGTCCCGCGCCCGTGTCTCCGACCTGGCGAACCCGGGGGTGGCGGTCTTCGCCGCGAGCGTGCTCATCATGTTCGGGCTCGGCCTGCTGATCGGCCGCCGGCTGTTCCGCCGCAAGCGGGCCGAGCGGGCGATATCCGCGATGGCGGGCTCCTATGTGAACTCCGCCAACCTCGGCATACCGGTGGCCGTGCACGTCCTGGGCGACGCGTCGTTCGCGGTCGCGGCGGCCCTCTTCCAGACCCTGATCGTCACCCCCCTGGTCCTGACCCTGCTGGACCTCGACGCGAGGCCCGGCGCGGGCGCCAGACGCCGCCTGCTGCGGCTGCCCCTGCGCAACCCGATCATCGCCGCGTCGGCGGCGGGCGTGGCCGTGGCCGCACTGGGCCTGCGTCTGCCGGAGGCGGTGACCGGGCCGGCCCAGATGCTCGGCGGCGCCGCCGTCCCCGCGGCGCTCTTCGCGCTCGGCATGTCGCTCGACACCCGTAGGACGGGTCCGGCCGCCCCGCCGCTCGCGGAGGCCGCACGGGGCGCGTGTGCCGAACGGTACGTCGTGGTCACCCTCAAGACAGTCGTCCAACCGCTCGTCGCCTACGCGCTCGCCCGCCGGCTGTTCGGCCTCGAAGGCCACGACCTGCTCGCGGTCGTGCTCTGCGCGGGGCTGCCGACGGCCCAGAACGCGTTCATCTTCGCGTCCCAGTACCGCCTCGACACGCGGCTCGTCTCGGACACCGTCGTACTGTCCACCCTGCTGTCCATGGGCTCCCTGACCGTGATCACCTGGCTCCTCGCCTGATCAGGACGGCGGCTGCCCGGCACCACCGGGCGACGGGTGGCGAACCCGCAGGGGGAGGATGGACTTCCGGCGCCCGTACGGGAATAGGTTGGGTCCCATGAGCAATCTCGATCGTCAGGCCGGCCTCTCCGTATGCGGCGGTCGTGGGTTCGTCGTCGCCGAGCCCGTCCGTGAACTCCTCAGCCCCCGGCGCGTTCCGCTCGGCGAGTCCACCGAGGTCCGCCGCCTCCTGCCCAACCTGGGCCGGCGCATGGTGGGCGCCTGGGCCTTCGTCGACCACTACGGCCCCGACGACATCGCCGACGAACCCGGCATGCAGGTGCCGCCGCATCCGCACATGGGCCTGCAGACGGTCAGTTGGCTGCACGAGGGCGAGGCGCTGCACCGCGACAGCACCGGCGTGCTCGCCACGATCCGTCCCCGGGAACTGGGCCTCATGACCTCCGGGCGGGCGATCAGCCACTCGGAGGAGAGCCCCCGCCCCCACGCCCGTTTCCTGCACGGCGCGCAATTGTGGGTGGCGCTGCCCGCGGAACACCGCCACACCGAGCCGCACTTCCAGCACCACACCGACCTGCCGCAGGTCACGGCCCCCGGCCTGACCGCCACGGTCGTCCTCGGCACCCTCGACGGAGCGACGTCGCCGGGTACCGCGTACACCCCGATCGTGGGCGCGGATCTGGCCCTGGCCGAGGGCACGGAGGCGAGCCTGCCGCTCGACCCGGACTTCGAGTACGCGGTGCTCTCCATGTCCGGCGAGGCCCACGTCGACGGCGTCCCGGTCCTCCCGGGCTCGATGCTCTACCTCGGCTGCGGCCGCACCGAACTCCCGCTGCGCGCCGCGTCCGACGCCGGGCTGATGCTGCTGGGCGGCGAGCCGTTCGAGGAGGAGATCATCATGTTCTGGAACTGGATCGGACGGTCCCAAGAGGATATCGCACAGGCCCGCGAAGACTGGATGAACGGCAGCCGCTTCGGTGAGGTGAAGGGCTACGACGGCCCTCCGCTTCCGGCGCCGGAGCTGCCGGCGACGCCGCTGAAGGCGCGGGGGAGGGTGCGCTGAGCTGAGGTCAGCTTTCGAACCGGCATCGGGTGGGCCGACTTCGTCAGTCTTCCGATTCCGAATTGGTCGCAGCCGCTGACTCGGTCCTGGGAGCGAGTCTCGCAAACGCGGGACCGACTGTCATGTGGCGCAGGGTGTGATGACCTTTGGCGGCACGAAGGCTGATTCAATGCCAACTTTCTGATGGGTAGTCAGTTACTGGGTGGCCGTCCATGTGCCGGTGCGGCCTCGAGAACGAGTCGGCCGAAGCGCCCCTGGCAAGGCTGCCGCGTAGTGCGGCGCAGGCAGTGTCCTGATTTGCGCCCCCGGTGATGGCAACGTGAAGACCCCTGCCTGCGTCGACCCGGCGGCTTGTAGCTAGTCGACAAAACGCCGTCTCGCCTTCCTCTCGGTTCGGGACGAGGCCGCTTCTGCGGTCGGGGCATGACCCGATTAAGCGAGTTCAGACGGGTGCCGCCGGTGAGGCAGCATCCGCGAGATCGCGGCGTCGAATTCACCTACGACGTGGCGTGTCTCGTCAGCCCCGGCCGGGAGATCGAAGGGCTGCGCGACGGTCTGGAGGAGGACGTCGCCTTCTTGGACGATGCCGGCGGCGGCCATGAGGGCGCTGGGGTGGGGTTGTTCACAGGCCTCGCGTAGGAGCCGAACGCCGGCCCTTGGGAGCCTGCTCGGTGGCCGGACGGCCGGTGCCCGGCGTGCGGCTGCTTCTCAGGGCCAGGGTTCGGTCGGCCGAACGGTGTCGAAAGCGAGCCCGCTGGAACTCTCTCCGGTACCCGGGGCCTTTTCCCTGCGCACCCAGCTGTGCCAGGAGCCGTCGAACCAGCGGGCCAGCACCGGGCGGCGTGTCGCGGTCACCCCGTCGCGCGGTACCTCCTCCTCGTGGACCCAGAGTCCGGGCGTGATCAACCGACCCTCCGGGCGGGAGTCGAGGCCCGGACCGGTCAGCTCCGCCAGCCGGAACCGGATCACCGCGGTGCTGACCGCCTCCGGGACCAGCGGGAACCAGTAGTCCGGCACCACCGTCTGCACCCCGTATGCGGGCAGCTCACCGGTCGCAACCGGCGGACGTGCCGCCGTCCGCGCCCACCGGTCCCGGCGGTCGATCAGCTCACCCCGGCCGTCCGTGTACCGGTGCTGTACGGCCCAGGCCAGGTTCGCCAGTTCGTCACGGGCCAGCGCCACGTGCTCGAGCACCTCGCCCACCTGGCCGCGCTCGGTGGGCAGCATCAGCAGCCCGGACGCCGCCGGGTGATCCGGGTCGGGGCTGTGCAGGCCGAACATCGACCAGGACGGGTCGTCCCGGCCGGCTCGTCGGACCAAGTGGTGACGGCCGAACACATCCCGCACCAGCAGCCGGTCCAGCACCGTCAGCGAGCCGGTCGGCACTTCCAGCGGCACCAGGAACCAGTCGTTGCCGTAGACCGTCGCGAACGAGATCAGCAGCAGCCGGCCGGTGTCCAGCGTGGACACGTCCGCCGAACCCAGGTCGACCCGCGCGTCCTCCATCTCCCAGAACCGGTCGGCCGGCAGTCCGCCGTAGCGCACCGTCGACGGCAGACCCTCGTCGGTGAAGGTGTGCCGCGGTCCGGGCGGCGCGGCCTCGCTGCCGGGATCGGGGTGCACGTCCAGGCCGTACCAGTCCAGGCCGTCGCCCAGGTACTCCTCGGCGCGCAGCACCGTGCCGCCGGCGGACAACTCGGCGGCGTACTCGAACCGGTGCGGGTCGAAGCAGTCCGGGCCGCGCTCGGCCAGCTGCCCGGTCCACCAGCGCCGCCAGCGCCCCGCCACCTCACCGAGCCCCGGGTCCGCTCCGCCGTCGAACGTGCCCGCGTCCAGCGCTGCCGCCACCGACACCGCGTCCGGCACCCGGCCGTCGAGCAGGCCGACCAGAGTCGTGTCGGACTCGCCGGCCGGCAGCTGATGCGGCGCCAGTGCCGTGACGGCGGCGGAAAGCAGCCCGGCGTCGTCGCACATCCGCAGCAGCGCGGCGCCGCCCTCGGCGCGCAGCCGTTCGTCGACATGGACGGGTTCGTCCTCGACCTGGACGTCCAGCGGACCGAGGCGCGGGTCGTAGGGCACCCAGTCCGCGGCCCCGGCCGGCCGCCAGGCGTCGATCGGTGCACTGTCGCCGGTCATCCGGACCACCGCGGGCGAGCCGGCGTCCTGGGCGGCGAACTCTCCGAACTGCCATTGCCGGGTGAGCAGCCAGAGCGGGTCGTGCACCCGCGCGGCCAGGCCGGATTCGACGTCACCGGTACGGTGCCCGGACTCCAGTCGGAACGGCCCCTCCGGGTCGGTGTTCGGCCGCCGGGTCTCGATCCCGGACAGCGCCTGCCCGGTCGCCCCCTGCGGGGAGATCCGGACAGCGGGGATCAGATCGTCCAGCAGCGGCAGGTCGGCGAGGTCGACGGCGCGCAGCTTGGCCAGTTCCAGAGTCTCCCGGAGCACTTGGACCAGGCCGTCGGAGGTCCAGCCGCGATCCAGGTCCGGGGGAACCGCGATGAGCACGTTGTGCGGTGCCTTGGCGTCCGGCCGGTCGTAGTGGAACGCGATGCCCGTCAGCTCGGTCTCCGTCGGTGCCTGGGCCGCCGGCGGAGACCCGGCCGGCGGCCCGGGTTCGGTGGTGGCCGGGCGCAGCACGTCCGAACCGGGCAGCAGCTCGATCCATTCGTCGAGCAGCAGCCCGCTCATGGCCGCACCGGGCGCGGCGTCGGCCGGGGCGTGCCAGACCAGGTGTGCGGTGGCCCGCGGCCGTCGCCCGGCCGGGAAGGTGCCACCGATCCAGGCGTCGGCCTCGCCGTCCGGACTCTGTGCCGCGCGCAGCCGCTCGACCCGTCCGGCCCGGGCCCCGGCCAGCACCAGCGTCTCGTGCAGGGCATGGACCACCGGCCGCACCGCCGCGTTGCGCCGCAACCAGTCCCCGACATCGGCGCCGGGCAGGTCGCCCCGGCCGGCCGGCACCGCGTGGACGAGCGCGGGCAGCAGCGGGACCTCCGCACCCAGCACCTCGGCCAGCGCCGTCCGTGCCCGGGACAGCCAGCCCTCGGCCGCGCCCGGTCCGGCCGGCTCCGACACCAGGGTGCCGAGCGCCGCCGCGCCGGGGTGCGCGGAGACCAGCGGGTCGGCAGCGAACTCCGCCAGCCGGCGCCGCAGATCAGTCGTCTCGACCGTGCGGTCGCCCGGGTTCTCGGAAAGGTGCGCCGGCAGCAGCGGCTGGGCAGTGGCCAGCAGCGAACGGATCCGGACCGCCCTGCCGCGCAGACCGGTCCAGCCGGGACCGGTGAAGGCGACCGGCGTGTCCGGCGGGGCGCCCTCGGCGTCCAGGACCGCCCGGCGCAGCCGGGCGTGGTCGCCGCCCGCTTCCAACACCGTGCTCAGCGCGCCCAGCCCGATCCGGTCGGCGGTGATCTCGAACGCCCGGCCGTTACCCGGGTCTTCGGGCCCGCGGTCCCGGTCGCCGCCCGGGGCCTCCCCGGGCCCGCCCAGCACGCCGGTCAGAGTCCAGCCCGTCGCCGGGCCGAGCAGGTGCGCGACCCAAGCCTCCACCGCCGGTTGCAGCGCGGCGACCGGGTCGGCGGGCCAAGCGGTCGCCCCGACCGGTAGGTCGGGCAGCAGCGCGGCCACTCGATGGGTCAACGCCCGGGCCCGGCGCGGTGTGCGCAAAACATGGAACGTGTCCGGCACGTCCTCACCACGGCCCAGCGTGTCGGCGGTCAGTCCCGCACGGATCGGGTTGCCCCCTACCAACTGGTGGACGCTCTCGGCCATCACCAGGTCGCCCACCGCGTCCAGTGCGTCGGCGAGGTCGTGCAGCAGGGGTTCCACCGCCCCGTGGTCGGCCGACGGCACCACCGGTGCGCCATCGATGACGCTGGGCAGATCGAGCACGCCGGTACCGGCCCGCACCAGGGCCATCCCATCGACGGCGTTGCGCGCGGAGACGGCCTCCGCGCTGCGCGCCCACAATGGCGCGTCAGCCCCCCCGCCTTCGGGTTCGGGCACGACGGGGAGGGGGAACTGGCGGCGGAACCGCTCGACGAGGTGGTCCAGCTCCGCATCGTGCAGTGACCGCTCGAACCGGTAGCCCAGCAGGGACCCCAGGTTCTGACCTCGGCGCACGCCGCCGAGCAGCCAGCGGGCGATCCGGGCGCGGCGGGAGGTGAGACTGACCGCGTAGGTCTGCTCGCCGGGGTGGCCGATGAAGCCCGAGCGCAGTACGGCCGCGGTCGCCGCGTGCTGAAGCGAGGGCGCGTGGATGTAGCCGTCCTGCCCCGACACCTCGGCAGTGGTGGCCTCGTCGTCCACCTCGATCTCGACCTGCTCCCTCGGCACCGCCGGCCGCAGGTCCTCCACCCAGCCGTAACAGCCGTACCGGACACCGGCGACCCCGGATGTCCGCAGCTCGGCCAGCCGGCGCGACGCCAGTGACGTGATCCAGGCGTCCAGCCGGTGCGAGTGGACGTCGATGACCTCCAGCAGAAGCTCGGGCAGTCGGGTCGTCGGTACGGCGGCGAGTGTCCGCAGCGCCTGCTCCAGTCGTGGCAGCGCGGCCGTGGCCCGGGTGGCGGCCGCGACCCGTTCCGCACGATCGCTGTCGGCCGAACCCTCCAGCACGTCGGCCACAAACTGGTCGACGTCGCTGGTGGCGGCCAGCGCCTGGCGGAGTGGGTCGTCCTCACCGTCGTCGGGGAACGCCCAGTTGGGGAGGAACAGCAGCGCATCGAGCAGCCCACTGGCATCCGGCGGAGCCTCCGGCTGTACTCCCTCGTCCTCGGACGGCAAGGCACCGTCCTCGGGGGGTTGAGCACTGTCCTCGGGCGGCTCGCCGCCCTCGTCCGGCACCTCCCCGCCGACGGCCGGAAGGTCGAAGAACGTGCTGGGCCGAGGCGGGGTCTCCCGGCCGGAGGACAGCTCCACCGGCCAGGCGCGGTCGTAGCTCTCGGCGTCCAACTCGCCTGCCAGGAAGGCGCGCACCGCGGCCAGGTAGTCAGCGGTGGCCGACGCCCGGGCCGGGAAGCCCACCGGGTCCGGGGTGAGCCGGGACACGAACGCCGGGATACCGGTCGCCTCGTCCAGGCCCCAGCCGAGATCGGTCCAGCCGTCGGAGCCAGTGGTCCAGCGCAGCACGCCGTCCGGGGGCAGGCCGGGCAGGCCGAGCTGAGCGGGGGGCTGGTCGCGCGGTGTCTTCGGCACCGCGAACCCGGGGCCGTCCATTCGGCGCATGGCCAGGCCGGTTGCCACTGGGAGCCGCTGCAACGCGTCCACCGCGACCTGATCGACCGGTGTGTCGGAGCGCACTCGGGGGATGGACTCCTCGTCGTTCAGCACCCCGCGCCAGCGGTCCCGCAGCCGCTGCAACCACGGCGCGAGCAGCGCATCCACGCCGCCGGCCTGCCCGGCGCGCCAGTCGCCCAGCGCGGTCGCGGGCAGTACTCCGTACGGCTGACGGCCGACCCGCAGCATCGGCAGCGGCCCCCGACTGCGGACATGCTCGGCGAGATGGTCCCGGACCGCGCGCCACGGCCCGGCCGGGTCGACGGCCCTGACGTGCTGGGCGCCGAGGTCCAGGTGGGACGCCGCAGCCTCGGCGAACCCCTTGCCCAGCGTCGGCCAGGTGAGGAGGGTCAACGCGGCGACGGCCGACGGTTCCGCGTCGGCGGCGCCGGGACAACCGCGCAGGAACCCCGCGTCCGGCAGGCCGAGCGCGTCGGTGAGTGCGTCGGCGACCTGCCGCTGACCGGCCGGCGGCTCCGCGTCTGGGTCCGGCCCGGGGTAGGCCGGGGCCGAGGACCAGCCGGATCGGGCACGCGGAGTGTTGTTGGTCGGGGTACCGGCAGGCAGCATGCCGAGCCCGCCGCCGAATCGGTGACCGTGCAACAAGTCGCGCAGCCGGGCGGCACCGTCCACTGCCGAGTCGTCGCGTACGCCGACGACCAGCAACTCGTCCAGGTGATCGGTGCCGTCGGTGAAGGTCAGCTCGACACCCATGCCCGCCTTGACCGCCTCGAACCAGTCGGTTTCCCAGCCCTCCTCATCGGCGCGCAGCATGCTGATGGGCAGTGGGTCAGGCACCGGACGGCCGAGTCTGTCCACCACCACCTGGCCGTCGGCCAGGCCGAGGAAGCGCCAGCGTTTCGGCATCGCGACCACCCGCCGCCGGCGTTCGTTCGGGTCGTCGGGGTGCAGCGCCGGCGCCGGGGCGCCGGGGCGGCAGGCGCGGACGGCCCAGGCGGCGCGTGCCGGGCGCAGCAGGGTGAGCACCTTCTGCCATGCTTCAGGGCCCGGGTCCTGCCAGTACTCGGTGGAGGCGGCTGCCTCCGCAGGGGTGAGCTCCGGGTCGAACTGGGACAGCAGGATGTCGTCCGGGTAGACCCGCACCCGCAGTGTGCCCGGTTCCCACCAGATGGTCTCCACCCGCACCGGCAGGAGCGCGATCGGGGCGGTGTTGTCCTCGGGGAACAGCGCGGTGCCGGCGGCCAGGGCCCCGGCCAGTTCCTCCCCGGCGCTGCTGACCGAGCTGTTCAGTTGGTCGGCCGTGCGCTGCAGCTCTGCCTGGGCCGCTTCTGCGGCGGTGAGCAGTTCGGGCGTGGCGTGCTCGTCGCCGACCCGGACGGCGTCCTGAAGCCGCCGCACGACGGTCAGTTGCTCGTCCGCGCGGGCCTGTGCGGTGTCCGCCTCGGCACGTGCTCGGTCCAGTTGCGCGCGGGCGGCGAACGGCTCGGTCATGTCCGGTGTGCTCCTGTCCTCGACACGGTGCTCAGTTGCCCAGCAACATGGTGGCCCGGAAGGCCAGTTGGAACGGCTGTTGGAAGGTGATGCGGGCCATGTCGGCCGCATCGCGGCCCCACACCGGTGGATCGGCCGTCGGTGGCCTGCTCGGCGTGGCGGGCGCCGGGTCGAGGCGCACGCATCTGGAGGCGTCCACGGTGACGCCGCTCCAGGTGAGGTCGGCCCAGGTCTCCACCGGAATGGGCTCACCGGAGTCGAATCCGAACTGGGTGCCGCGCATCGGTTCGCGGAACACGAAGAACCAGTCCTCGGCCCGGGCCCGATGCTCGTCGATGCCGGCGAACAGATAGAGCACGGTGGACTCGTCCAGGGCCAGCGGGGTGCCCGGCACCCCGCCGAACGCGGCGGGCAGCTTGCCCTCCTCGCCGCGTACCGCGAGCAGCGCGGTACCTGGGAACCGGCGCAGCAGCTCACCGCGCACCAGCAGCGCCAGGCTGCCCTCGCCGCCGGTGCGCAGCCCGCTGCCCAGCAGGGCGTCCAGCGGCCAGCGGGCGATCTCGTCGACGTCCGCCTCCTCGCCGGGCCAGAACCGGGCGAACGGGGTACCGCGCTGGTCGGTGGGGAACTCCCGCCACAGCAACTCCTGGTTGAACTCGTGGTTGAGCCCGACGAGCAGGGCGGCGACGAACTCCGGATTGGTCTCCAGCAGCGTCACCGAGTCCGACGGCAGGGCGCCGATCCCGGGAATCGCCCACTCGGGCCAGCGGGCCAGCAGTTCCTCGGCGATCGGCACGGTGAACTTCGGGTGCGCCATGATCGGCCGCAGCGGGCGGGCGTCGTCCTCTGTACGCTGCGCCCAGAACTCGGCGGGGATGCGGTCGGTCATCCGCAGGAGCTGCAGCCGCCGCGGGCCGACCCCCGAGCGGAGCTCGCCCGTCAGGCCGGCCTCGGGCGTCTCCGCGTCGATCACACCCATGTCGCTCAGCCGCTGCTCGACGACCGGCCTGGCCCCCTCGGCGAAAGACGTGTCGCCGGTCGCGACGCGGTCGGCACGGCGGGCCAGTGCGCCGGTGCGGCGGGTCAGCCGGACGAACGAGGTGTCGGCCGCCCCGGTCGGCACGGGGGATGCGGCCAGCATCATGGCCAGGGTCGTCGGGGCTCCGACCGGACCGGCGACGGCGTCGGACAGCGGCATGCGGTTGCCCACCGGCGCCATGACGGTGACCAGGTCGGCCACGTCCAGCGGGGTGAAGTGCTTGCGCTGGGCCTGCTCCGCAGCCGCGCCGGCCAGCTCGCCGACGGCCAGCAGCCGGTTCGCCTGCCGGATCTCGCCGACCTGCTCCCAGGCCCGGGCCATCAGGAACTCCTGCTCGAGCTGCACGTAGCGGGCGCCGAGCGCGGCGGCCACCCGGCGGCGCACCTCGAGGTTGAGCGTGCTCATCCAACTGTTCGGGTCGGTGGGCACGGTCTGCCGGCCGCTGTGGTGGCTGCCGTAGAGAGGCGGGGCGACGGCAGCGGTGTCGTGGTCGTCGACGGTAGACCCGGCCTCGGCGCGGCGCCGGGCGGGAGCGTCCAGACGTTCTCGGACGGCGGCCAGGAACCGTTCCTGCGCGGCCGGGTGCGACCACACCTCGGGTGCCGTCGTTCCCGGTACCCGCAGCGCCCCGTCCAGTGCCGTACTGGCCGGCCCGGTCTCCTCATCGGCGGGCCACGGCCGGCCGACGTCGATGGTCCGGGTGCCGAGTCCGGCCTCGGCGGCGGGCCGGAACCGCAGCCGACGTGCCAGTTCCTCGAAGGTGCCCGCCCTCGCGGTACGGAAGGTCCACCAGTGGTAGACGGGCAGGTCGACGGTGACGCCGTCGCCGGCCGTCCAGGCGTCCGCCGTGCCCGCTCCGACCAGGGGCGCGTTGAGGCCGGCGGCCCGGCCGGCCGCGGTGGCCGGCACCACGGCGGCGATCCAGCCGCGATCCGGCTTCAGCATGCGCGGACACAGCAGCCGCGCGACGACGTCGGCAGAGTGGTTGCGCACCCCCTGCGCGGCGAGCTGCTGGGCGGCGCCCAGCTCGGTGACGTTGTCCGGAAGGCGTGCCTCCACGTGTGCCCAGGCCCACCGCTCGGCCGGCGGCGGCAGCGCCGCGACCGGAGCGGTGAGCACCGGCAGCGGGTGCGCGGCGCGCGGTGCGGCCGCTTCGTCCTCGGCCAGCACGATCAATGCCAGCCACGGCAGCGGTGTCGGTCCGGACGGCGTCGGGACCTCGCCCGGGGACAGCAGCCACGGCAGGTCGGCGTGCGCCAGCTCGACACTGGCCAGCACGTTCTCCGCCGCCGGAGCCGAACCGGGCCGCGGTTCCTCGCGCAGCACCATCGTCCGGTCGAAGCCGAGCACATCGCCTGCCCCGACCAGTGTCAGCGTCGGTCCCGCCACCGGCTCCCGCTTCTCCTCGCCGTCGATCTCGCGCCCGAGCAGCACCGACGTCGGCAGCGCCTGCCCCCTCGCCGAAGCCGCCGCACCGACTCGCGCCGAGGAGAAGAACCATCGAGTACTCATGCGTCGCTCCAGCTCGGGCCGCGTGAACCCGGAGTGTGTCGTCGGGGCGTCGCCGGCCAGGTGCTCACCAGGGGGCTCATGTGCGTTGCTCCCAGCTCTCGACGAGTTGAACGGGGGCGTGCGGGTCGCCGAGCTGCCCGCGTACCGCCTCCCAGGCGTCCGCGGTGGCGTTGACCAGCGAGACGTCGTCGAGCACGGGGTGCAGGTCGTCGGCGGCGACCACGCTCATCGTCGGTGGGCGCACCCGGACGGCGGGCTCGGGTGCGCGCCACCGCTGCAGCCGTTCGGCGGCGCCGAGCTCGTACACCGCCTCGCGGCGGAAGAGCCCCGGCCACAGGGAGAACTCCCGTGACGGCAGGCGCGGCTCGTAGCCGGTCTCGTAGCCGTCGTCGACCCGGTGCCCGGCGCCGAGCCGGATGGCGTCGGCGCCCACCTCCACCCCGCCGGCGCGGCTGACGAATGCGGGCTCGGTGAGCTGCTGGTCCTCGGTGAGGTCGAAGAACTCGCCGGGCACGAACCACTCCGGCAGCGAGGGGAGACCGTCGGCTGCCCGCGGCGTGCCGACGGTCACCTCCTTGATCGTCCATTTCTGCACCGGCACCGGC
Organism: Streptomyces sp. NPDC006294; assembly: GCF_042870895.1. Classification (NCBI taxonomy): domain Bacteria; kingdom Bacillati; phylum Actinomycetota; class Actinomycetes; order Kitasatosporales; family Streptomycetaceae; genus Streptomyces; species Streptomyces sp. NPDC006294. The sequence continues at coordinate 12,460 of NZ_JBIAHV010000014.1, forward strand.
CGACGCTCGAACCGGGAGATCGGCACGCCCAGCGGGACCACCTTCTGGCTGACCCGCAGGGTGGCGTCCGGGTGCACGATGTCGCCCTTGGCCAGCTTTTCGACCGCCGCGGGCGTGAATGCCAGCGCGGTGCGTTCGGCTGCCGGCCGTTCCGCCACCCAGGTCTTCGCCAGACCGACAGCGGCACGCAACGGCTCGAGCGGATCCCGCCCGGCCTGCGGCGTGACCGCCGGCGGGGACCCCCAGCGAATGTCGAAGTCGAGCTCGACGTCCCAGAACAGCACCGAGATGCTGCCGGTGCCGAACGCGTGCCAGGGCGCCGGGCCCTCCAAGGTGAAGTCCAGGCCGACGCTGGCCAGTCGGCGGCCGAACGCACGCACTGCCACTCCGGCCCGCACGCGCACCGCGAACGCGAACACCGGGTCGAAGACGAACAGCGCGTCCAGTCCGAGCCAGCCCTGTACCCCGCAGCCGGCGATCATCGCCTCGAGCTGCACCTGGCCGCCGAACATGACCGCGTTCGAGGTGACCGCGAAGTATGCCTCCATGCGCAGGCCGAAGCCGCTGCCCGGGGCCAGATCCACCTGAAGCCGGCGCAGCGCGGGCACCCCGGCGGGTCGGGTGTACCGGGGGTGGAAGCCGCCGGCGGACATGACGAACTCCGGACGCCGACCACCACGCAACAGCAGGTACATCTCGCCGCGCACGGCCAGTCCGACGATCCACGACCCGGCCAGCGATACCAGCAGCTCGAATTCGGGCACGCCCGTGTCGATCCGGCCGAGCACACTGGCCTGCAGCCGGATCAGCGGCACCACCGGGTCGGGAAGGGCGATCAGGAGCCGTCCCACCAGCACCGCGCGCACCGGGGCGGGCAGTTCCAGGATCAGTGCGCCGGAGAGCGACACCATCCGCCCGCCCCAGGTGATGCGTACCATCGGCCCGACCAGCACCCGCCCGGTGGCCACCGGGAACACGGAGGCCAGCGACTCGACGATCTCCCCGGCGCGTTCCACCGCCTGGTCCGGGAACAGCACCCGGTCGGCGTTGCCGTCGCAGACAAGCTGCTGGAGCGCGGTGACGTCCACGCGCCGGTTGACGCCGACCAGCCCGCCGACCGCGTCCAGCGCGAACCCCAGCCCCAGCTGGATACCGGGATCCGGGAACTTGGCGGCGAGCAGCACGAGGAAGCTGGTCTGGGCGCCTGCGACCGGCGGCCGGAACAGAGCGACGGCCTGCAGTTGCAGCACGCTCAGATCGATCGAGATCAGCCCGGCGTAGCCCTGGTCGGAGGTGCGTCGGACCACGCCGCCGCCGGACACCGGCGGCAGCTCGAGTTCGGTGCCGATGCCGTCCGGAAACAGCTGGCGCAGTCGCTGCGGATCGACTCCCGGCCGGGTCGCCGGCGACAGCACCACCGGCAGGTCGATGCCGGCCCTGTCCAGTGAAACGCGCAGCGGCAGCCCGGGCAGGCCCGCGCTGACCGACACGGACAGCGCCAGCCGCGGCTCGCCGCCGTCGGAGGTCAGTTCCAGGGCGGCGCCCCGGGATTGCACACCTGCGGCGTTCAGATGCAGTGGCAGAGCGGCGTGGAGCGCGCCGGTGCGGGCGAAGCGCAGCCCACCCGCGCGGTCCGCACGGAGGGTGACCGTGACCGACCCGGAACTGCCGGCCATCGGCCTGGCCCTCCCTACGCCGATCAGCTCGGCCAGAGCAGCCGGCAGGATGGCGGCCGCGAGTTCGCGCAGCTCCACCTCGACGGCCGACGGCGCGTCCGGGCTCGCGGTCACGGTGATCGCGATGCCGTTGACGCTGATCCCGGGCCCGTCGGCCATCCCGGCGGCCAGCCGGCCGGTGCGCTGGAACTGGAACGCCGCGGTGCCGCCGGGCGGCGACGGCGGCAGGCTGGGACCGAACGCCGCATCCCAGCCGTCCACCGCGGCGATCGTGGCCTGTGCACTCCACGGGCCTGTGGCCCGCGGCGGTATGGACAGGGCCGCCCCCCGGGTGACCACCACGTCGAACAACGGCCCGCCCGGGGTCACCCCGAGCACCGCACGTCCGGCCGCCGCGCCGGACGGGTCGGTCAGCACCAGGGCCACACCGAGCGGCGCCTCGGGCGCCCGCCGCCACCCGTGCAACCGCACCGGCGAGCCGGCGTCCAGGTCGCCGAGCATCTCCCTCACCAGATCCACCAGCGAGTTCCCCGGCGGCAGCCGGTCGTGTGCCGCGAGCAGCCGTCCGGCCAGTACGGTTCCGGCGGCCGACGGTTCCTCCGGCAGCTCGCGGACCAGGCCCTCCACCGCGTTCTGGGCCAGTGCGCGCAGCTGGTCGGTGACCTGGCGCAGGAGTTCGACGGGGTCCATGTCGGCTCACCCGAGCCCGAGTTCGCCGTTGTCGATCAGCAGCGCACGGCCGAAGCAGCCGAGTCCCAGCCAGCGGCCGTCCGGGCTGAACTCCATGGCCAGCACCTCGTCGGTGGTCACCGCGTAGAGCTCCTTGCCGTCCAGATTGAACAGGCGCACCACGTTGTCGATGGAGGCACTGGCCGCCACCTTTCCGTTCGGGCTGAACGCCACATGTGTGACGGCACCGAATCCGGGGTCGGGGAGACCGGGGGCCAGCTTCGGCGCCCGGCACTTCTCCACCCCTGACTCCGCCTCCAGCACCCGGGCGAACCCGTCGGAGCCGCCCACCACGGTCCACTTGCCCTTCGGGTCGAACGCCAGGCAGTTCGGGGCGGTGACCTGCTCGTCGACCTCGTCCTCGGTCGGCCACAACTGCGCCCCGTCGTCGGCCTGGAACATCCGGGTGGTGTCGTCGGCGGCGCAGCACAGCACCAGGGAGGCGTCCGGGCTGAAGGCGACGGCGAGTACCGCGTCGTCCGGAGTCAGCCGCCCGCGTTCGGCGCCGGTGGCCAGCTCCAGCACCCGCGCGGACCCGGCGTGCCGGTGGTCACCACCGTGACGTTCGTCGATGGCCAGCGCCACCAGGGCGCCGTCCCGGCTGAGGTCGACGTCTGCGATCTGTGGCGTGTCGACGGCGATCCGCCGCGATGAAGCCCCGGTCGCACCATCGAGTACGACGACCGCCGCGTCGGTGGTCGCGACCACCTTGCCGTCAGGGCTGAACCCCACCGTGTTCACGGAGCTGCCCGGGTCGATGGGACCCTGCCAGACCACAGCACCCGTCGAGCTGGAGCGGAGGAACACCTGCTCGAAGTCGGCCACCGCAAACGACGCGGCGTCCGGACCGAACACGATGCCGGTCACGGACCCCTCGCAGGGCACGTCCAGCGGAGCACCGACGCCGGCCGCGCGCACCCGCAGCACCGAATCGCTGCCGCCGCTGGCGAACCGGGTGCTGTCGGGCGTGAATGCGATCGCCTGGACCGATCCCTCATGTTCGACCGTGAGCGCCACGGTGCCCGGCTGACTCATGACCAGCTCCTCCTTGTACCGGACCGTCCCTCAAACGATCGGCAGCGAAAGCTCGAAGACCGCGCTCCCGCCGCGCACGGTCACCGTCACCGTCGTCGGGCCGAGATTGTCCGGATTGTTGAACCGGTACAGCGCGTATGCGTTGGCACCGACCATTTCGATGGCCGGCAGCGGTCCGGGGGCAGGCCCTTCGGCAAGGCTCAGGGGTTGCCCGCCTGCGACGATTTCCACGCCGACGTCGGTGTCCTCGAGATCGAACGACTTTTCCACCGCGATGGCCACATTGACGCGCACCGAACCGTCGGCCACCTCGCCGAGAGAGGGGTACACCCAGAAGTCACCGGCGAGTCGGGGAGCATCCGGAACCATGGGGCTCATCACGGCACCCTGCAATTCACGGTCCACTCCCGGGTGAACAGTACGGTTCCGCCGTTGCACACATCGATGAGCTGCCCGCGGAAATCGACATCGATCCGGTAGAAGGTGCCGGGTGGCCCGGCGCCTCCCGGCGTGTCCCTGCCCAGGTACTCCGTCCCGGAGCGCCGCTTGACCAGATACATGTCGTTGCGGTTCTCATTGCCGACGGAGGCGTTCCGGTGGCCGTAGTCCAGATCGACATGGAACGGGTTGGACGGGCTCGAGGCGGCCTGTCCGTCCTCGGTGAAATGGTCGTCGGTGGAACCAGGCCCTGGGCGGGAACGCATCAGCCGTGGCGACGGCACCCCGTTCTCCTTGGTGATGTACGCCACCGGCTGCCCGTTCACCTCGAGCTCGCCCCGGACGAACTGCCGGTACTCGCCACAGGCCGGTACCGACGGGTCGGCGTCCGTGAACACCGCGTGCATGTCGAACTCACCGCCGCACCGCACGTTGGGCTGTGTCCGCTTGCTGCAACTCGACAACCTTGCCGGAACGTCCACGCTCGCCACATCGGCCTGCGGCCACTCGATCACGTCGTCGATCGGGCCGGTGAAACCTGCTCGGACCAGCTCCGGCCATTTCCCCGGCGCGGTGACCGGCAGTGGGTAACCCGGGCGCACCACGCTGTTCTCGATGTCGTAGTTCAGGTAACTGGCGCCCTTGAAGAAGTATGCCGACCCGTTTCCCCAGTTGACCGCGCCGTCCACGCCGGACATGAACGCCGCGGGGAAGTCCGGCCAGCCCTCGCTGATGTCGCGGGGGTAGATGGCGTGGTCGACGAAGTCTTTCGCGATGTGGTAGCAGACGTACTTCGACCCCTTGAAGAAGAACGCCCGGCCGTCACCCCAGTTGATCGCCGCGTCCATCCCGGCGGCGAACGACGCGGGCAGGGCCGGCCACTGCTCGGCCGTGTCATGCGGGTAGAAGTCGGCGTCGACGGTCTCGTCGGTGGCGTCCCAGCCGACGTATCGCGGACCCTTGAAGAAATAGGCGAAGCCGTCCGGCCAGGTCACCACAGCGTCGATGCCGTGGGTGAACGATGCGGGCATCGCGGTCCATGCCTCTGCGACGCCGCGCGGGTAGAAGTCGTGATTGACCGTCTCCTCGCCGGTCGCCGCATCGATCTCGTAGCGGACGTATTTGCCGCCACGGAAAAAGAACACTGTCCGTACGGATGCCATAGCTGCTCCTTCCATGAGCAGGAGGTCCACTCGGTTGGCTCCGACGGGCGCTCCGGAGTTCCGTGGCCGCTGTCTGCTGTCGCGGCAGCCCGGTCTAGCTGCCCCCCTTCTTCTCCACGGCCATCTCGGCCCAGGTCCCCGCCGTGACCCCTGCTTGGTCGAGGTGCCAAGCGGCCTGCAGGCAATGGAGTGCCGGGGTGCCGACTCTCCCGTACAGGCTGCTCGCCGGTATGAGTTCGGCGAGGCGAGTGGTGAGCTGACCCACGTCGAACGGCGCATCGGCGTGTGCTCCGTTCCGCAGTTGCGCGATGACATTGAGGGAGTCGGCCGATTCCTCGCGCGCTTTCCAGAAGTCCTTGACCCCTTCGATTTCCCATTTCGGGGGAAGCAGGTTCTTAAGACTCCATCCGAGAGCACGATCGGACACGGTCGTGAATATGGCATTGGTGCACACCTCGGCTGCCTCGCCGAGCGGTACGTCCGGTACATCCTGTGCGGAAGCGGCTTCCTCCTGCTTCTCCTTCATCTCTGCGGTCTGCTGACGAAAGACCTCCTGAGCTTTTGCCCGATCCTTCTTCGACCCCTCGGGATCACCCAGCTTCGGCAGGGACGAGGCGGCCCGAGCTGTGGCCCTCGCGAGCTCGCGCCGTTGCTGCGGAGGCGTCTTCGGGTCGCTGACCATTTCTGTCGCTCTGGCCACGTCCGCCGCCGGCCCCGCCACCCGCGCGATCTCCGGGACGGTCCTCGCTGATCGGCCGGGCACGCCATCGCTTCCTGGAGCCAGTGCGGCGGTCAGCGGCTGCAGGATCAGGTTCAGCTGCTTCCGGAGCTCGGGAGGCGTCTCAGGATCGCCAATCACTCCCAGAGCTGAAGTCGCCTGCTCCAACGTCGAGGTGATGGTCGCCCGTAGCTCGGCCGGCACCTGCGCGTCGTGGCTCCCCTCCAGCGCCGAGGCGACCTGCCGCACGATCACCGTCAGCTGCTCCCGCGTCTCAGGAGGCGTCTCAGGGTTGCTGATCACCGCCAGCGCGGAGGTCACCTGCTGTGCGATTCCGGTGACCTCTCCGCGCTCCTGCGGTGACGTCTTCGGGTCCTTCACCGCCTTGAGCGTCGCAGTCAGCTGCTGCATGGCCGGCACGAGCTCCTCAGGGGCGTTCTGCCCGGCCGTGTTCAGGTCCGTCGTTGCTGCTTCAACCTCCTTCTTCTGCTCTGTCAGCTGTTCGGAGACAGAACGCCCCGGGCCTACGTCCACTGACGGCGGATCAGGCTCTGGTGTCTTTCCCGGCGAGAGCGTGTCGCCCGGCGAGAGCGTGTCGCCCGGAGGGGGCGTGTTCTCCGGCGGGGGCGGGTCGTCCGGCTCCGAGGGAGGCGCTGTGGGGGTTCCCGGAGGCGGGGGCGGGTCGTCCGGCTCCGGAGGAGGAGGCGTTGTCTGAACGGGTGCTGCCGTCGTGCTCCCGGTGCCGGTTCGAGGCGCTGCCGCTGCACTTGCCAAGCCGGCCGGCAGTACGAGCGAGACCGCCAAGGCGGTTGCTCCGACCACGCGGATGAGGTTGCGCCGGGCGATTGTGGCCATGATTGGTTCCAGATGCGCCTTTTCGGTGGTGTCGGCTGGTCCGTTGCGGACCGGCCCCTTGGGAGAGAGAACGGCTCCCACCGGAGATCTGCGGCTCAACAGTGCATGAGCGATCTGACTTCCACTCTTTACCCGTATGGCGCATCCTGCAACGCGACGGGTATGCCGCCACTGATTGAAGAGGAAAATGTGTGACTGGCCAAACATGTCGCCGTCAGTCGGCCCGGCGGTTGGTCCGGCACGTCGCGCTTTTGGCGGAGAAGAGGCTAGGTTCCGTTCGGCCGCAGCAGTTGTGCGAAGGGGATCGCGGCCATGGTTTTGGTGAGCGCGACGCCGTATCTCTCCCTTTCTCGCTCATCCTCTTCCGCCGCCTCCTTCCTGAAGCGCAGGACTTCGCGGGGCTCGTACGACAGAATATATGCTTGGAAGTCGGCGCTGGACCCCGTCCACCCGTAGTAGGACACCACGTGTCTGGCTTGGCGAGTCACGTTGATCATATTGTTGTTGTGAAGGACTCTGCCGCGATTGATGATGTGGTCATCGCATTCGATGGGAGGACAGTAGAACTGCTTGTCGTCTGTGTGCCAGGAATAATGCGGGACTGTGAAATCATCATCGATTCTCCCGCGGTCCTTCCGCATGATGGTCATGGTCAAATCGGACTCGATCACGTCGTACGTGGCGGATTTGGGCAGTTGCACAACTCTTTCTTTGACGTATTGCTCGCCCGGCTCGAGCCAGTTGCCGGGTCCGTAGAATCGTCCGGCGCTGATCGTCTCCCGGATGGGAGACTTCACGTAACGCCCTACTTTTGATTCATCGGTCGTGGCGCCCGACAGCTTCCTCCAGTCCATCAGCCCGCTACCGTCGCTCGCGTACTTCGCAGAGGTCCCGTAGACCCCGAAACCGTCGCTGATGATGTAGGCCGGAACCTTTCCGGAGTTTCGGGCCCGGAAGGTCACGGGGAGATGGATGAGCGGCTGCTTCGCATCGGACTGCGGCGTCCCGAATTCCACCTCCAGCTCGAAAAGGACCGGAGCGGACGTCGGTTGATAGAGTGCAGAATACGCCAGGTTCAAGGTGGCCAGAAGAGTTGTTGCCGTCACACCGGCCGCAAATTGTTTGGGGTAGGGAATCCCTCTCCATGCTTTTTCTCTGATGAGCGACTGCATCGCCCACAGGGACCAGCACCAGAGCGGAAGGTATGTCAGCACATAGGGCGTGTATTCTCTCTCCTGGAGCCACATGGACAGCAGCAGGCCATTGACGACGAGTCCAATGAAAACGCCGAGCAGGACCACTGCGCCGGAGAACTTCAGCTGGCGCTTTCCCCAGTAGTCGAGCACCGCCAGTGCGGCCACGCCCTGCACTGCCCCCGCGAAGGCGAACAGGAACCCGGTGACACGCCCGGCGAAAGTCAGGGCCCCGATGGCGTCCGGCATCCCTACGGCAATGAGCAGGACCATGGAGCCCAGCAGGCCGGCCATCATGAGAGCGATGGTCGAGCGCCTCCGCCATGGGCGGGCGGGCCAGGTCCTGCTGTCTCCGCCGAGCCAGACTATGAATGACCGGTCTTCCACATCCACGTTGTCCGGGTGACCGAGGCGTCGGAGAACCTTTCGCAGCCCCCGCAGTGACCAGGCGCTGCCTACCTTCTTGCCACCCGTGGTGACCTCGCGCAGGCCGCGGCCGTCCGGTGGCTGCACCACCACCTTCGGTCTGTTCATGGGGCCACGATCAGATTCGCCCCGGGTGCGTGCAAACCAGGTTGGACCGTCCAGCGCAGCACCAGGCCGCCGGGGCCGGCCTTCAGTATCGGGGCTTGGCGACTTGGCCGTAACGCCATTCACGGCCCTTCGACATCTCGAAGTGCAGGTGCGGGCCGGTGGAGTTCCCTGTGTTGCCCACCTTTCCGATCTGCTGGCCCGCGGCGACCTGCTGGCCGGGCTTCACCTGGCGCTGTGACAGGTGGCAGTACGTGTAGACATGACCGTTGTCCCCACGCAGTCCGATCCACTGGCCGTACGCGCCCCCCTCGCCGTTGGACCAGGCGATGGTGCCGCTGCGTACGGCTACCACCGGAGTGCCCGACCGGGCGGCGAAGTCCTGGCCGGTGTGCCGTCCGGTGCCGTCCGGCTTCCATGCGTACGGGCCGGGTGAGAAGAATTCGAAGGTGACCTTGTGGCCGGGCACAGGTGACGTCACGCGTCCCTTGGCCGGCGGGCTGGCGCGGCCGGCGGCAGGGCGGGCACCTTTGCAGTCGACGGAGAAGCCGGCGTGACGGCCCAGTGTGGTGAGGGAAGTGCAGCCGGGTACGCCGTCGGCGTCCGCCCCCTTGAAGCCCTGGGCGAGTTGTTCGGCACGGTAGGCGGCCTTGGTCTGTTCGCCGAAGAGCCCGGTGGCTCCGTCCGGGATCTTTCGGCCCCGGGCGATCAGGGCTTTCTGCACCGTGTGGACGTCCGTGTTCTTCTTGCCGAACTGGACGTTGGAGAGTGCGACCATGACGGTCTCCTTAGTATCCGCGGGCAGGCCGGTTCGGGTCCGCCTGCTGAACGCGGGTGGCGAAGTCGGAGCCGGACCGGTTCACGTGGTAGCGGTCGCGCACGTAGTTGATCGTGGCGCACATGTCCGCGACCACGTCGTAGGGAGTGGTGGCTGTGCCCGCCTGGTGGTACATCGCGAATGTCGGTGGGACGCACTGCGTTGCGCCGCGTGAGCAGTTCTTCGGGTGGCCGTCCGGCGCGCGTCCACCCCGCGCGTTGGCGTCCGTCAGGTTCACCCGGAACTTCGGGTGGTTGTCGAGGGACTCTCGCCGGGTGATGGTGGTCAACGCCGGGACGCCGAACCACGGATCCATGCCCGTCAGCTCGCACGCCTTCTTGGCGTAGCGCCGCATGGCAGCCTCGCCGACGCCGTCGTCGGGGTCGTGGTAGGTGACCTGGCTGAGGCTGAGCCCACCGCCACCGCCGGTGAGTGCGGCGCTGCAGTCGACGGAGAAGCCGGCGTGACGGCCCAGTGTGGTGAGGGAAGTGCAGCCGGGTACGCCGTCGGCGTCCGCCCCCTTGAAGCCCTGGGCGAGTTGTTCGGCACGGTAGGCGGCCTTGGTCTGTTCGCCGAAGAGCCCGGTGGCTCCGTCCGGGATCCTTCGGCCCCGGGCGATCAGGGCTTTCTGCACCGTGCGGACGTCCTCGTTCTTCAGGCCGAAGCGGACGCTTGACAGGGCGACCATGACTGCTCCCGTCCAGCTCAGCATTCACCGATGCCCGGAAGCCAGGCGTCCGGGTGGTCGATGAAGATGTTGGAGAGATAACCGCCGAGCGCCGGTACGAAGGACCAGGCGTTGTTGATGAGTCCCGAGGCATTGACTGTGTCGCCCTGCGTCTGGCACTGCACCAGCACGCGCGTCGGCCCGGACAGCACAGTGACGACGGGTGCCCCGAGACGGGGCTCCGCCCGTACATTGACCCTGGTCCCCCATGTGACGAAGTTGCCTTCCGTGGCGTCGCCGTCGCCGTCGACCGGCGCCTCCCCCAGAATGGGCGCGCTCCAGTCCTGCGCGTCGTCGCAGCGCGCGTCCGCCACCACCGAGAGATGGAAATGCCTGTCGTGCGGGTTGGGACCGTTGTACGGCTCCCACTGCCAGCTCCGGTTGGTGGCGATCCGGCTGTTGGCGATGACGTATTTGATCCTCGGGTCGCGGGTGCCGAGCAGCTGGTCGGCCACCTGCTGGATGTCGAGACCATGAGCGGGGTCATGCGTGAAGTCGCGGGCGGTGACGATGCCGGGCCCGAACCAGGGGTTGTGGTCGCTCGCGCTGCCGCGCGCCCAGTGGGCCTGGTCTCCGATGCCGCCGTCGGAGGCGAGGCTGCGTCCGGGGAATCGGGCGTCGAGCTGCCGCCGAAGGGTTTCCAGGCTGTTCGCGACGCGCCACGACATGGTGGCCTCCTAGTCGATGTCGGCCCGGTGCCCGGTTGCCCACCAGTCATGGCGGACGGTCGATGCCGGCGCGCCGTCACATCCGAGGCTACGGACCTGCTGTCACCCCAGCGTCAACGAGTCGTCGGATGCCCGGGAGACCACGGCTCACGGTGGTCGCGAGGAGCGTGGCCCTGCCGGTGCACAGGAAGCATCCTGGCGAACCGAGGGGACGGTTCAACCCCCAGTTCCTCATTCAACAACTGCCGGAACGCCTGGTAATGGTGCACCGCCTCGCTGAGGTTGCCCTCCGCGAGGTGCACGGACACGACGCCCCGATGGGCGCTCTCCCGCAGCGGTTCCGTGCGTACGCTCGCCCACGCCGCTTCCAGCGCCAGTGCCGGTTTTCCCTGCCTGACGAGGGTCTCGGCCAGCGCGTCGAGGGCGTGCAACCGCAATTGACGCAGACGTTCACGTTCCAGCCGCACCCAGTCCTCGTCCCAGCCGGGCAGCAGGTCCTCTGCTTCCAGCACTCCCAGCAGCAGGTGACCGGGAAGCGGTGAACCGTAGCCCTGTACGACGCCGAGTGCCGTCTCGGTGAATGTGTGAACGTCCACCTGCATTGTTTCCCCGGCCACGAGCCAGTCCCCACAGCCCTTGACCAGGGGCTGATCATTGCGCGGCAATTTCCAGAGCGCCGTACGCAGACTGCCCCGGGCATGCTCTTCTGTTACCTCGGGCCACAACATGCCGGCGAGTACCGTGCGGGAGACTCGTCCACGCAGCCCCACGAAGGCCACCAGTCGCTCGGCGTTCCGGCACAGTTCGACGGGACGGGCGCCGAATTCAAGTCGGAACTGGCCGAGCAGCCACACTCGAGGGGTCGGGGACACTGGTTTGATCGCCTCGCTCATCAGTACCTTGTAGGACCGTCACCCTGCGCCCGGGGTGCTTTGCCCGTACCCGTCTGCCTATCCGCCGGCCGGTCCTTGCGCTCGTACGCGTCTGTTCTCCTTTTCGGCGTCTCCGACATTGCTGCCCGGCGCCTTTACGTTGTCGATCAGGTGCTGGCCCTGCCGGTCGACTGCTCGAGTGACGGACTCTTGCAGGATTCCGAAGGCGAAGGCCCATGCACACACTTGCGTCGACGTATCGAGGTTGGTGAGGCCGGGTAGAAACTCGCCACTCATCAAGAGAATCCCGGCCACGGCCGTCAAGGCTCCGACGGGTAGCCGCAGGATTATCAACCCTGTTGCTACGTGGTAGGGGCCCGAGGTGCCTCTGACGCCCTTCAAGGACACAGCCCCCGCTACGGCTGCCGCAAACAGCCCGATGAATTCGAGAAAAAAGATGCTTGCCGCCTTCGGACTCTCCCCGAGGGGACAGACTCTGGTCGCGCCCCCGCCATCCTGTGTCGCCCTTGTGTTGGTGAAGCAGACGCGCTCCGCGACATCCGGGGCGAGGATCCCCCAGACCCCCAGGGAAATGGCTATCAACCAGAGGGCTCCGGCAGCCATGACCACTATTTGGGTAAAGCTCCGAACGCGGGCTCGTTCTGCTTCCTCTGCCTGATAGGCGGCGTGCAGCGTGAGGGCTGCCAACTCCCGGCCGTTCGACCCCAGCGACTTCCGCCGACGGCCGCCGCCGAACCTTCTCCTCGGCGGACTGTGCAGCGCGGCGGTCAGCTGCTGCAAAAGTACGTCGTCATGCAAGAGGTGCAGCTTGGCATGCGAGAGGGCATACAAGCCTTTGTCGTGAAGCTCACTCTCCGGCGCCACCCTGAGCAGGGCGACTTCTGCCTCGTGCATGTTCGCCAAAGCCCTGTCGGCCGATGCGCCCAAAAGATGTTGCCGCCAGGAGCAGTCCCACAGTGTTTTCCGGGCCGCCTCAAGGTGAGCATTCGCCGTGGCCACAATTCTGGCATCGTCGGCAGATATGCCGCCCCCAGTCTTTCGTTGCTCTTCGAACCTGTTGAGCTGCCCCTGGAGATGCGCCACGTGAGCATTGGCTCGCTGATACCAGGAGGATCCCTTGACCGTGACGTCGGGGTCTGTGCCACCCCTGTCATCCAGCATGGGTTCATCCTCCTTGGCGGACACCTCAATTTCAGTGAACTCCTGCGGGGTTTGGTAAGCAACTCAGGTCGGGTCCGGTGCGGTGGGGCGTCGCCGGACCGGTCATGAGGTAGGACTGTGACCCGGGTTGCAGACAGACCGGGAGGGGCAGACGCTGAGAACCGATTTCCCGACTTCGCGGTACAGACGCGGCTCCGCGGTACAGAGAGGCTGACACCGTGCATCAGATCGTCCGCGACCATTGGATCGCATTCAACAATCCCCTCGAAGGCCGAGTGGATTTCATGTATCTCGATCAGAAAGGGTGGGTGAGTACGGGGATCGGCAACAAGATCGACCAGACCGCCGCGCCCAACTCTCCTGCGAGTCCGGCGGAGCGGGCCGCCTCCCTGGCTCTGGTCAACGAATTGCGATGGCTGGACAGCAGCGGTTCTCCGGCGTCGGCCGACCTCGTAGCTTCGGAGTGGGACAAGGTCAAGGCACGTCTCGATCTCGCCCGGCAGGGACACAGAGCCTTTCAGCCGCCCTTCACCTCACTGCATTTGGAGGCCGGCGAGATCGACCGCCATGTGTTCGCCAAGCTGGATCAGATGGAGTCGTTCCTCACCCAGCGCCCCGAGTTCACCGACTTCGACTCCTGGCCCGCCAACGCACAGCTCGCGACCTTGAGCATGTGCTGGGCGCTGGGACCGGCGTTCAAGTTCCCCAAGTTCCAGGGACACGTGTCGGAGCGTAACTGGAATGGTGCGGCCGACGAATGCCATTTCACCCCTGACGAAGGCACCATCAAGATCCGGAACAAACTCGACCGGGCGCACTTCCTGCTCGCCCGGGCCGTAGAGGACCGTGGCCTTCCCACGGATCGACTGGCCCTCGACCTGTCGAACGTGTTCGGTGTGCAGGGCGCACTGCTCGTACTCCGATACGACCCCGGACCGCAGGACGGAGCGGACGGGACCCGCACTCGGGCTGCGGTCCGCAAGTTCCAGGGTGACACCGGACTCGACCAGAACGGATCCTCCAGCGATCCGGCCACTCTCGCCGCAATGGGCTCACGGCTCTCCGAGTCGGGCTTCACCGTGTTGGGGATCTGAGCGGTGACGCCCGCGGTCCGGGGTCGGCGGCTGGTCCGAGGTCCGGACCGGGCCCTGGCGTTCACCGGGCCCGGACACCACTCCGGAGATCACCGGGTGCCGGATGCTGCGACGCCCAGGCGGTCCGCGATCCGCCGGCGCACGGCCGCCATCTCGAGTCCTCTGGGATCGACCTTGCCCGGCTGCCATTCCAGATGGCCGATCACGCTGCGCTCGCTCCAGCCGTGCGCGCGGCACATGGCGGCGGCCGCCTTCTCCATCGCCACCACCTGCTCCTCCGGCCAGGGATCCCGGCCGTCGCCGAGGTTCACACACTCGAAGCCGTAGAAGTGGGCGTTCCCGTCTGCCCGTGCCTCGTTGTCCGGAGGCAGCGCGACCTCGTCCATCACCGCCCGCAGGACGTCGGGGTCGCCCTTGCCGGCGTGGTTGGAGCGGCCGTTGCCGACCATGTGGACAGTGCCGTCCTTCGCGATGACTCCGTGGCACAGCGGGCCGGGCAACGCGGAGTGCCCGTTGTAGCAGAGCTCCACGCTGGTCTGGGTGCCTGAGGTGACCGTGTGATGGATCATCACCCCGTGCACCGGTCCCCAGGGGCCCTTGTGGTTGCGGTTGTGGGTTCGCCACGACCGGTGTTCGACGACGTTGAGCCCTTCGTTGTGCAGCGCGGCAAGCAACCGGTCCGGTGAGAGTGGAGTGGCCATGATTCTCCTCGCGAGACTCGAACGGCCCACTGTTTTCAATTCCGAGGAGCCGCGAAGTCCCGACGTGTACGGCGGCCGAATGATGGCCGGGGCCGCAGGATTGCGAACGGCATGTCCGGTCACCTTGGGAATGGTGACGAACTTCGTGGTGTCGTCAGACATCGGAAGTCGTGCAGAACACAGCTCGATTCCACTGTAGATCGGCCCCCAGGGACCGACCACCCTCCTATTTCGGGCCGGTTTCGTTGAATGAGAACCGATCATGGCGGCGCTTCTTCACCACAATTCCCGTAGTCGGCACGGTTGATCGCGCCTATACTGAGAACGACATCGCCGTCCCGGGCAAGCCCGTGAAGGGGCAACGACGACGGGCCGCAGAGCCTGGCATGCACCGAAGGGGATCCGGCGTCGACGGTTCACGGATCAACCGTGTCGTCCATGATCCGTACTGCGGTTTCCCACGTGGTTCCCGTATGCGCGCGTGAACCGGACAACAGGACCGGCTTCTGTCCGTCTGCCCCCGCGCCGGCGATCCAGTGTGCACGGCGAAGCGAGTTGGAGGCGGAAGTGACTGCCATCGACGACAAGTGGGGGCAGATCCAGTGGATCGGTGCCCCTTTCGACGCCGGCGCCGGAAGCAACGAGGGCCCCAACCCCGACGGGCGGGGCACTTCGCGTGACTTCGACCACGGGTCGATCTACTGGTCCGCACAGACGGGCGCGCACGAAGTGCACGGGGACATCCGGATCAAGTACGCCCAACTCGGCGGCTCCGGCGGGTTCCTCGGATATCCGATGACGGATGAGTTGGGGTGCCCCGACGGAAGGGGCCGGTTCAACCACTTCCAGGGCGGCTCGATCTACTGGACACCGTCGACGGGCGCGCATGAGGTGCACGGACCCATTCGCGACCTCTGGGAGAGCATGGGCTGGGAGACCAGCTTCCTCGGCTATCCGGCGAACGACCAGATCGGCACGGGAGACAGCCGCTCCAGCCGCTTCCAGCACGGCCACATCAGTTGGTCTCCCGCGCAGGGCGCGGTGGCGCACCGCAGCACTCTCATCGACTGATCGACCGACCGGTGGCGGAGTGCGAGACGGGTGGCAGCCGGGACTCCGTGGCTTCCCCGGGGACAGTGGACTCACTGCCGCTGCCTCCTGCAGAAGTGCTCCCAGACGCCGGCCGCGACCTGGCCGACTGCGTGGCAAAGGTGTTCACGTACGGATCAGGGAGCGGGCTCCGGCTGGTCCGTGATCGCCTGCCGTGCAGGACGGGTTTCGGCGCGGACTCTGTCACGGGGCTCCCCGAGGCTGCTATGTCGTGTCGAGCCGCTCAGGAAGCGCTCTTCCGCGTTCGGCTGGGTCCTTCGTTCGAGGATCTCGAAAGCGCACCGATCCCCGGCCAGGCGTCGGTGAGTTCCGGAAGCCGGCTCAGTGCCGTCCGCTTCGCCTGCTGGAACCGGTCCAGATCCTTCCCGGCCTTCGCGCGGACCGGCTCCTCCGCCCGCGCCTGGACATCGGCGATCCGCTGGTGCGTGTCCGTGGAGAGCCGGCACCTCGGCCACGAGCGTGGACAGCGTGGCGCTCACGGCCTCAGCACACCGCAATCCGCGGGCACTTCGAGGAGGAGGGAGGGAGAGCCGCAGGGTCGCCGCCTCCCTTCGGGGTAACGGTACTGGCTGGGCACCCGCCGCGTCGGCGCGTTGGGTTCGGTTGCCGGAGGGCGATGTCCGCGAGCGGCGGGCGCACGTGGCCGAATTGAACGCCGAATTGTCGGATGAACGTAACACCGTTATTTCAGGCCCGTGGCGCTCGCGTTACCCGTAAAGAGCCCACCCCACTGGTGAATACGCGGGACCTGGCCGGGGTCAAACCCTCGGGCTCCGTCCGTCCGTGGAGCGGGGTCTGCTGCCGCACCGGCGTGTGTCCGTCGACGTGGCGGCCCCTGGGCGGGCCCGTCAGGGCGGGCTTTTCGGCCAGCAAGGAGGGGGCCCTGACGGGGGATGTATGATTCCAGCCGTTCCGCGCCGGAAATGAAATGACCGAAAAGAATTCGCCAGTTGTCGAGAAACGTCGATGCCGCAGGTCGGTGGCTTGACTGGCCCTCGACAAGGCAGTTGTATGACGTGAGAATCCAGTGATCGACGAGCTTCAGGGCAGACACGCACAACGGGGGAAAAGTGAATGACATCCTGATCGCCGGTGCGCTGGCAGGGTATGGCATCGCCATGCCGGTCGGGGCCATCACGGTTATGATCGTCACGCTTTCCGCGCAGGAATCCCTGCGCACCGGTCTCGCCGGCGCGATGGGAACGGCGACGGCCGACGGACTGTACGCGCTCATCGCCGCGTTGACGGGGGCCGCTCTGGCCGGGCTCCTCCAGCCCGTCGCGGTACCCATGCGCTGGGCCGCCGCGGTCGTGCTGCTCGCCCTCGCGGCAAAGGGGTTGACGGACGCCGTCCGCCGCTCGCTGGACCCGGACTCCGTCCAGCGGATCCAGGCGAAGCGCCCCTTGAACATCTACCTGCAGTTTCTCGGGCTCACCATCCTCAACCCGTTGACCATCATCTACTTCTCCGCGCTGGTGCTGGCACTCCGCAATGACGACTGGCCGCCCATGGGCGGCCTGATTTTCGTTGCCGCCGCGTTCATCGCGTCAGCCAGCTGGCAGGCCCTGCTCGCCGTCGGCGGAGCACTCGTCGGCCGCGTTCTCACCAGCGGCAAAGGTCGCCTGGGCACCGCGGTAATCGGCAACGGGGTGATCATCTTCCTGGCTGTCCGGCTTCTGCTGTCCTGATGCCCTCCTTTTCGCGTACAGGTCCCCCTGCTTGGAGGCATGTCTGTGAAAGAAAGCGAGCAATTCTTAGATACCACCCCTTACGACCCACCTGCCCTCCAAAGGCCGCAGACGGCGGTGATCGAGGTCCCGATCGACTCCGTCCTGGCCTCGGACTCTCCGCGGAGTGCGGGCAGCAGCAGTACGCACGCCCGTCTGCTCGCGGAGACCGACGCCGACCTGCCTCCCATCGTCGTCCACCGGCAGAGCATGCGGGTGATAGACGGGATGCATCGGCTCGAAGCAGCCAGGCTCCGGGCCGCCCGCACCATCAGGGTGGTGTTCTTCGACGGCGATGACGAGGAAGCGTTCGTGCTTGCCGTCGAGACGAATATCCGGCACGGCCTGCCGCTCTCCCTCGCCGACCGCAAGGCAGCCGCTCTGCGCATCGTGAAGGCCCATCCGCACTGGTCCGACCGGGCGGTGGCGGCGAAGGCCGGGCTGACGCACAAGACGGTGGGCCTCCTGCGTCGCCGGTCAACTGGGGAAATTCCCCAGTTGGAGGCGCGCGTCGGACTGGACGGCAGACTGCGCGCCGTACGGCCCGCCCGGAAGGCGGAACGCTGTACCGACGGCCCGGACGAAGAACAAGCCACCACGGTCGAAGGGCGGAGCCGGAATTCCCCGGCCGTCTCGGCCTGCCACACCGCCGCCTGCCCCGTCACCGAACCAACCGCTGCGCCGGCGGGGCCGACCAGACGGCACACGGGGGCCCTGCTGGATGCGGGTGTCGACTGGAACGTCCGCTTGCAACGCCTTCGTGCCGACCCTTCGTTGCGGTACACCCAGATCGGCCGAATGGTGCTGCGCATCATGGACTTGCACGTGGCGACGGCGGCCTACTGGCCCCAGGTCGCCGAACAGGTCCCGGTCCATTGCCTGGACACCGTCTCGGACTTCGCGCTCAGATGCGCCGAGGATCTGCAGCGCCTGTCCCTGCGCCTCGAGCAGCGCAGGGACGAGAACCGCTGATCCGTCGCCGGCCGGCGGCCCGTACCACTGGATGTACCGCGGCCGGTCTCACCGGACCTTCGCGACGAGGTCGACCCAGCCGCCGAACACCCGCCGCGCACACCGTTCCATGCGGACCGCGGCCGCGCGCAGCTCCTCGGTGATCGCCCCCGGACTGCCGGGACCGCATCGCTCCACGAGCTCGCCCAGGCAGTCGGGCGTGCGCAGCCAGTCGTCCAGCAGCCGCTCGCCGACCTCCAGATGGAACTGGATCCCGTACGCGCTGTCCCCCACCCGTATCGCCTCGTTGGGGCATCCGGGCGAGCCGGCGAGCCGTGTGGCACCGGCGGGATTGTCGAAGTTCTCTCCGTGCCACTGGAAGACGGGCACGGTCCGGGGCAGGCCGCCGAAGAGCGGGTCCGTGAAGGCCCCGGGCGCCAGCTCCACCGGGTGCATCCCGTAGTGCGTGTCGGCCGGCTTCACCGGCGCCCCGAGGCTCGACGCAAGCAACTGCGCCCCCAGGCACACCCCGAAGAAGGGCACTTCGGTGCGCACGGCCCGGCGAATGTACTCCTTCTCGGGTGAAAGCCAGGGCAGGCTGTCGTTGACACTCATGGGACCGCCCATGGCGAGAATTCCATCGGCAGAGCTCAGCTGTGGCGGCTGGTCTCCTTTGTCGACTCGTACGGGGATCATGATTGCTCCGCGTTCGTCGAGAACTCGACCGAAGGTGCCCGGGCCCTCCCAGCCTGCATGCTGAAGTACTACGATGCGCAGAGGGCCGTCGCCTTTTGTATGCCCATTCCCGTGCAAGTCCATCTCCTTGCCTGTGCGATATCGCCGAATCACCTGGCCGATGTTCGGGTTTCACTCCATCGTCCACTCTGCTCGCTCTCACGAATAGGGGATTCGCATGGTTTACGTCATCGCAGAACCGTGTGTCGACATCAAGGACAAAGCCTGTCTGGACGTATGTCCGGTCGACTGCATATATGAGGGTGCCCGGACCCTCTATATACACCCGGACGAATGCATCGACTGTCACGCGTGTGAGCCGGCCTGTCCGGTGGAGGCCATTTATCCGGCGCACGAAGTGCCGGACGAATGGGGCCACTACACGGAGATCAACCGCACGTTCTTCGTGGAGGTCACCGACCTCGGCAGCCCGGGCGGGGCCTCCGGTGTGGCCCCCCAGCAGGTGGATCACCCCACCGTGACCGCGCTGCCCGTCACGCTGCGGACCGCAGACCACAACTAGTACAGCCAATCGAGGGAGATCCAGATGGCAGACAAGAAGTGGCAGGAAGTCGGATACCCGGCGCGGCTGGAGGAGCGCCTCCCCGACGATGTCGTCCGGTGCCACCTGAGCCCACGGAATTGCAAGATCAGGCCCGGTCAGCACGGATTCTGTATGGTGCGGGCCAACCGTGACGGACGGCTGGTCAGCCTGAACTACGGGCGGTCGGTCCACGCCACGGAAGAGACGATCGAGACCGAGGCCGTGTTTCACTACGAGCCCGGTGCGCGGATCCTCTCGATGGGCAACATCGGCTGCATGCTGAATTGCGACTACTGCCACAACTGGAAGACGTCGCAGGCCAGGTTTGTGGAGGACAAGGACGTCTTCTACTACACGCCGCAGGAGGTCATAGACATCGCGAAGCGCCACGACATCAAGGTGATCTCGTGGACGTACAACGACCCGGTCGTCTGGCATGAATTCGTGGTGGAGACGGCGGCCCTCGCCAAAGAGGCGGGAATCGTCAATCTCTACAAGTCGGCCTTCTTCATTTCCCCGGAGGCCATCGAAGAGCTGATCCCTGTCATCGACATCTTCTCCGTCTCGATCAAGTCGATCGACCCGAAGTACTACCGCAAGATCACCAAGGGCTGGCTGGAGCCGGTGCTGGACGGGACGGAGCAGGTCTACCGGGCCGGCAAGCACGTCGAGGTGTCGACGCTGATGGTCACCGACCTCAGCGACGACGAGAAGACCGCCTACGAGATCGGCAAGTTCGTCCTGGACCGGCTGGGCCCCGAAGTGCCCACGCACTACGTCCGGTTCCACCCGGACTACAAGATGACCAACACCATCCGGACGCCCGTCGACCGGCTCGAGGCCGCCCGCCGGGTGGGCCTGGACATGGGTCTGCGCCACGTCTATCTGGGCAACGTGTACGACACCGAGTCGACCAACACCCACTGCCACAACTGCCAGGAACTCCAGATCACCCGCTACGGGCTCAACGCCCGCGTCCTCGGGGTCAACTCCGCCGGAGCCTGCACGAACTGCGGCGCGGACGCCAACATTCGCCGCATCCCCGGCGGTTCGACCTTCCCGGAGACGGTCGCCGAGCTGCCCCCCGGCGGGGGTTTCGACATCGCCAACTTCGACTGGTACGGCGACATCCGGGCGCTCCACGTCCAGGTGCGCAACGACGCCGCTCAACCCCAGCAGGTCTACTACCGGCGCAACCGCTCCAGCACCTCCGACTCGCCATGGTCGGTGCTGCCGCTCCAGCCCCAGGAGAGCTACCGGTTCATCGCCGCCAAGTCCGAGCTGGACGAGCTCGGCGTGGCCGTCGCCGTGCCGCAGGGCTGCACCTCGTCCCTGCACCAGGTGTTCGACCGCGCGCACTTCCCCACCACGGAGGCGGACAACGGTTCACTGAACGCCGACGTCACGCCGCTGCCGCTGTTCGACTCGCGGCGCTGAGACGGAAGGACACACATGACCACCAACGACGTAGCTGCCGGAACCGACGACATCGTCATCGTGAAGGGCGCCGACGTCACCGGCCGGGAGGCGTTCGACAACCTGACCCGGCGGGTGCTGGCCCACAACGACAAGCTGATGCTGGTCGAGCACGTGATGGAGCAGGGCTCGGTGTTCCCGCTGCACAGCCACCCGCACGAGCAGCTCGCCTATCTGGTGTCCGGCCACATCCGAGTGCGGGCCGGCGGCGAGGAGTTCGAGGCCGTCGCCGGTGACAGCTTCGTGGTCAGGGGTGACGTCGAGCACCAGGTGCACGCCATCGAGCGGTCGGTGGCCCTGGACATCTTCACCCCGTACCGCGCGGACTACGCGGAGTGGAAGGACGAGCGCTCCTGAGCGCTCCGTCGTTTCGGCCGGGTCCGGGCGGCAGTCGGCGGGCTTTCGCCCGGGCTGCCGTCCGGCCCGTCACCCCCGGTCCGAGGTCCCCGCAGGAAAGGGAGAGCGTTGGCCACACAGGCCGAAACAGGCCAGTCAGAGGACTACTTCGACCCCGCGGAGCCGCTGGCGATGGTGGTCGGCCCCACCCGCCCGGCGTCGTCCGTACTGAAGCGCATGAGCGAACCCGCACCGCCCATCACCGATCCGGAGTTCATCGCCGAATTCGGCCGCTGCCTGTCCAGGCTGCGGACCCTCGTCGGCTCCGCCACGGCGACCACGGCGGTGGTGCCCGGCACCGGCACCAGCGGCATGGAAAGCCTCGTCGTCAGCCTGCTGCGCCCCGATGTTCCGGTGCTGGTGGCCTCGACCGGCATGTGGGGCGACCGGTGGCGTGACATCTGTCTGCGCCTGGGCGTACCCGCCCACGCCCCGCGCTTCCCGGCCGGCCGCGCACCCGATCCCGAGCTGCTGGAGACGCTGCTTTCCCGACACCGCTACCAGGCGCTTCTCGTCGCCCACGTCGACTCCAGCAGCGGGGTGCGTGCCGACCTTCCCCGGCTCGCCGGGCTGGCTCACGAGTACGGGGCCCTGTGTCTGGTGGACGGCGTCTCGGCGATCGGTGCGGAAGAGATCGAGATGGACGCCTGGGACCTGGACGCCTATCTCGGGGGTCCGCCCAAGGGCCTGGCCGGGCCGCCCGGGCTGGCCCTCCACGCGCTCGGCCGGCGGGCGCTGGACGTGCTGCGTGACCGCGACTGGACCCCGCGGGCCTACTCTCTCGACCTGCCGCCCTGGCTCACGGTCATGGCGGCGATGGAGCGCGGCGAGTTCGGCTATTGCCAGTCACCGGCCGGGAACCTGGTGCTCGGCCTGTCCGAGGCCCTGCGGCTGGCGCTGGCCGAGGGGCGGCAGGCCCGGGTCGCCCGGCACGCGACGCTCCGCGACACCCTGCACACGGAGCTGGCCGCACTCGGCATCGGGCTGCTGGTCCCGAAGCCGGGGGAGCGGGCCAACGGCATCACCGTCGGTGTGGTGCCGCGAGACCTGGCCGAGCCGCGGTTCATGGGGGCCGTCGCCGAGCAGGGCGTGCTGCTGCAACCGGGCACGTACCGGTCGACGGGCGACCGCACCTTCCGGATCGGGCACCTGGGCACGGTGTGCGACACCGACATCACACGGACGATCAGCGCCATCCGGTCCGGCCTGCGAACCTCCCGGAGGACTTCGTGACTTCCCGCATCCTGGCAGCCCGCCTCACCGACCTCGGCCGCCCGCCGGAGGTGACCGAGGTCGACCTGCCCGAGCCCGGAGAGGGCGAGGTGGTGGTCGATCTGCACTTCGCCGCGCTCAACCCTCTGGACACATACGTCGTCCAGGGCACGGTCGGCGGCGCGGCCGCGCGGCCCCGCACCCTCGGTGTGGAGGGCGCCGGGGTCTGCGAGGGCCGGCCCGTCGTCGTCCACGGAACGGGTCTCGGCATCGTCCGGGACGGCACCTGGGCCGAACGCGTCGTCGCGCCCCGGGACGCGCTCGTGCCGGTGCCCGACGGCATCGGCCTGACCGCCGCGGCCTCGGCGGCCGTCGTCGGCACCACGGCGATCCGGGTGACCAGGGACCTGGGCCGCATCGACGGCAACGACCGGGTGCTGGTCCTCGGTGCCGGCGGCGCCGTGGGCCTGGCCGTGACCAGCCTGTGCAAAGCGGCCGGTGCGCAGGTCTGGGGACAGACCGCGAGCCCGGGGAAGGCGAAGGCCGTCATGGCAGCGGGGGCGGAGCCGGTCCTGGCCGCGACCGCCGCCCGACTGGCCGACGCGGCGGACGTGGTGGTGCCCACCGTGGTGTTCGACGCGCTCGGCGGGGCCTTCACCGGCACCGCCGTGGAACTGCTCGCGGAGAACGGCCGGTTGATCAGCTACGGCACCAGCGCCGACCCGGAGAGCACGCTGCCCATGCGGGTCCTCTACCGCAAGAACCTGACCCTGGCCGGCTACGGCGGGGTGGGCGAGCCCCCTGCCCGGATCCGGTCCGGCACGGAGCTGGCCCTGCGGGCGATGCTCGACGGGTCGCTGGTCGTCCCCGTGCACGAGGTCCAGCCACTGACCCAGGTCGGGGCGGCTCTGCGGGCATTGACCAGCCGCACCGCCGCGGGCAAAGTTCTGCTCGACGTCAGGTCCTGAACGTCGAACGAGCCGGCCGGGCGCTCCAGCCCGGCCGGCTCGTTCCAGCCGATCACCCCAGTAACCCGCACTGGAAGAAGGAGTCGGCCACCTTGTGCGACTCGAACACCCCGTTGCGCTCGAACAGACGCAGCGTGGATGCCGCGGCCGCACGCATCTCAGCGTGCAGCCGGGCGTCCGGATATGTCTCCCCGATCACCTCCCTGACCGACTCGGAGTCCATCCCGGTGAACCTGAGCATGTCGAATGTCGCGTCCACATCCGGCCTGAGAAACGCAACGGTGAACTCCGGCAGCAGAGTCCCGATCAGATCCCGTTGCTCCGGCGTCAGTTGACGCCACGCGTACTCGAAGAACCGCACGAAGTAGGCGTGGTGCCGGCCCTCGTCCTCGGCGTGGTCCGCGATCGTCTCCCGCACCACGGTGCACACCCGCTGGTCCTTCGGTATCCCGGACAGGATGCTGGAGATCAGAGTTTCGGAGACCACCGTGAAGAAGAGTTCTGCCAGTGGCCGGAGGGACGGGTCGAGTCCCGCCTTGAGGGTTTCCAGCCGGGTCAGGAAGTACGGCTGGCGGGCCGCACACGGAAGTTCCTTCGTGGCGGCCATCAGCTGGCCCTGCAGATCGTCGGAGAACTGCGCATGCCATGCCTCGTCCGTGCATATCTTGTAGGAATCCCGGAGCATTTCGCCCGGTAGCTCGAAGCCGCTGCGTCGACGGCTGATGAGCTGCGTCACCGGTGTCACCACGAGCTGTTCGAGATCTGCCGTGAAGTCGAGATAGATATAGAGGCGCTGCAGCAGCAGACTCTGGATGACCTCCTCCTCCTGCTCCCTGACGAGGGGGTGGTACAGGGCGGGAACCAACTCGGGCGGAAAGAACACCTTTCCCGCCTCCAACTCTTCGAGCATCCGGCGCGGTTTGGCACGGACACTGGCCCTGTTTTCCCAGCTG
The DNA here is from genome assembly GCF_042870895.1 of Streptomyces sp. NPDC006294. Taxonomy (NCBI): domain Bacteria; kingdom Bacillati; phylum Actinomycetota; class Actinomycetes; order Kitasatosporales; family Streptomycetaceae; genus Streptomyces; species Streptomyces sp. NPDC006294. The sequence goes on from NZ_JBIAHV010000014.1 coordinate 36,931, forward strand.
GAAAAGCAGGACCGATACTGGTGTGAATCCGCTGCGGAAGGCACAGTGATCCCCCAAGGGAAGAAGTTGAAACCCCTGATGTGAGCTACTTCGACAGAATCGACCGAATGCGGAATCGAATCAAGGGGCAGGGAAATGAGTGAAGCCAGCAACAGGGAATGGTTCGTCGACTCGGCTGTCGTGGAGAAGCTGGGTACGGCATACACCGGAGCTCTGACGGACATCCTCGACGGCCTGGGCTATGTGAAGCAGAGCCTCTCCGGGAACTTCCTGTTCCGGGACCCCGACATGCGCATGGTCGGGCCGGTGTACCCGGTCGAATGCAGGCCCAACCCGCTCGCGGTCTCGCACGGAAAGAGCGCCCGCGGCCTCTTCGAGATGCTGGGTTCGGTGCCCGCCGGCCACATCACCGTCGTGCAGATGAACGGCATCGACGCCTCCATATTCGGCGACCTGTCCATCACCGCGCTCCAGGCCCGGGGCGCGGCCGGCGCGCTCATCGACGGCGGCGCCCGTGACGTCCACACCGTGCACGAGATGGGCTTCCCGGTGATCTCCCGGTTCGTCCGGCCGCAGGGCTTCATCCAGCGCGGCGACTGGGTCACCTGGGGCAAGGAGCCCGTGCACGTCGAGGGGGTGCGGATCGCCCCGGGCGACTACCTGGTGGCCGACGGGTCGGGCGTGGTGATCGTGCCGCGGGAGGTCGCCGCGAAGGTCGCCGACGAGGCGGTCGACGTGGCCGCCAAGGAGGAGTCGCTGCGGGACGCCGTACGGTCGGGGATGAGCCCTCTGGAGGCGTTCGAGCGGTACCTGGTCAACGGCGAGACCCGGGCCACCGGCACCGCCGCGTCCGGCCCGCGTGACACGGGCGCGAGCGGCTGCTGCGGCGAGCGCAAGGCGGCTCAGCAACTGGAGCGCGGCCGCGGCCGGGCCGCCACGACGGTCACCCCGGCCGCGCCGGTCGCGGCCACCCCTGCGGCCGCCACCGCCTCACGCCCCTACCAGGGCCGGGTGGCGGAAGGCGACCTGACCCGGCGGGCCGGCGTGGAGCAGCTGGAGGAGCGCGGCGTGGACGTCGTCGCGCTGCGGGAGAAGCTGATCGACGCCGCCGCCGCCGAGTTCACGACGTACTACTACTACACCGTGCTGCGCCACTTCCTGGCCGGCAAGGAGGACTACAAGGCGATAGCCGAGGACGCCCGGCTGGAGGACCGCTCGCACTTCGAGCTGATCACCCCCCGGATCTTCGAACTCGGCGGGACCATCCCGTTCGACATCAGGGACTTCGCCGACCGGGCCGGCTGCCCGGACGCGTACCTGCCCAACACCAACAACGGGCGGATGACCTGGGGCATGGACGGCGGCGACGCGGTGAGCCCGGCCGACTCCGTCGAGATCCTCACGGTGCTTCTCGAGGCCGAGCGCTGCGCGGTGCGCTCCTGGTGGGAAATCTGCGACATGACCTTCGGCAAGGACCCGCGGACCTACGAGCTGGCCATGCGCATCCTCAACGAGGAGATCGAGCACGAGGCGTGGTTCATCGAACTGCTCAGCATGGAGCGGGACGGCGTGGCACGCCCTTCCGGACACTTCAAGCGAGGTGAGATCGGTGACGCCCCCTGGAGCCGGAACAAGCCCTTCGGACACCCCTGACGAGCAGGGTTTCGAGATCCGCGTCGAATTCGAGGGAACGGTCCGGACGATATACGCCTACCGGAGTGAATTCCTTCTCGACGCGGCTGCCCGGCACGGGATATTCCTGCCCCGGACCTGCCGTCAGGGGTGGTGCACGACCTGTGCCGCGCGGGTGGAGCGGGGTGTCGCGGAGCATTCGGCGGCCAAGCGGTTCTACCAAGCGGACGAGGCGGCCGGGTTCTCCCTGCTCTGTTCGGCCCGGCCGCTGTCCGACATGTCGGTGGTGGCGGCCCAGCACGCCGCTTTCCGTGAGCATCGGATCAACAGCGGACTGCCTGTTCCGCGGGCTTGAACATCTCCGGAAAAACGGAAGAGAGGCAGCGGTCGGCGTGATCGGGAAGACCCGGTCGGGCCGGCCGCCTTCCCGTGTCTTCCGGCCGACTCCGCGCGGCAGGCGGTCCGTTGACAACAACTCGGCGCCTCTGTTCTTCTGTCGGCCATGCACATATTCATCGCCGACAGGCTGTGTATCACGGTGGAAGGTGTCGACTTCCACAATCCGAATCGCCCGCAGGACGGCCGGGAATGCGGTGCGCGACTTGAACTGCGGTTCGTTGAAAGGGACAACCTGCCCGGGTCGATCTACGTCTCCCGCGCCCTCTCGCTCGCCCGGGCCGTCTGCCGCTTCGATTTCCTGGAGTCCGCTCCGGGGAAGCAGGACCGGATGCACTGGCACCCGGCGATGGAGGACGGCGAGGCGTTCAAGCGGCTGTACGACGAGGACCTGAGCCGCGACCCGCTGGCCTGGCTGGGCGAGCGCCTGCGTGACGGCGTTCGCACCCTGGAGTTGGGCGGCGTCGAGGACTCCGGGCGATTCGCGGACGACGCAGAGGCGCTGGCGCTGCTGGCCGACGCGATCGTCGCCGAGACCGCGGCGACCCTGGACGGATTCCGCCGGTCCGGGTGGCCGCCGGTGACCGGGCGCGACGAGCGGGGCATGGCCGTGCGGACCCGCTCCGGCGCGGCCGGTACGGCGTCCTGATGCGGATCCTCGTCGTAGGCGCCGGCGCCACCGGCGGGTACTTCGGCGCACGGCTGGCCGAGGCGGGCCGCGACGTCACATTTCTGGTCCGCCCCGAGCGGGCGGACCGGCTGCGGTCCACCGGCCTGGTGATCCGGGGTCCGCACGGTGATCTGCGGCTGGACCCGTCGCTGGTCACCGCGGACGAACTGCCCGGCGCCTACGACCTCGTACTTCTGGGCGTCAAGGCGTACGCCTTGAACGTGGCGATCGGGAACCTCGTCCCGGCCGTCGGCCCGCACACGGCGATCCTCCCCATGCTCAACGGGATGCGTCACATCGCGGTGCTCAAGCGGAAGTTCGGCCCGCAGGCCGTCCTCGGCGGCGTCTGCCAGGTGACGACCACCCTCGACCCGGACGGCGGGATCAGCCGGCTCGGCGGCCATCAGCAGCTCGTCTACGGAGCCTGTCACTCTCCCGGCCCGGTCCGCATCCACGATGTCGACGCGGGGCTTCAGGGGGCGGGGTTCACCGCCCGGCTCGCCGACGACATCGTCCAGGAAATGTGGGAGAAGTGGGTGCACGTGGCCGCTGTGGGCGCGATCACCTGCCTCATGCGCGGGGTGGTCGGCGACATCGTCGCGGCCCCCGGGGGACGCGATTTCGCGGAACGGACGGTCGCCGAGTGCGCGGCCGTCGCGGCCGCCTGCGGACAGCCGGCGCGGGCCGCGGCGCTTGAGCGGACACTCGCGGCCGTCACCGAGCCGCACGCCCCTACCGCTTCCTCGCTCTACCGCGACCTGCTGCGCGGCAGTCCGGTGGAGGCCGACCACATCCTCGGCGACCTCGTGGAGCGGGCGGACCGGAGATCGGTTGCGATTCCGCTGCTCCGGCTCGCGTACACACACCTCAGCGTGTACCAGCGGTCGTCGGACTGAGAACGATGTCGAGCACGTGTCCCTGACGGAGGTACAGGTCGTGAGCGAGTTCCTGAGGAAACCAACCGTCGGCGAGGCCGCCCGGGCACGGAACCTCGTCGAGGCGGAGCGCAAGGCGGTCGCGCTGTTCGACGAGGTGACCGCGGCGGGCCTGATCAAGCCGGGACTGCTCGAGTCGGAGGTCAGCGACCAGGTCCGGGATCTGGCCGCGGATCTGTTCGGCACCCGGAAGCACTGGCACAAGCGCATCGTGCGCTCCGGCGAGAACACCCTGCAGCCGTACCGGGCGAACCCGCCGGACCGGGTCATCGACGAGGACGACATCGTCTTCCTCGACTTCGGCCCCGTCTTCGAGGAGTGGGAGGCCGACTTCGGGCGTACGTACGTGCTCGGCGACGACCCGGTGAAGCTGCGGATCGCGGCGGACCTCCCGAAGGTGTGGGACGCCGGCCGGGCGCACTTCGAGAGCCACCCCGAGATCACGGGCGCCGAACTGTACGCCCACGTCTGCGGACTGGCAGAGGCCGCCGGCTGGGAGTTCGGCGGCCCGCACAGCGGTCACCTGGTCGGCGAGTTCCCGCACGAACTGATCGACGCGGACCTGGTGAACAGCTATATCGCCCCCACCAACCCCAACCGCCTGCGCGGCAAGGACGATGCCGGCCGGGACTGCCACTGGATCCTCGAGATCCACCTGGTCGACCGGCAGCGCGGCTTCGGCGGCTTCTACGAGCAACTGCTCACCCTGAGCCGCTGAGCGCGCAGCGCGAGGAAGGGGCACGACGGTGATCGAGACCCTGGTCCGACCGCTGGCGGACGGCTTCATGCAGGTGGGGGTGTTCGTCGCACTGCTGGTCGGGATCTTCGCCTGGCTGCGGCGGCGGTACGGCAGCCGACTGCTGGACGTGCTGGTGAACCGCCGCCGGATCGGGCCGCTCGTCGGCGCGCTGCTCGGGGTGTCCCCCGGATGCGCCGGAGCCCTGATGCTCACCCCGCTCTACACCCGGGGGACGATCTCGTACGGCACCGTGGTCGCCGGGGTGACCGCGACCATGGGCGACTCCTCATGGGTGATCTTCGCGGCGAAGCCGCTGATGGCGCTCAAGGTGCATCTGCTGCTGTTCGCCACCGGCCTGGTCACCGGGTACCTGGTGGATGCCTTCCGGCTCACCCCGCAGCGGTTCGGCGCCGCCGGGCGGCAGGGTGCGGTGCGGCACAAGCGGCTGGGCGCGAAGGAACTGACGGCCGCGGGCGGCTCCAATGCCGCGCCGCCCGGCGCCCGCCCCGGCCCGGCCGCCGCGGCATTGGAGCCGCCCGTCTCCGTGCCCACCGGGCGCGGCGGAGCGGCCGAGGCGTCGGCAGGCTCCGTGCCCACCGGACGCGGTGGAGCGACTGAAGCGGCCGAGGCGCCGGCCGGGCTGGGGCCGCTGTCGTTCCTCCTCTGGATCCTGGCCGGGCTCGCGTTCCTGGTCGCGGCCCCCATTGCGTTCCAGCTGGTGGCGGAGAGCACCCTGACCGGTCTCGCCGGCGGGGTGAACCTGTATCTCGTCCTCGGCGCGGCCGGCACCCTGACGGCCGGCCTCATCCTCGTCACCGGCCGGGGCCAGCCCCAGCACGACGACGGCATCTCACCGCAACGGCCGTCGATCGCGCTCGCCGGCGGCGCGCGCGAGATGTCCGTGATCGTGGTCCCGGTGTCGGCGATCTACGTCGCCTGGAGCCTGGTCCAGACCCTCACCGGCTTCGACGGCAGCCAACTGCCGCTGCATGGCTGGCTGGGGGTTCTCGTCGGCGCGTGCATCGGCCTGATACCCGGCTGCGCCGTACAGATCGCCTTCACCGCGCTCTACATCACCGGCGGCGCCCCGCTGCCCACGCTGGTCGCCAACGCGGTGAGCCAGGACGGCGACGCGCTGCTCCCGCTCATCGCCAGGGACGGCCGGGCCGCCGCGCTGACCACGGTCGTCACCACGATCCCCGCCCTCGTGGTGGGGTTCGCGCTGCTGCTCGCGCTCTGAGCAACCCCGGCACGACACGCGGAACGACACGTGGCGCGACACGCGACAAGACGACGGAGGCTCACCGTGGCGCCCTCGGCCTGCTCGCACACGTACCGCTCCCGGTGGACCCGCTCACGGTCACTGTGGCTGAGAAACGGGGGTGGCAGTTCCGGCCGGCGAGGATGTCCATGGAGGGCATCCTGCTGCTCCGGCCATCCGGTGGGCGGGCCTGTGGGATCGGGACGCTGTGCTTCCTGCCGGCGGTGGACACGCTCGTCCAGCCCTTCATACGGGTGAACGAGCGTGTCCTGCGGATGCCGAACCTCGGCATGCCGGCCTTCAGCGCCCTGAGCGCATGGGGCACGAGGTCGGCAACGCCCGTGCTCAGTACGCCGGGCGAGCCAGTTCCGGCGCCTCCGTCAGCAGTGGATGCCCACGCCGCCCGTCGAGGGCGGCCTCGACGGTTCCGCCCACCCGGTAGAGGCGGTCGTCCGCCATGGGAGGGGCGATGATCTGAAGTCCCACCGGGAGGCCGTCCTCCGGTGCCAGCCCGCACGGCAGCGACATGACCGCGTTGCCGGCCAGGTTGGACGGGATCGTGCACAGGTCCGCCAGATACATCGCCAGCGGGTCGTCGACCCGTTCGCCGATCGGGAAGGCCGTGGTGGGGGTGGTCGGCGACACCAGCACATGCACCTGCTCGAACGCAGCGTCGAAGTCCCGTGAGATGAGGGTGCGGACCTTCTGGGCGGAGCCGTAGTACGCGTCGTAGTAGCCGGAGCTGAGGGCGTACGTACCGAGCATGATGCGGCGCTTGACCTCGGGGCCGAAGCCGGCCGCGCGCGTGAGGGCGGTGACCTCCTCCGCGCCGCGCGTGCCGTCGTCGCCGACGCGCAGGCCGTACCGCATGGCGTCGAACCGGGCCAGGTTGGAGGATGCCTCGCTGGGCGCGATCAGGTAGTAAGCGGCGAGCGCGAGGTCGAATGACGGGCAGGACACCTCGACCACCTCGGCGCCCAGTTCACGCAGCAACTCCACCGCCTCGCCGAACCGCGTCATCACACCGGCCTGGTAGCCGTCGCCGCCGAGTTCCCGGACGACGCCGATGCGCATGCCGCGGACCTCGCCGCGCCGCGCGGCCTCGACCACGGAGGGCACCGGTGCGTCGATCGACGTGGAGTCGAGCGGGTCGTGGCCCGCGATGACCTCGTGCAGCATGGCCGCGTCCAGGACCGTACGGGCGCACGGGCCACCCTGGTCGAGCGAGGACGAGTACGCGACCAGGCCGTAGCGGGACACCGCGCCGTACGTCGGCTTGACGCCGACCGTGCCGGTGAGGGCGGCCGGCAGCCGGATGGAGCCACCGGTGTCCGTCCCGATGGCGAGGGGGGCCTGGAAGGCGGCCAGGGCTGCCGCGGAGCCGCCGCCGGAGCCGCCGGGGATCCGGGTGAGGTCCCAGGGATTGCCGGTGGGGCCGTAGGCGCTGTTCTCGGTGGACGATCCCATGGCGAACTCGTCCATGTTGGTCTTGCCGAGGAGGACCGTCCCCGCCGCCTTGAGCCGCTGGGTCACGGTGGCGTCGTAGGGCGGGATCCAACCATCCAAAATCTTCGAACCACAGGTGGTGGGCATGCCCTTGGTGGTGAAGACGTCCTTGAGGGCGAGCGGTACGCCGGCCAGCGGGCCCAGTCGGTCACCGCGGGCCCGGGCGGTGTCGACCGCGTGCGCCGCCTCCAGCGCGCCTGCGTCGTCGACGTGCAGGTAGGCGTTGACCAGCTTGTCGACGGCTCCGATCCGGTCCAGGTGTGCCTGGGTGACCTCGACCGCGGAGATGTCGCCGGAGGCGATGGCCGCGGCGGTCGACGCGGCGGTCCAGCGGGTGACGCCGGACGTATCCGTGTTCATGTGCGCGCTCACGGCCGTCAGCTCTCCCCGAGGATCTGCGGGCTCCGGAAGCGCTGTTCCGCCTCGGCCGGCGCGCCGGACAGGGCGTCCTGGGGGCTGAGCGAGGGCCGGACCTCGTCCGCGCGCATGACGTTCGTGAGCGGGAGGGGATGGGAGGTCGGCGGGATCTCCTGCGCGGCGACCTCGCCGACGCGTGCCACCGCCTCGACGATGTCGGTGAGTTGCTCGGTGAAGTGGTCCAGCTCCTCGCCCGTCAGTTTCAGCTGCGACAACCGTGCGAGGTGGATGACTTCCTCGCGGGTGATGCCAGGCATACGGCTATCCCTCGGGGGTGGGGTGGTCTGCGGACCCGGCGGCCGGGCCCAGGGAAACCGTCAGCATAGTGAGAAGGGCCTCCCGCGGCAGCCGCATTGATTTCAACCACCGCTACCACAACGATGTCGGGCTGAGCGTGTCCCCCGGACGGATGATGTCGCGCCCCGTGAGCCAAGGCCCGACGGCCCATGCCCCGGCCCGGTACGCACCACCGGCCCATTCTGTTTCGGCCGTCGGCGACGCATCCGCAATACGACCCCGGCGCCCGGCAATCCACGGCCACCTGGACGACGGCCCTCATATCTCCCCCGGTCGGCGCCGCCGGGTCAGCGTCCTCGTATGACCAGCCGGCGGACGGCCTGCAGACGGCAGGATCGGCAGTTCCTCGTCGCGGTGCGGCTGCTGCCAGGTGCAGATCTCGGCGGTGTCACAGGAACGCTCGGGCGCCCGGGCGAGGTTGGGGCCGACCGCGGCCATGTGGTCCTCGAAGACGGCCGGCCGCAGGTCCCGTCGCATGTCGGCCGGCACCGCCGGCTTCGTGCGGTCGGCGCCGGGCCGCGGGACACGGCGCACGAAGGTGAGAACGAGCCGGCCGAAGCGCCGCTGGCAGGGCTGCCGGCCACCACCGCCCACGACGACGGATTCGATGCCCGGTTCCGCCGTCACGTTTCGCCGAAGGTGCGTCGGTAGGCGCCGGGTGTGGTGCCGAGGTGCGCCCGGAAGCGGCGGCGCAGGTTGACTGCCGAGGCGAGTCCGACGCGGGTGGCGATGGTCTCGACCGGCAGGTCGGTCTGCTCGAGGAGTACCCGTGCCGCGTTGAGGCGTTGGCCGAGCAGCCACTGTCCCGGGCTGGTGCCGAGCTGTTCGGTGAATCGGCGGGCGAGGGTTCGGCTGGACAGCCCGGAGCGTTCGGCGAGGCGATCGAGGGTCAGTGTGGTGTGGAGCCGGGAGGCGGCCCATTCCAGCAGCGGCGCCAACGACTCGTCCGCCCTGGCCGGTGCGGGCTGTGCGGCGTACTGGCGTTGGCTGCCCTCCCGGTGGGGCGGCAGGACCATGTTCCTGGCGATCTGGGCGGCGTATGCCGCGCCGTGGTCGGCACGGACCAGGTGCAGGCACAGGTCGATGCCCGCGCCGGTTCCGGCGCTGGTCGCTACGTCGCCGTGGTCCACGAAGAGCACGTCCTGGTCGACCCGGACCCCGGGGAAGGCGGCGGCGAGTTGGGCGGTGCGGCGCCAGTGGGTGGTGGCGCGGCGGCCGTCGAGCAGTCCGGCCTGAGCGAGGACGAACGCCCCCGTGCAGATGGCGACGATCCTCGCTCCTCGCCGGTGGGCAGCCCGCAGCGCGTCGGTGACGGTCGGCGGTGCCGGTCTGCCGGGCGGCTGCCAGCCGGGGACGATCACGGTGTCCGCTTCCTGCAGGGCCGCGAGCCCCGCGTCGACGAGCATCGAGAAGCCCACGGTGGTCCGCAGAGGGCCGGGGTGCTCGGCGCAGGTCCGGAAGTTGTATCGGGCCGGCACGTCCTGCACGACGGTGCCGAAGACCTCGGCGGCGCAGCCGAGTTCGAAGGGGGACTGGGGCGGGTTGAGCAGGGCCACCACCCGATGGAGGTTCATGGCAGGAATGTACCTGTGAGTGTCTTTCTTGACTCTCGGCCGGCGGACCGGCCTCGGTCACAGTGGTCCCATGAGTGAAACCACCGGAACGACAGTGCTGAGGACCGAAGTCCAGGTCGACGGCGAAACGGCCAGCTACCTGACCGTGGAGCAAGCCGGCCCGGTCGTGTTGCTGCTGCACGGCACGTACTGGAGCCGGGTCTGGCTGCCCGTGCTCGACAAGCTCGCCGCGAGCGGGCTGCGGCCCGTTGCGGTCGATCTGCCGGGACTGGGCCGCTCAGCGGGCGAGTTGACCCTCGAAACGGCGACCGTCCCGGCGCTGGCGGCCTGGACGGAACGGTTCCTGGACGGCATCGGCGTCGGCGGTCCGGTGATGGTGGCCGGGCACGACATCGGCGGGGCCGTCGCGCAGCGACTCCTGGCCGACGGCGGCATCGAGGTCGAGCGCCTTGCCCTGGCCAACTCGGTCACCTTCGACTCGTGGCCGGTGCCCACGGTGGCCCGGTTCAGCGATCCGGCGGTGATCGCGTCGACGCCGGCCGGGGAACTGCTGGCCGCGCGCCGCGCTGCGACGGCCAAGGCCCTGGCCCGCCCGGCGTCCGAGGAGGAGATCGAGGAGTACGTCGATCCATGGCGTGACCCGCGTGTGTGCCGCTCCTGGATGGCTCTGGCCGGCGCCGCCGACAGCAAGTACACCCTCGAACTCCTGCCCGCCCTGCGCGCGTCCACGGTGCCCAAACTGCTGGTCTGGGGCGAAGACGACACCTTCCAGCCCGTCACCTACGCCGAGCGGTTCGCCGCGGAGATCCCGGACACCACCCTGGTCCGTGTCCCCGAGGCCGGGCACATCCCCATGGAGAACGCCCCCGACGCCGTGGCCGACGCGCTGGTCACGTTCTTCACGGCACCCGCACGACAGGCGGACACTCGGTCAGGCCGCTCGTCGTTGTGGCCCCCGGAGGAGCGAGCGGTGCCCGACCCGTGAAGTCAGACAGTCGGTCTGTTCACCGGACGCGCAGGACCCGGTACACCACCAGGCCCCGATCCCGGGCCTGGTTGAACTGGCCGCCGCCGCCCGCAACCCCGGGCGCGGCGAGCACCTCGCGGACGCGCGGGGCGGATGCGTTGAGCCGCGGGGGCGGATCCTGGTGCGGCCTGCATCCGGGACGCGGACGGCGGTGGCGGTGGCGGTCGGGAATCATCGTTCACAATTTCGTGGATTCACGATCGCATGTACTGTTGCTCGGGTGCTGAATCTCGCTGCCGACATCGAGGTGCTGGCCCGCTTCGGCCGGGCCCTCGCCGACCCGATCCGCTGCCGCGTCCTTCTCGCCCTGCGTGAGGCCCCGGCCCATCCCGCCGACCTCGCCGACGTGCTGGGCATCTCCCGTACCCGGCTGTCCAACCATCTGACGTGTCTGCGCGACTGCGGCCTGGTCGTCGCCGTACCGGTGGGCCGCCGTACCCGCTACGAACTCGCCGACGAACGCCTCGGCCATGCGCTGGACGACCTGCGTAACGCCGTGATCGCGGTCGAGGCCGACAAGACGTGCGCGGAAGCGGACGCGGAGGACTGCTGCCGATGACCACCACACCTGCCGGCGTGGGCTCGGCCACGTCCCGGCGCGACGTGCTCGCCCGCCGCATACGGCTGCTGGTCGCGGTCACCATCGCCTACAACGTCACCGAGGCGGTCGTCGCGATCACCGCCGGGGCGCTCGCCTCTTCCACCGCGCTGATGGCCTTCGGCCTGGACTCCGTCATCGAGGTCTCCTCCGCCGCGGCGGTCGCCTGGCAGTTCTCCGCCCGTGAGCATGCCGTGCGCGAGGCCCGGGAGAAGACAGCCCTGCGGATCATCGCAGTGTCCTTCTTCGCGCTCGCCGCGTACGTGACCCTGGACGCCACCCGGGCGCTGACCGGCGCCGGTGAAGCCGAACGCTCCGTCGCCGGCATCGTCATCGCCGCCCTCTCCCTGGCCGTGATGCCGTTCCTGTCGGCGGCCCAGCGGAAGGCCGGCCGCGAACTCGGCTCCGCCAGCGCGGTCGCCGACTCCCGGCAGACCCTGCTGTGCACCTACCTCTCCGCCGTCCTCCTGCTCGGACTCGCCCTCAACGCCACCCTCGGCTGGTCCTGGGCCGACCCGGTCGCCGCCCTCGTCATAGCCGTCGTCGCGGTCAAGGAAGGCCGGGACGCCTGGAACGGCAAGGGCTGCTGCGCGGTGCCCTCCGCCGCGGCAGCCCCGTCTGCCGGCGCCGCGGGGGACGCCTGCGGCTGCTGCGGCTGAACCGACCACCCTGGGGACCGGTTCCGGTTCCCAGGGTGGACTTGGACGCTGCCCGGTCAGCGCGGCAGAACGGTGTCAACCGTCTGGCCACGCAGCCCTGAATACCCTTTCCGACGGTCCCCGGGCGCGGCTCACCGCCGCAGTGGCAGCAGCTGTCGTAGTCCCCGGCCAGGTGCGGAAATCGCGTAGCCGGCGCGTTCGCGGTGCCGGTATCGTCCCCTCTCCCGACCCGCCGTACCGGCGGCCCCCGTTCAGAGAGCTGTGCACATGACCCGCCGGCAAGCGACGACGACCCTGTGGCGCCCCACCGGCCCCAAGGAGCTGGATCTGGTCCGGGAGCTGAACTGGCGTGCGTGGCCGCCCCGGTTGCCCGAGCAGCCGATCTTCTACCCGGTCCTCAACGAGGACTACGCGATCAGGATCGCGCGGGACTGGAACGTGAAGCACGATGGCGCCGGCTTCGTCACTCGCTTCGAGGTCGAGTCCCGATTCCTGAGCCGGTATCCCGTCCAGCAGGCGGGCGGGCGGACGATCCTCGAGCTCTGGGTTCCGGCCGAGGAACTTGACGACTTCAACGCCCATATTGTGGGCGAGATCCAGGTGGTCCACGAGTTCCGGGCCTGCGCGGTGGCCGACCCGGTCTCCGACCGCACCGCTCAGAGGTGATCACCGAGCCGGCAGAGGAAGCATTCGTGTCGCGTAGTAGGCGTGCAGTGCTGCCTCACTGCCGGAGCCCATCGCGGTCATGATCCGCTGGAAGCGGGCGGAGCGCAGGTCGCCGGCGACGATGAGGCGGGGGTGTTGGCCGGTCGGTGGACAGTAGCCGTCCGTTCCTCGGACGAGGTCGCCGGGCGGGGCGGCGGGTGCGTTGCCGATGCTGACGTGGACGGCGTCTGCTGCGACCGTGTGCCGTTGGCCGTCGCGGGTCGTCGTTTCCGCCGTCGCCGCGGTCATTTCGGAGCGGCTCAGGGTCAGGTGCTCGACGGGAAGGAGTGTGACGCGGGGGTCGTCGCGGATCTCTTCGATCTTGTATGCGTCGGCTTCCGGGTATGCGACGAGCAGGCGGGTGGCGGTGGTCGGGTGGGCGCGCAGGAACGTGCCGATCGGACGGTCGCCGCCGAGGACGAGGAGGGTGCGGCCTTCGGCGTCGTCCGCGTCGGCCTGCCACAGCGGGGGCAGCGTGAGGCCACTGGGGGCGGTGATCCAGGCGACGTCTCGTGGCTGGAGAGGGCCGACGCCGGTGGCGACGACGGCGTACGGAGCGGTCAGGCGCGTGCCGGTGTCCAGGGTGACGGCGACGTGGTCCTCGCCGGCGTGGAGTCCCACTGCGTGGCGGCCGAGTTGGAGGCGGCACAGGTCTGTGCTCTTCAGCTCCGTGGTGATGCGGTGGGCGAGTTCGGGGCCGCTGGTGTGCCCGCCGAGGACGTTGTTCAGGGCCGGGATGCGGTACAGGTTGCGGCACAGGATGTCCGGCTCGATCAGGATGGAGCGCATGCCGACGCTTGCGGCCATGCGGGCGGCGGCACAGCCGGCCGGGCCGCCGCCGACGATGATCAGGTCGGTGTCGTGGGTGGCGGGCGAACCGGTGCGGGACGGTGTGTCGGCCATGGGACCATTCCAGCACCGAGCGGTTCAGCCTGCCGTCGGGCGTCCGCCCCGCTTCGCCCTGGGAATGGGGCACGCTTGGAATGACGCTCCCCGTCGGCCGGAGGCTCTCTCTGGAGTGCGGCCGCGTGTGAGGCGTACGCCGACGACCGGGACGACGTCACCGAATCCGGGCGGCTGCCGCTCAGTGCGGAGCAGGTCCGGGGGAGTGGTCCGGCAGATGTGTTCGGGACGCGCGGAACGGCGGGAACGCGGTCAACTGGCCCTGCGGACCGGGATACTGGTGCCTTCTCACAATGTGGCGACCAGGGGAGCGAATCGGTGGACTCTGCCGGAGAGACAAGCCGTTGGGGCGTGGGCGGCGGTCGGGGTGGGCGGCATGCGGTCGTCGTGGGCGGGAGCCTCGCGGGGCTGCTTGCGGCACATGTCCTCGCCGGGCACGCCGACCGGGTGACCGTCATCGAGCGCGACCGGTTCCCGGACGGTATGAAGCCGCGGCCGGGCGTACCGCAGGGCCGGCATCCACATGTCCTGTTGGAGGGCGGGCAGATGGCTCTGGAGTCGCTGCTGCCGGGCTTCCTGGCGGAGCTGCGGGCGGCGGGGGCGCCGCGGGTGGGCATGCCGTCGGACCTGGTGATGTGGCAGACCGGGCGCTGGTTGCGGCGGCTGCCCGCGACGACGCACATCTACACGGGTTCCCGCGCGCAGCTCGAGGAGCGGGTGCGGCGGCGGGTTCTCGCCAACCCGGTGATCAGCACGGTGGAGGGGAGCGAAGTCGTCGGGCTCCTCGGTGACGCCTCGCGCGTACGGGGCGTGCTGCTGCGGGAGCGCTCCGGCGACGCCCGCGGCGAGCGGCGGGAGCTTGAGGCCGACCTGGTCGTCGACGCCTCCGGCGGCGGCACGAAGGCCACGCAGTGGCTGACGGCGATCGGGGCCGAGGCCCCGCACGAGGAGACCATCGACACCGGGCTCGCGTACGCCTCGCGCGTCTACCGCGGCAGGAGCGGCGTCCTCGGCGGCGACACCGCCGGCTACTACGTCTACCCCAGCCCCGCCCAGGTCCATGGCGGCGGTGCGCTGCCGCTGGAGGACGGCACCCATCTGGTCATCGTCTCCGGGCTGCGTGGTGACGAACCGCCCACGGACGACGACGAGTTCGTGGCGTACACCAAGAGGCTGCCGCATCCGCTCCTGCACCGGTGGCTGCAAGAGGCCGAGCCGCTCTCGCCGGCGTTCGGCTACCGGCGGACCGCGAACATCCGCCGCCGCTACGACCTGCCCGGCCGCCGCCCCGCCGGATTCCTCGCCACCGGCGACGCCCTGTGCACCTTCAACCCGATCTACGGGCAGGGCATGGCCGTCGCCGCGATGAGCGCGGTCGCCCTGCGTGACGCACTGGCCGATCCGCGCCGGACCCCCACGACACGGCATGTGCAGCGCGCACTCCTCACGGCGTCCCGGCAGGCGTGGGACATCTCCGCCGGGGCAGACCGCAAGATGCCGGGCGCGGTCGGCAACGCGGTCGCCGCCGGGCCCGCGGACAGTGTCGCCGACTGGTATCTGCAGCGCGTCCAGGAGCGTTACGCCGGCGACGCCGTCGTGGGGCGCGCCTTCCGGTCCGTGCTGACTCTCTCCGCGCCTGTCACGACCCTGTTCGCCCCGCACGTGGCCCGGGCCGTCCTGTTCCGTCCGCCCGCGCCGACGCCCACCGAGCCGCCGGCGACACCGGAGGAACCGGGGACCTGAGCGAGGTCGGCAGCCGACAGCGTCTTCCGCACCGTTCCGCACGTCAACGTTGGTGGAGTGACGGTCTCACCCTCTGCCCTCTGCCCTCTGCCCTCTGCCTGGTGCCTGGCGCCTGAGGCCGTCCGTCGCCGGGCGGGCTCCGCCGGATTCCGTTCGTCGCGGGGAGGCTGGCCGTTTGACGGCCAGCGCGGCGGTTACCCGCCCGGCACGAGGTCAGATCTCACGGTTGGAGGCAGTCATGGCACTGCCCATGCGACGCGGAGGCGGCGGCGCACCGGAACGACGGCGGCCGGCCTGGACGGATCCCTTCGGTGAGTTCGAGAACAAGTGGAGCGAGACGGGCAAGCTCCTGGAGCGGGCCGCGGCCCCGACAGCCGCCGGCGAGGGCGGGTGGATGCCGACGGCCGAGGAGGCGGAAGAAGAGGGCGTGTACGTGGTGCGGACCGAACTGCCCGACGTGGGTGAGACCGATGAGGCATGACGAGTTCCTGGCACGGGTGCGCGAGCGCGGTGAGTACGCGGATCAACCCGATCTGAGCGACTGACCGCGTCGGCGACGCCGGTGGCGGCAGCGGGCCCGCCACCGGAGCGCACGCGTGCGCCGCTCGGCGTCCACTCGAGAGTGTCGGTGACCAGGCCCAGGGGCGCGTCGACGGACAGGATCCGCCAGTCACTCGAGGACGAACTCGCACAGTGGCCCGGGCGTGTGTCCTGTCACCGGGCGCTCGGCGGGCGGTAGGGCTGGAGGAGCTGGTCGACGGGGGCGTAGTCGTCGGTGAGCAGGCGGGCGTCGCCGATCCAGGACGTGAGGTCGCCGCCGGTGGCGATCTTCCAGCCGGTCTGCCGGGCGTCCAGTGTGTCCTGGGCCGCGCGCAGGTCGACCGGTCGGTCGGAGGCCAGTACCACCATGTTGCCGCCCGCGGGGGTGGCGGTCGGGTCGAGGCCGATGTCGGTGGGTTCGCCGACGAGGGCGACGTGCTCGAAGGTCTCGCTGAGGGTGGCCACCTCGGCACGTGCGAAGGCCATGGCACCGTGATCGATGAGGTTGGCGACGTACAGGCCGTCCTCGTCGAGTACCCGCCGTACGTCCCTCATCGCCTCCAGCGTAGTGAGGTGCCACGGCACGCTGACGCCTCCGAAGGCGTCACCGACGACGAGGTCGCGGCTGCCGGCGTCCAGCCGCCGCAGCCCGAGCCTGCCGTCCTCGGTGCGTACGTCGATCCCGGCCGCCGAGCGCAGACCGAGCCGGTCGCGGTTGAGGCGCAGGACCCCGTTGTCGATCTCGGACACCAGGCTGCGGGTGCCGGGCCGCGTGGCCGCGAGGTAGCGGGGAAAGGTCAGCCCGCCGCCGCCCAGGTGGTGGGCGGTGAGCGGCTCGCCTTCGGGAAAGGCGGCGTCGACCACCGACGCGATGGCCCGCACGTACCGGAACTCCAGGAAGGTCGGGTCGTCGACGTCGACGTAGGAGTGCCGCAGGCCGTCCAGGACGAGTGTGCGGCCGCCGCCGCGTTCGGGGTCTGCTACGACCCGTGCGCAGTGGTACTTGGTCTCCGCGTCGCAGCCACCGGGCGCGACCACGGTGGCGAGGCCGCCGGCGACGACGACGAGCGCGAGGGCAGGGGCGCCGCTCCACCGGCGCGTTCGCCACTCGAACAGCGCCGAGCCGGCCACCAGCAGGGCGCCGAGGCCGATCAGGATGCCGCTGACCGGCAACCGCGAGACGAGGACGAAGCCGGTGAGCACCGTGCCGACAATGGCGCCGACGGTGCCGACGCCGGACAGCCGGCCGACCACCGTGCCGGTCTCGGCGAGGCTGGTGAGACGCAACTTGGTCACGATCGGCGTCACCGCGGACAGCAGTGCCCCCGGCACGAGGATGGTCAGCGACGCGATCAGCAAGAGCATCGCCGGCGCCCACTCCGCACTGGTGCGCAGCACAACGGGGGTGAGCGCCACGACCGTTCCCGACACCCCGAGCGCGGGGCCCACGAGCCGGCGTGGATCGACCTGGTCGGCGAGGCGCCCGCCCAGCCACGAGCCGAGGGCGATCGCGGTGAGGGCGATGCCGATCACCAGGGTGCTGGTCTCGAGGGTGAGGCCGAGGTAGGGGGCCAGCAGCCGCAGAGCGACGATCTCGACCACCAGGACCGCGGCCGAGGACCCGAAGACGAGCGCGGCGGCGGTACGGGGACCCAGCCCGGCGTCGCGAGGCGTGCCCTCGTCGACAGGCGGGGAAGACGATGTGGTCACGGGCGACATCCTTGCACGCGACTCATCGGCCGTGGTTCGACTGGGACGTTGGGAGCGAACGGGTGTGCCCGGACCGACGGGTTCTCGCATGGTCGGCGGTGGCGTGTCGAGGGCCCGTGAAATGGCGCAGTGTCACACTCGTTGACCGGTCGCGAGGTTGACCGCTCGTTGGAGAGCGGGCAGTGCGGCCGGCAACTCGCCCGGTGTCGCTCATGTGTTCACGACGACCGTGGTGGCGCGGGCGCCACGCGCCCGCCGGTCCGGGTGCCGTTCTACGGACGGTACGGACGGTGCGGAGCCGGGGACGGTCCGGCCGGGCGGGCGCACGGCGCGGGTGCGGGCGGCGGTGCTTCAGGCGGCCCGGGACTGCCTGGCCGAGCGCGGCTTCGCCCACTTGGACCTCGCCGACGTCGCGCGTCGCGCCGAGGTGGGCAAGACGACCGTCTACCGCCGCTGGGGAACCGTGACCGGCCTGGTGGCCGACCTGCTGACGGACATGGCCGAGCAGTCACTGCCGCGCACCGAGACCGGCTCGCTGCTCGGCGGCCTCAGGGCCAACGCCCGGCTCGTACAGCGCACCTTGGCCGATCCGCGGCAGGGGGCGCTGTTCAAAGCGGTGATCGCGGCCGCCACCCGCGAGCCGAAAACGGCCGAGGCCCTGCACCACTTCTACGACATCCGCGTCAAGGAGTGGGCGCCGTGCGTGCGACAGGCCGTCGACCGGGGCGAGTTGCCCGACGGCACTGACCCCCATGAGGTGATCCGCGCCGTCTCCGCCCCCTCTACTACCGCCTGCTGACCAGCGGCGATCCCCTCGACGAAGCCGCCGCCGACTGGGCCGCGGAGGCCGCCGCGACGGCGGCACGCGCGGGAGCGTACCTGCGGAGAGAGGGGCCGGGTGAGCCGTACGCGGCCGCCGCAACACGAACGTCGAGGCGGAGCTCCGGCGGGACGGCTCCGGAGAGAAGCCGCCGGGCGACCTGCTCGCGGAGGATGTCTACGGCGTGGCGGGGAGCCGGACCGTGACGAGGAGGCCGCCGGTGGGGCGGGGTGCGAGGTCGAGGGTTCCGCCGTGGGTGCGGACGATGCTGTGCACGATGGCCAGGCCGAGGCCGACGCCGGCGTGCTCGTCGGTGCGTACGCGTTCCGTGCCGCGCTGGAAGGGTTCCGTGAGGGTCGGCACCAGGTCGGGTGGGAGCCGGTCGCCCGTGTTCTCGACCCGCAGCACGCTCGTGTCGCCGTGCTGCTCGGTGTGGACCGTCACGGCGCCGCCGGCGGGGAGGTTGTGGACGACGGCGTTCTGGACGAGGTTCGTCACCATCCGCAGCAGGAGCTCCGCGGAGCCGCTGGTCCGGGTCGCTCCGCCGGTGACGTCGAGCGTGATTCCGCGGTGTTCGGCGAGGGGGAGCAGGCCCTCTGCGGCTTCTTCGGAGACGAGGGAGAGGTCGACGCTCTCGCGGGTGAGGATCCCGCGGTCGCTGCGGCTGAGGAGCAGAAGGGCCTCGGTGAGGTCGATCGCGCGCGAATTGACCGCCTGCAGGCGTTCCAAGAGTTCGGCCCGGTCCCGCGTGGGGTCCTTGCGGGCGACGTCGAGGAGCGTCTGCGAGATGGCCAGCGGGGTGCGCAGCTCGTGGGAGGCGTTCGCGGCGAACCGCCGCTGCTCGGCGACGTGCGACTCGAGTTGTTCGAGCATCGTGTCGAACGCGTCGGCGAGTTCACGGAATTCGTCCCGGCGGCCCTTCATGCCGATCCGGTGGGACAGCGACCCGTTCCCCGCCGTCCGTGCCGCAGCCGTGATCCGTGCGAGCGGTGCGAGCATCCGGCCGGCGAGGATCCATCCCCCGACGAGGCCGAACACGAGCAGGAAGCCCATCGCCACGGCCGCGGCGGGGGCGAAGGTGCGCACCAGGAGGTAGCGGTTGGGCGCGATTCCGAGCAGGCCCTGGGAGTTGTCGGGCACGTAGCGCAGCAGGAACCCCCACACCACGGCCAGCAGGAGAGCGCCGGCGACGGCGAGGAACCCGGCGTAGCTGAGGGTGAGTTTCAGCCGCGCGCTGAGCCCCGGGTGTCTACGCATGCGTACGCCCGGGGCCGGTGGTGCCGGGGCCGGTGTCGATGCGGTAGCCGACGCCGGGCACGGTGGCGATGATCCATGGTTCGCCGAGCCGTTTGCGCAGCGCGGAGACGGTGATGCGCACGGCGTTGGTGAGCGGGTCGGCGTTCTCGTCCCAGGCCCGTTCCAGCAGCTCTTCGGCGCTGACGACCCCGCCCTCCGCAACGACGAGGACCTCCAGCACGGCGAACTGCTTGCGGGTGAGCGCGACGTAGCGCCCGTCGCGGAAGACCTCCCGGCGGAAGGGGTCGAGCCGCAGGCCCGCGATCTCGCGGACCGGGGGCCGGGCGTACGCGCGCCTGCGGTCGAGCGCCCTCAGCCGCAGGACGAGCTCCCGCAGCTCGAACGGCTTGGTGAGGTAGTCGTCGGCGCCGAGCTCGAACCCGGATGCCTTGTCGTCGAGCCGGTCGGCGGCGGTGAGCATGAGGATCGGGATGCCGCTGCCGGAGGCGACGATGCGCCGGGCGACCTCGTCTCCGGAGGGGCCGGGGATGTCGCGGTCGAGGACCGCGAGATCGTAGGAGTTGACGCCGAGCAGTTCCAGGGCGGAGTCGCCGTCGCCGGCGATGTCGGCGGCGATCGCCTCCAGCCGCAGGCCGTCACGGACTGCTTCGGCCAGATAGGGCTCGTCCTCCACGATCAGTACGCGCATGGCCGAAGCCTAAGCAGCCCCGCATATCGCCGGCGTATGCAACGACGTGCGCAACGACGTGCGAGCATCGGTCACGCGCTTCGGCCTGCCGGCGCCGGTGCCGGCACGGGGCGAAGCCGGTCCGACGGCGCCTTCGCCGTAGTGCGCCACCAGCGGCGCGACGCCAGCGCGGCCAGTACGGCGCCGGCCGCGTTGACGAGTACGTCGTCCACCGAGGACACCCGGTCCAGCCGCAGGACGTACTGCGCGGTTTCGACCAGGATCGAACAGCCCGCCCCGAGCGCCAGGATCCGCGGCACGGACGCCAGCGCCGCGAACCGCATGGGTGCGAAGAACCCCAGCGCCGCGAAGACCAGCAGGTTGCCGACGAGCCCGAGCGTCCCCATCGTGAGCAGGTCCCGCACCGGAATCAGGCTCACCCGGCCGGGGACGACGCCGGCCCCGGATCCCGGCATCATCGTCAGCCAAACGAACGGCACCGTCCCGTGGACCATGCCCACCTCGGCCAGCGACATCCGCCACGCCGATGCGACGCCGGCGGCACGCCGACGGTGCGCCAGAGCCCACGCCACCAGCGCGGCCAACGGCAGCGCGACCAGTGTCATGAGCACCACACCGTTGAACGTGTCGAAGCAGCCGTGCCACCGCCCGGCCATGCACATCGGCGCGGACATCATGAGCGGCCGCCGCACGACGAACACGGCGCTCGCCACGCCCAGGATCACCAGGCCGACGAGTACGATCCGGCGCGCGCGGCCCGGCGCTGCCGACAGGGATGCGTTGTGGTTCATGCCCTTCATTGGAGACGGCGGGCCGTTGCCGTGGCGTATGCGATTTTCGATACGCCCGCGATACAGGCGATACAGGCGACAGAGGCGATACACGCGATCCCCGGCGTCGGGCAACCGGCGCGAGCCGGCGGCGAGATGGCCCCGCCGCCGGTGAGCGCGCCGGTACCCGGCTACGGAGTCTCAGCCGTTGGCCACTGTGCGGTCGAGAAGGGGGAGCAGACGGTCTCAGTGGCGTTGCAGTCCGGCGGGGTCGAAGGCGTCGGTGTCGGACATGGTGAACCCGTGGACGGTGCCGGGGTAGATCTCGGAGGTGCACTCGACCTTCGCGGCGTCCAGGGCCCCGTTGAGCTCGCCCAGGGCCTCGGGCGTCAGATCGCTTTCCGCGTGGCCGAAGTGCGCCTGGGCGGTGATCCGGGCGAGCGGGCCGGGTCCGTCCGCACCCACGGGACCGTGGAACGCGGCGAGGGCGGCCACCTGCCCGGGGTGGGCCGCGGCGGTGCGCATCCGCGCGGACCACCCTCAGCAGCTCGGCCATCGCGCAGTGGAGCACGCTGCCCGGAGCCGTACCGCCCACAGGGTGGGCGGCTCCGGACTCCGCAAGGTCGCGCAACGCCCCGGACGGTGTGGCGGGAATGGCCGTCGCTGCCGAAGTCGCAGACCGTACGGGCGAGCCGGCTCGCCAAACGCGAGCGGCAGGTCATAGACCCGGGGCGCCCCAGAGGGGGAACCAGCGGGTGAGGTCCTGTTCGATGCGGAGGTCGTCCTGGACGGCGGCCTTGACCTGGAGTTCCAGCGGGTTGTCGCGCTTCTCGCCCGGCAGGGGCGCGAAGGGGTAGAACGTGCCGCGCTTGTAGAGGTAGACGAGTGTGAGCGGGCGCTGCTCGGCGTCGTGGAAGACGGTCAGGGAGCAGAGCAGTTGGGGCCCGAAGCCGCTGTCCTGCAGCGCGGTGTTCACGGCGTGCAGGTCGCTTACGAGAGCGGGCAGGTCATCGGGGCCGCGGCGGGAGAGGAGCCACGAGTAGCCGTAGGCGTCGCGGCTGAACTCCACTTGCGTGCCGCCTCGCTCGGAGTCCGCGTTCAGCAGGGCGCGAACCTCCTGCTGGATCCGGGCGAACGCCCCGCCCTCGATGGAGGCGAAGCACACCGAGCCCGCGCCGGTCGGGACGAAGCCGGTGGCCGCCTGGAGTGTGATCGCTGCCGAGGGCAGGCCGAAGAGCTGGTCCAGGTCGGGCTTGGCCGGCTTGCTCCGGCCGAACAGGACATCGAGGAAACCCATGCGGTCAGCTCCTTCTCCACGGCTCCGGGCCGGGCGGGACAGGCGGACCGGGCCGGACCCGGCCGGCGGTGAGGTCGTGCGTGGTCATGGCGTCTCACCGAGCTGCCCCGAGACCTCCGCGAGGGCCTC
The DNA here is from genome assembly GCF_042870895.1 of Streptomyces sp. NPDC006294. NCBI lineage: Bacteria > Bacillati > Actinomycetota > Actinomycetes > Kitasatosporales > Streptomycetaceae > Streptomyces > Streptomyces sp. NPDC006294. The sequence goes on from NZ_JBIAHV010000014.1 coordinate 59,204, forward strand.
CAGCCGGCGCTCGAGGCTGGGATGGGTGGAGAACAGCTTGGCCACCACCGTGCCGGGCCCCAGCGCGGGGGTGAAGAAGAACGCGTTGAACGCCTGGGCGGTGCGCAGATCACGGGTGGGAATCCGGGCCATGTCGCCGCTGATTTTGGTGAGCGCCGAGGCGAGGACGGACGGCTTGCCGGTCAGCATGGCCCCGGCCCGGTCGGCGGACAGTTCGCGGTAGCGGGACAGCGCCCGGATGAGCAGGAAGCTGATCGCGTAGACCAGGGCGGAGACCGCCATGACGATCGCGAGCACGGCCGCGGTGTTCTGGTCCCGCTGGCGTCCGCCGAACAACTGCGAGTAGAAGGCGAAGCGCACGATCAGGCCCGCGATCACGCCCAGGAACGAGGCGATGGTGATCACCGCGACATCACGGTGTGCGACATGGGACAGCTCATGGGCCAGGACGCCTTCCAGCTCCTCGGTCTCCAGACGACGCTGCAGTCCGGTGGTCACGCAGACGACGGCGTGGTCCGCGTTGCGGCCGGTCGCGAAAGCGTTGGGCAGATCCATGTCCGAGACGGCCACTCGGGGCTTGGGCATGTCCGCGCTCGCGCACAGCCGGTCGAGAATTCCGTGCAGCTGTGGCTGCTCCTCGCGGCTGACGAGGCGGCCGTGCATGGCGTACAGGGCGATCCGGTCGGAGAACCAGTACTGCGCACCCAGCAGCCCGGCGGCTATGACGACCACCAGGAGCAGCGACTTGAGCAGCACGACCAGCGCGGCGACGAACGCCACGTACAGCAGCCCGAGCAGGAACATCGTGACCACCATGCGGGTGGTCAGCTGCCGATCGGGCTCGAAGCGGCTGCGCATCTCCCACTCACCCCGGGATCAGACCCTCATCGGAGATCATTGCCTGCACCTGCCGCAGGCTGGTGTCCGCGTCGGGCAGCACCAGGTCGGACGGTGTGATCATCTCGTCCGGCAGCGGCGCGCCGAGCGTGCGGACCGCGTCCAGCAGGGCCGACAGAGCGGCGGCGAACGCCTGCTCGTCGTCCGCGTCGGCGGCCGACTGCACAGCGGTGTCGAGCCGATTGAGTTCGTCGATGCGGTCTTCGGCGATCTCGAACTGGCCCTCGCCCAGAATCCGGATGATCATGAGCCGGCCTCCTGGTCCGGAGGAGTCCGGCCGCCCTTGCCGCCTTCCACGGCCGGCGGAGCGCCGGACGCCGGAAGCTGGGCCTTCATCCGGGCCAGCTCGGTCTCCACGTCCTGGCCTGCCGTCGCGGCCTCCAGTTCGGCCTGGAGGTCGTCGCGGCCGGCCGGCAGGGTGGCGTCCTCCAGCGCGCCGGAGGCGACCAGCTCGTCCAGGGCGCCGGCGCGGGCCTGCATCTGCTCGGTCTTGTCCTGGGCGCGCTGCATGGCCAGGCCCACATCGCCCATCTCCTCGCCGATGCCGGTCACGGCCTCCGAGATGCGGGTCTGGGCCTCGGCCGCGGTGTAGCCGGCCTTGATCGTCTCCTTGCGGGTACGGAACGAGTCCACCTTCGACTGGAGCCGCTGCGCGGCCAGCGTGAGCTTCTCCTCCTGCTCCTGCAGCGATGCCTGCTGGTCCTGCAGGTCCGTGAGCTCCGAGGCCACCGCCGTCCGCCGGGCCAGCGCCTCGCGGGCCAGGTCCTCACGCCCCACGGCCAGGGCCTGCTGCGCCTGTGACTGCAGCTTGCCCGTGGACTGCTGCAACTGGCTCGCCTGGAGTTCGACGCGTTTGCGACTGGTTGCCACGTCGGCCACGCCGCGCCGTACTCTCTGCAGCATCTCCAGTTGCTGCCCGTAGGAGTAGTCCAGGACCTCGCGGGGATCCTCCGCCCGGTCCAAGGCATTGTTCGCCTTGATGCGGAAAAAGTCGCCGATACGGCGAGCGATGTTGCTCATGCCGACCGCCTCCCTCAGCTCTGCGCCCCGCGGCCGTACATCCAAGGGGCCGAACCGGTACATGCCTGCCTGACGTCGGCCCGCCGCACTCACCGCTGAACGCGCTTCTTCCATTGTTGCGCGTGTCGCACGCCCGCTCCTGGCAGGACAGCCCGGCCGCAGGAGCACGGGCCGGTGCGCCCGGCACTCAGCTTGTCGCGGAGAGTGGCGATGGCGGAACCGACCGGAGCGGCGGCGATGTCGGCATGACTCAGGCGTGCAGGGTGGGCCGGTAGATCAGCTCCTGGATGTGGCCGTCGAGCGTCCGGCTCCCGATCAGCTCGAGGTCGAAGTCGGCCGCGCCCTGGAAGACCGGGTCCAGTCCGGTCCGGCCGGTGATCACAGGGAAGATCGTCACCTGTACGCGGTCGACCAGGCCGGCGGCCATCAGCGCCCGGTTCATCGACAGGCTGCCGTGCGAGCGCAACGGCAGGTCGGACTCCTTCTTGAGCCGGGCGACGACGTCGACGGCGTCACCGCTGACGAGGGTCGCGTCCGGCCAGTCGAGTGGGCCTTCGAGTGTCGTCGACACCACCGTTGCCGGCGTGTTCCGCATCCGCGTGACCCATGGGTCACGCACGTCGGACTCCTCGGTGCTCTCGGCCAGCATCCGAGCGAACATCCGGTACGTGGTGGCTCCGAAGACCATGCGCTGCTCGTCGCCGTACAGGGCGAGGCGGTGGTCGAGGAGCTCGGGGCCCTGCTTGCCCCAGTAGCCGGTCCAGTCGCCGCCCGCGGCGCCGAAGCCGTCGAGGCTGGAAAAGACGTCGAAGGTGTAGGTCGCGGTCATGGTGAATCTCCTCGAGTGCGGTTGCTCGCCTGTCGGGGATACAGACCCGCCGGCGCGGCGAGATTCATCGGCCCCGGACTCCACGAGCGTGGCACGCCCGCTGCGAGCATGGCCTCGCGACCACCATGGTGGTCGAGGTCCACCTCCCGTTGCTGCCGATGCCGTCCTGCCGGACGGCTCCTACCCGTTTCCCTGGATCGACGCGGCAGAAGAGTCCGGCCAGGGACGACGGGTGACTCTTCCGCCGGCTGCGGTCTGACGATCGGCACAGAGCCTGCGGCTGTTGCCCGGATCCGGCCCCGCGAGCCACGACAGGCCGCCCGGGTCGAGTCCGGGGGGCATCCGTCGGCCGAGGACCGCCAGTCGAATGCCCTGGTGTCCGTCATACGCCCGATGCTGTCACCCGCCACTGACAGCGCACCGCCGCTCGCTGCCGCCAACGCGACTCCCGCGTTCGCGACCTGCCCGGCAAGGACGACATTTCGGTGTTCCGCATGAGCGGCCTTTCGTTTCGGCGAGTGTTTATGGCACGTTCCGTCCGCGGGACCGGCACTTCATTTGACAAAGTGTCTACGCGCTGGACGGGGCGACGCTTCCGTCCGGCCTACCCTGACGGCGACGCTCTTTCTGGTCTTTCGCGGTTGCCATGGAAGTTCCATTTGTCAATCGGCTGCAGGCTCCGCCGGAGCCTGGCTTCGCCATTCGGAAATGTGCTTCACCTCGTACTCGTAAGCCCTCGCCACCAGGCCGAACATCGATTTGCACCGCGACCGTCACACCGGAATCCGAAGACTACGGGCTGGTTGACAAGTTCCGGCGGGATGGGGTTTTCTCTGACGAGTAAAGGACTGCCGAGTAAGTCCGGGAGTCGCCGGACCGCCCTTCATTTGTCTACTGGCACGTGAGCGACAGAACGCGTTTCTGAAGTGCGAGGCTGTTGGATCGGAGTTCCGTTTGCGCAGAATCCGCCATGTCGTACCGGTGAGGCAGAGGGAATCGGAAACGCTTGTCGAGCGGTGCCCGCACCGGCCGGCGATCTGATCGTGTCCTCGTACCGAAAAGCGCCGCGTACCGAAAAGCGCCGCGTACCGAAAAGCGCCGCGTACCGAAAAGCGCCGCGTACCGAAATGAGCTGCGTACCCACAGACCTGAGTAGACAGCCACGCCCGTGGGGCTGCTGACGCTTGACCAGATGTGCCCGCGCCACTGAACCGAGGGGACCAATGGGAAACGACGGCAAAACGTTAGTCCACGAGCGTTTCGCGCTCCGCGCTGCCGCGCAGCCGGAGGCGATCGCAGTGGAGCACGGTGATCTGCGGATCACTTACGCCGAACTCGACGAACGTGCCAACCGGCTGGCCCACCGCCTGCAAGCCGAAGACGTCGGCCGCGGCTCGGTCGTCATGGTCCACATGGAGCGGTCGATCGAACTGATCGTGTCGATGCTCGCCGTGTTCAAGGCGGGGGCGACCTATCTGCCGGTCGATCCGAGCCTGCCCGACCACCGTGTGACAGCGTTCCTCGAGGAGACGGGCTGTGCGGCCGTGCTCGCCGGCCCGGGCACACCGGACCGCTCCCAAAGACAGGGCCTGTCCGTGCCGGCTCCCGGGGCGGACGGAGGACCGACCTCGCGGGAACCGGCGGCCTCCTTGGACGTGGCGGTCGACGGCACGGACTGCGCCTACGTCATCTACACGTCCGGTTCGACCGGTACTCCGAAGGGAGTGAGGGTAGAGCACGCATCGCTCGCCTACCTCTTCGACGAGATCAACGAGCGCTACGGAATCGGCCCCGACGACCGCGTGCTGCAGTTCGCGGCCATCACCTTCGACACCTCCGTCGAGCAGATCCTCGTCACGCTGCTGAACGGAGCGACGCTGGTCCTCCCCGACCGCCTCTGGGCCCCCGGCGAACTGCCCGACGAGCTGGTCCAGCGCCGTGTCAGCGTCATGGACCTCACCCCCTCGTACTGGCGTGCGTTCCTGTCCGAGCTCGCCGCCGCGCCGAGGGAACTCCCGGTCCGGCTGACGATCGTGGGCGGCAGCGCGGTGCATGCGGAGGACTGCCGTACCGCGCTGCGCCTGATGCCGCAGTCCCGGCTGGTGAACGCGTACGGACTGACCGAGACGACGATCACCTCCTGCACGATGGAGATAACACCCCAGGCGCTTCCCGAGCTTGGACCCGCCCCGGTCGGCCGGCCGCTGCCGGGCACCCACGTCCGAGTCCTGGACGAGAACATGCGACCCGTCCAGCCGGGGGAGCACGGCGAGATCTACCTCTCCGGGCACGGTGTCGCCCGCGGCTACATGACCGAGAGCGCGACTGGCGCACGGTTCCTGCCGGATCCTCACGCGGAGCGGGCCGGGACGCGGATGTACCGGACCGGGGACCTCGGCGGCTGGACGCGTGACGGCGACCTCGAGATCGTGGGGCGCGCCGACCGGCAGATCAAGGTGCGGGGCTTCCGTGTCGAGCCGGGCGAGATCGAAGCGACGCTCACGTCGCACCCACTGGTCGCGGACGCCGTGGTCACCACGTACCACCGCCGTGGTGAGACCGAGATCGCCGCGTACTACGTCACGACCGCGGGCGACTCCCTCCACTCACGGGTCCTGCGCGCGTACACCGCGGATCGGCTGCCCGGCTACATGGTCCCGGCGGCGTTCGTCCGGCTCACCGACATGCCGGTGAAGACCAACGGCAAGGTCGACCTGGCGGCCCTGCCCGAGCCCCGGCCGGAACACGGGCCCACGCCGGAATCGACCCCGACGAACCCCCCCGAGCGGCCCGCCGGGCTGGTCGAGCGCGCCGTCGCCGGAATCTGGCGGCAAGTACTCGACCTCGACCACGTCGGGCCGGGCGACAACTTCTTCGAGCTGGGCGGGAACTCGGTCCTGGCCGCCCAGCTCCTCGCCAAGGTCCGGGCGTCCCTCGGCATCATGATCACCCAGGTGCGTCCGCTGATCCGGCTGCTGCTCGACGACGCGACGCTCCGAGGCTTCGCGTCCGCGGTCGAGTCGGCCAGGGCCGGCACCTTCTCCGACGACGCGAAAGCAGTGGACTTCGCCGCCGAGACCGTGCTGGACGTGCCCGTACGGCGCATCCCGGCCGTACCCGCCTCCTGGCAGGAGCCGGCCCACATCTTCCTCACCGGCGCCACCGGGTTCCTCGGGATCTACCTGCTGCGCGAGCTGCTGGCCACCACCGAGGCGACCGTCCACTGCCTCGTCCGGGCCGGCGACGAGAGCCACGCGATGGACCGCCTCCAGGCGAACGCGCGGCACTACTTCGGCGACGACCTGGTGGCATACCGCACCACGGGGCGGATCGCCGCTGTCCCGGGCGACCTGGCCGAACCGCGACTGGGCCTGCCGGAAGAGGAGTTCGACCGGCTCGCCCGGCTCGTCGACGTCGTCCACCACCCCGGCGGGCTCGTCAACTTCATCTACCCCTATACGCACATGCGCGCCGCCAACGTCGAAGGCACCCGCGAGATCATCCGCCTGGCCGCCCGCTACCGCAACGCACCCGTGCACTACACCTCCACCATGGCGGTGGTCTCCGGCTTCGGGACCGCCGGTGTCCGGCACGTCACCGAGCGCACCCCGGCCGCCCACGTCGATCACCTGTCCGTCGGCTACGTCGAGAGCAAGTGGGTCGCCGAGGCGCTGCTGCAGAACGCCGCGAAGGAAGGGCTCCCGGTCGCCATCTACCGGGCCGCCGACATCTCGGGCGACCGCGAGACCGGTGCGTGGAACACCGCGACGGAGATGTGCGCGATGAAGCGGTTCATCGTGGACACCGGCACCTCGCCCATCGCCGAACTCCCCCTGGACTACACGCCGGTGGACTGCTTCGCCGCGGCTGTGGCCCACATCGCCAGGAAGCAGCTCCCGGCGGGCGAGGTCTACCACCTCACCAACCCGGGCAAGGTCAACGTCGCCGTACTCACCGACCGGCTGCGGGCGCACGGCCACACCATCCGCGACGTGCCCTGGAACGAGTGGCTCGACCAGGTCGTCAAGATCGCGGTGGAGCAGCCCGACCACCCGATGACTCCGTTCGCCCCCCTCTTCATCGACCGGTGCTCGACGGGCGTGATGAGCGTGGCGGAGATGTACCTCGAGACGACGTTCCCCGTCTTCACACGGGACAACGTGGAAGCGGCGCTGCGGGACAGCGACATCCGGATCCCACCCGTGGACGACGAGATGCTCGACCGCTACATCCGGTACCTGACCGACATCGACTTCCTGTGAGGCGGGCATGCTGATCGCCGGCCTGCCGCGGCCCAAGTCGGCCTGGGACTCCCTGGATCTGACGGCCTCGCCCGTCGAAGGACCGGTCGCCTTCGGCGACGATCTGCGGCCCTACAGTCTGCTCAGCGCCTATCGGCAGGGGCTGTACCCCTTTCCCGCCGACACCGTCGAGCACCGGCTCCTCAACGAGATGAGCTACGAGCCGGAGGTGGCGGCCGGCCGGGTGAAACTGCTCACCGGCTCGGAGGAGCCGTACGCGGTCGCCTGGTGCTCACCGGACCCGCGGCCGCTCATTCTCGTGGACCAGGCCCGCGTCCAGCGCAGCCTGCGCCGCCAACTGCGCGGCGCCGACTGGACGACCACGGTCGACGTCTGCTTCGAACGCGTCGCCGGCCTGTGCCGGGAGGGCCGTTCCGAACGCTGGCTGACCGACGAACTGCTCGCCGGCCTGTGCCGGCTGCACGAGTGCGGCTACGCCCACAGCGTGGAGGTGTGGGACGACGGCGAGCTCGTCGGAGGCACGTTCGGTGTGCGGATCGGCGCGGTCTTCAGCGCCGACTCGCAGTTCACCCTGCGCAGCGGGGCGGGCAAGGTCGCCGTCGCGGAGCTCACCCGCCGCTTCGCCGAGGCCGGCGGCGTCGCCGTCGACGTACAGCACGACGGTGATCACGCCAGGCTGCTCGGGGCGCGCCCCGTCTCCCGGGCGCGGTACCTCGAACTGCTCCGAACTCCCCACCGGGGCACGGCGCTTCCGACCGGCACACGGCCCGCCCGCCGGCTCGCCGGCTGAAGACGACGGACACCGACTGACACCGAAGACGACCCCCGCCACACACGTCAGGAGAGCTGCCATGTCCACCAGCGCTGTCGGCACCGAACTGCACGTCGCCAGTCTCGCCGAACGGCCCGATCTGGAGCCGGCGATGCTGACGATGGAGTCGTCCTGGCCCGCGTACATCCGGCCCGAACCGACGCTGGTCCACTGGGTGTTCGAGCGACACGCACAACACCAGCTCGTGGTGTTCGACGACGACAACACCGTCGTCGCCCGCGCGGCCAGTGTGCCCCTGGTCTGGGACGGCGCCCCGGACACACTGCCCGACACCGGCTGGGACGAGGCGCTGCGCCAGTGCATGACCGACACCTACTCGGGCCACCGGCTCAACGCACTGTGCGCCATGGAGATCGCCGTGGCGCCCGACCGCAAGGCGCAGCACCTGTCCGGACGGGCACTCGACGCCCTCAAGGACCACGGGCGGCGGATGGGCTACGGCGACATGGTGGCGCCGGTGCGGCCGAGTCTCAAGCACAGCCGTCCGCAGCTCTCCATGGACGAGTACGCGCGGCGCACACGCCCGGACGGGCTCCCCGAAGACCCCTGGCTGCGCGTGCACGTGCGCGCCGGCGGCGAGGTACTCAGGGTCTGCCCGGTGTCGATGACGATCTCCGGCAGTCTGGCGCAGTGGCGCGGATGGACCGGTCTGCCGTTCGACACCAGCGGACCCGTCGAAGTGGCCGGCGCTCTGAGCCCGGTCGTCGTGGACGTGGAGAACGACCACGCCGTCTACATCGAGCCCAACGTCTGGGTCCGCCATCGGCTCACCGACCCGGCCCGGCCCTCCTGAACACCACGGCACTTTCGAACATCTGTGATCCCGGACCGCCCGGTCCCTTTGACGATCGACCACGGAGGACGAATCCCGATGACTGCAGCTGCCAACAACCCCACCGAGAAGATGCGCCTGCGAGCCGCCCTGATCGAGCGGATCGGCGGTTACATGACCGCCCACTCCATCGGTGTCGCGGCCGAGCTGGGGATAGCCGACCTGATGAAGGACGAGACGCGGGGCAGCGACGAGATGGCGGCGGAGAGCGGGACGCACGAGCCGTCGCTGCGGCGCCTGCTGCGCACGCTGACGGCCGTAGGACTCGTCACGGAGCCCGAGCCGGGCCGCTTCGCGCTGACCGACGTCGGCGCCCAGCTGCGTTCCGACTCGCCCGACTCGCTGCGCGCCTTCTCCCGCATGTTCTGCCACCCCATCCTGCTCCGCGCCTGGCAGGGCCTCGGTCACTCGGTCACCACCGGGGAGCGCGCGTTCGACCACGTGTACGGGAAGGACTTCTACAGCTACGTGGCCGATCAGGGCGAGGCCAACAGGCTGTTCAACGAGGCGATGAGCGAGGAGTCCAGGATCGCGGCCGCGCAGCTCGCCGCCGGATACGACTTCTCGCACGCCAGGAAGGTGGTGGACCTCGGCGGCGGCGACGGCACGCTCCTGTCGGCCATCCTTCCCCACCACCCCCACCTGAAGGGGATCGTGTTCGACAGCGCCGCCGGCGTGGCCGAGGCGCCCGAGGTCCTGGAGAAGGCAGGCATCTCCGACCGCTGCGAGGCACGGGCGGGCGACTTCTTCCAGGACATCCCCTCGGACGGAGACCTCTACATCATCAAGAGCGTCTTCCAGGACTGGAGCGACGAGGACTCCCTGGCGCTGCTGCGCTCCTGCCGGTCGCAGATGGCCGACTCGGCCACGCTGCTGATCGTGGGCTCGGTCCTTCCCGAGACCGCGTCGACGGAACAGCCGATCATGTTCTTCACCGACCTCAACATGCTCGTCAACACGGGCGGACAGGAGCGGACCGAGAGCGAGTTCCGCGCCATGCTCGAGGAGACGGGCTTCACGGTGCGGTCCGTCCGACTCGGCGCCGCCGGACCGCTGTCCATCATCGAAGCCGTACCCGCGGCGAGTCGGTGACGGCGCCGGCCTTCGGTGCGGAGCTGTTCCTCGGACGGCTCCGCACCGACCTTCTCACCCTGCCCGCCGGCGACCCGAGGCTTCTCGGCGACGAGGAGACGCGATTCCTCACCTCACTGCGGGAGTTCTGCGAGAAGAGCATCGACGGCGAGCTCATCGAACGGGACGACCGCATCGCGGACGACGTGATCGAGGGGCTGAAGGACCTCGGCGCCTTCCGCATCAAGATCCCGCGGACGTACGGCGGGCTCGGCCTGTCCGGTCTGTGCTACCTCCGGGCGCTGATGATCGTCACCACCGTCCACTCCGCGCTCGGGGAGCTGCTGGCGGCACACCAGTCCATCGGACTGCCGCAACCCGTCACCCTCTTCGGGACCGAGGAGCAGAAGCGGGCGTTCCTGCCGCGCTGCGCGCGTGAGATCTCGGCGTTCGCGCTCACCGAACCGGACATCGGCAACGACCCGTACCGGATGCACACCACAGCGGTGCCCGACCGGGCGTCGGGCACGTACACGCTGAGCGGCGTGAAGCTGTGGGCCACCAACGGCGTCATCGCGGACCTGCTCATGGTGCCGGCCATGGTGCCCGCCTCGGACGCGGGCCCCGGCGGCATGACCGTGTTCGTGGTGGAAGCGGACTCTCCCGGCGTCACGGTCGAGCACCGCAGCTCCTTCCTCGGGCTGCGCGGCCTCGAGAACGGTGTCATCCGGCTGCACGACGTCGTCGTCCCGGCGGGCAACCGGATCGGCGACGAGGGCGCGGGCCTGGAGGTCGCCCTCGCGGCGCAGGACACCGGTCGGCTGTCGCTGCCCGCCGTCTGCGCCGCGGCGGCGAAGTGGAGCCTGAAGATCGCACGCGAATGGGCCGGCGCCCGGGTGCAGTGGGGGCGGCCGATCGGAGAACAGGAGGCGGTCGCGGGCAAGTTGGCCTTCATCGCGTCGACCGCGTTCGCTCTGGAGTCCATGGTCGAGGTCTCCGGCCGCCTGGCGGACCTGGGCAGCGCCGACACGCGGCTCGACGCCGAGCTGGCGAAGCTGTTCGCCTCGGAACAGGCATGGCTGGTCGCGGACGAGCTCGTACAGCTGCGGGGCGGCCGCGGATACGAGACGGCCCGGTCGGCGGCGGCCCGGGGCGAGCGCGGTGTCCCGGCGGAGCAACTGCTGCGCGACCTGAGGATCGGGCGGATCTTCGACGGCTCCACCGAGGCGTTGAGAACGTTCATCGCCGCGGCGGTCGTGGAACGCCGCCGCGGAGAGGCCGAGGGTCCGGCAACCGTCGAGGACATCGGCGAGGCGCCGGCCGACGACGGGGACTCCCTGGCCGGACACAGGCGCTTCGCCGCCCGCGCGGCGCGCCGACTGGCGCGGTCGATCGGCGAGTTGGCCGATCAGCCGGACAGCGAACTCGCTGCGCGCCAGCGCCACTTGGGCCGGATCGTGGACATAGGCGCGGAGCTGTACGCGATGTGCGCGAGCTGCGCCTACGCCGAAGCCCTCACCGGCCACGGCGACACTCCGGCGCAACTCGCCGACGCCTTCTGCCACCGGTCCCGGCAGCGGGTCACGGAGCTTTTCGAGCGACTGACCCACAACACCGACGCGGGCGATCGCGGGCTCGCCCGCCGGGTGCTCGACGCCCGGTTCACGTGGTTGGAGGACGGCGTCATCGACCCCTCCGTCGACGGCCCGTGGATCGCGGCACCGAAGCCGGGGCCGGCCACCGGACCGAATCTGCGCCGCATCGTGCCGGCAGGCGGACGCACTGGCTGAAGCCGACCAGGACAAGGAGCACACGATGGACGACGACCTCACCCACCTGATCGAGTCGGCGCGGCAGCAGGTGGCCGGACAGCCCGCGGCGAACCGCTTCCTGGAGCTGCTCGAAGCGGGCCGGCTGCCGAAGGAGACTCTCACGGTGCTGGCCGGTGAGCTGTACCGCCTCGTAGGCAGCGACCGGCGCAGCTTCGCCCTGCTCGCCTCCCGGTTCCCGTCACCTCCGGCAGGCGATCTCTTCCTCTCGATGGCGCAAGGAGAGGGGCAGGCCCTGAGCCTGCTGCTGGACTTCGCCGCCGCGCTCGGCATGGACGAGCAGCAGCTGGCCGCCCACGAGCCGGCGCCGCTCGCCCAGGCATACCCCGCCTTCCTGACACAGACAGCCCTCTTCGGCGCGCGCAGTGACATGGCCCTCGCGCTGCTCGCCAACGTGGAGGCGTCCGGACGCCAGTACGCGCGTACCGCCGATGCGTTGCGGTCCCGGTACGGATTCGGCGAGGAGGCGGTCGCGCATTTCCTCTTCTTCGCCGACACGCCGCGCGAACTCCTGGAACAGGCCGAGGCCACGCTGCAGGAAGGCATCTCCGCGGGCGACGACCCGGTCGAGGCCCTGCGGACCGCCCGGATGGTCCACGCCTACGAGACCGCGTTCTGGCGCTCCCTCACGCCGGACGCCGTCCACGGGTGAAGCACACCGCCGGACGGGCACGGCACCGCACCGAATTCCTGGAAACAGCTAGCTGCAAGGGGTACCCATGATTGCCTTCAGTACGGCCCCCACCACGGCCCTCGACAGCTCGGGCGGCCGGTGCATGTACGAACAGGTCGACCGGCTCCGTGAGATGGGGCCCGCCGTCCCCGTCCAGTTGCCCGAAGGCGTCGGCGCCTGGTCGGTCACGCGCGGCGATGTCGTCAGGCTGCTGCTGACGCACCCGGGCGTCTCAAGGAACCTCAAGAAGAACGTACCGAGCTACGAGCCGGGCTCGGTGCCCTGGCTGTCCCCGTGGGTGGACGTGGACTCCATGGCCACCGCGGAGGGAAAGGACCACGCGCGGCTGCGGAAACTGATCACGCCGGCCTTCACCCCTCGGCGCGTCCAGGCGATGCGACCGCAGGTCGAGGCCATTGTGAACCGGCTCCTGGACGAACTCGCGGCCCGGCCGGCCGACGAGGCCGTGGACCTGCACGCGGCCTTCTCCTACCGGGTGCCGACCGAGATGATCTGCGACCTGTTCGGCGTGCCCGCGGACCAGCGGGCCAAGGTGCTGCACCTCTTCGTGGCGGTCGGCGAAACCGACGTCACCGAGGAGGAGTCGCTCGCCATCAACAACGATCTGGTCTCGACGATGCGGACCCTCATCGACACCAAACGCCAGGACCCGGGGGAGGACCTCACCAGCTTCCTCCTCGCCGCCCGGGAGGAGGGCAACGACCCCCTCACGGAACACGAGTTGATCTCGACGCTGCTCCTCATGCTCGGCGGCGGCAGCACGACCACGATCAACCTGCTCGATCACACCGTGCGGGAACTGCTCGCCCACCCGGAGCAGCTCCGGACCCTGCGCGACGCGGAACCGGGCCGGTGGACCGACGCGATCGAGGAGTCGCTGCGTCTCCACTGCCCCGTCATGCACCTCCCGATGCGATGGGCCGTCGAGGACATCGACCTCGGGGAGGGCGTCGTCATCCGGGCCGGCGACGCGATACTGATCGCCTACGGAGCACACGGCCGCGACCCCGCCGTCCACGACAGGCCCGACGTCTTCGACATCGACCGGGCGGACAAGGACCACATCGCCTTCAGCCAGGGGGCCCACTTCTGCCCGGGCTCACATCTGGCCCGGCTCGAGGCCCTGGTGGCGCTGCCGGCTCTGTTCGACCGCTTCCCGCGGCTCCAACTCGCCATCAAGCCCGACGAGACGGAGCACGAACGCACCTTCATCGGCAACGGCCTCACCGCGCTGCCCGTCTTCCTGCGCCACTCGTAGCAACCGGCGCGCCCTGTGCCGGCCGCCGTTCGGACGACCGGCACAGGGCCACCGTCGAGCGCGTTCGGCCGACGGCCGCGCGTGTCCCGCGACCCTGGAGAATCGGATGCCTGACAGCTCCCCGCCCTTGCGGCCCGCGGTGACCGCCGCGGACCTGGACAGCATGGTGGACCGGACCCGCCGACTTCTGGACGAAGCACGGTACTTGAACCTCGCCACGGTCTCTCCGGACGGGCGTCCCTGGGTGGCGACGATGGAGTACGCCTGGCTCGGCGACCCGTTGCGTTTCCTGTTCGGCTCGGCGCGCGGATCCCGGCACAGCCGCGACATCGCCTCGTCGCCGCAGATCAGCGGCTCACTCTTCCTCGGCGCAGGTGCTGCCGGGCTGGACATCGCCGCTGTCGACGGCGCCCAGTTCACCGGGACCTGCGCGGAGGTGCCGGCCGGTGACCTGGGCCGGTATCACTCCGCCTTCTACGAGGCCGTGTTCCCGGACGCGGCGGAGCGTGCCCGGTGGGCGTTGCCGCCGACGTCACTGAGGGCGCCGGCCGATCACCGCCTCTACCTGATCGAGGTGGAGCGGTGGTGGCTGATCGACACACGGACCTGGGAGCACGACCGGATCGACCGACGCGTCGAGCTGCCGGTCGAGGAACTCCTCGCGTAGCGCTTCCGGCTCGGGAGCTTTGGGGCCGGTCCTCGACGGCAGCGGTGAGGCCGGTGGGAACCACGTTCCCACCGGCCTCCTGCCGCGTTCGGCTACGCCGCCGCCGGTCGCGGGCTCGGCGTGATGACGAAGGCCAGCAGAGCGGCCACGACAGCCACGACCGCGCCGGTCGCGAAGCCGCGGGAGAACCCCGCGGCGTCCGTTCCGGCGATACTGGCCGCCGCCATGCTGGACACGACCGCGGCGCCGAGTGAGGCCCCGAACTCGTGGAACGTGCTGACGATGCCGGAAGCCAGGCCGGCTTCATGGGGTTCGATCTGCCCCAGCGCCGTGGCGGAAGCCACCACGAACACCACTCCGGTTCCGGCCGCCGCGACGCCCACGCCGGCGACCATGGCCACCGTGCCGCTCCAGAGTGCGGGAACCGTCATCCCGACGGCCGCGACGAGGAGTCCGGCAACTCCCAGGACCCGCGGCCCCGTACGACCGATGATCTTGCCGGCCGCGCTGGCGCCCGCCATGGTCAGCAGCGCCACGGGAAGGAAGAGGACACCCGTCATGAGCGCGCCGTACTCGCGGTGGTCCTGCAGATAGAACGTGCCGAGGAAGAAGACCATGATCATCAGCGCTGTGGCCACGAGAATGAGCACGGTGCCCGCCGCGACCGGTCGCCGGGCCAGCAGCTTGACGTCCATGAGCGGGCTCGCCGCCAGGCGCTGGCGCACGACGAACGCCGCGTAGAGCACCACCGCCGCCAGGAACAGAGCGGCCGTCGTCAGCGTCGCCCACCCCTGGTCGCCGGCCCTGATGAGCGCGTACGTCAACGTGCCGGTCGCGGCCGTCACAAGCACGGCGCCCGGCACGTCGAGCCGGCCGTTCGTGCCGGAGCGCTGCTGCCGGGGAAGCTGCGTCCGGAGGGTCAGGAGCAGCACCACGCCGACGGGGACGTTGATGTAGAAGACCCACGGCCATCCCGGTCCCGCGGTGAGAAGTCCTCCGAGGAGAACGCCCAGGGCCGCGCCGCTGCCGCCCAGTGCGGACCAGATCCCGAGCGCCTTGTTCCGCTCGTCGCCCTCGAAGAGCGTGACGACCAGCGCGAGCGCCGACGGTGACAGCATCGCCGCCGCCAGCCCCTGCGTGACGCGACCGCCCAGCAGCATGGGACCGGAGGTCGCCAGTCCGGCGACCAGGGACGCGGCGGCGAACAGCGCCAGGCCCACCAGCAGGAGCCGTCGGGCGCCGAAGAGGTCGGCGGCGCGGCCGCCGAGGAGGAGCAGTCCGCCGAAGGCGAGGGTGTAACCGCTCACGACCCAGGTGAGCGTTTCCCGCTCGAGTGAAAGCTCCGCCCCCATGTGGGGCAGGGCGATCGCCACGACGGTGACATCGAGGATCAGCATCAACTGGGCGACGCCCACGAGCCCGAGGATCTTCCAGCGCCGTGGATCGGGGCTGTGCGTCTCTGGGGTGGCCGCAACGGATTCGGTCATGACTTTGGGCCCTTTCGGGTTAAGTCGAACACGGGTGTTCAATTTCCGTTGGGTACTGTAACTCATACAATGCTGTTCGAGTTCGAAGGTGGAGGTTGTATGTCACGTTCGGTGGCCAAGCCCGCACGGAGGTCCGATGCGCAGCAGAACGTGGAGAAGATCATCGACGCGGCAGTGGCCTGCCTGAGCCGGAACCCGGAAGCGAGCGTGAGCGAGATCGCTCAGGCGGCGGGAGTCGGCCGGGTCACCCTGTACGGCCACTTCCCCTCCCGGGACGTCCTGATCGAGACGGCGCTGACGGGACTGATCGGCCGGGGGGAGGAGGTCCTGGCGGAGCTGGATCTCGCAGGCGATCCCCGTGAAGCTCTGCGCAGCCTGATCGGATCGAGCTGGCTGCTGATCGCCCAGTCGAGCGCGCTCCTCGAAGCCGCGCAGGCGGCCCTGCCGCCGGGGCGGCTCCGCGAACTCCACGCCAAGCCGGAGCACCGCGTCGGCGACCTGATCGGACGGGGGCAGGCGGAGGGGGTCTTCCGCCAGGATCTCCCCGCCAGTTGGCTGGCCAGCGTCCTGCACCATGTCATCAAGGGGGCGGCGGAGGATGTGGCCAAGGGACGGCTGGACCGGGCGGATGCGCCACGCCTGATCACGGAAACGGTGCTGGCGGCATGCAGGCCGACCGGCTAGAGGATGGTCCCCCGGCATGGACCGTCCCTCCCGCGCCAGGTTGGGAGGGACGAGGGGCGGCCGGGCCGGGGACTGGTCGTGGTCAGGTTCGGCGACGGCGCCGGACCACCGTGTACGCGATGCCTGCGGTCGCGCCGACCGCCAGGCCGAGGCCGATGCCGATCTCCAGGTTGCCGGACTCCCGCGCCGCGCCGCCCGTTCCGCCCTCGGTGCCTCGGGTGGGCATCACGGTGGGACTCGCGGGTAGAGGCGCGCGGGTGGCGGAAATGAGGCCCCGCCTCGGCAGGACTTCGCACGCGATGCCGTCATCGGGCCCCGGATCCTCATCCAGCCGGTGCGGGTCGCTGCGATCGCGGTCGAACACCGCCTGGGCGTCTTCCTGGAAGCGGAAGTCACGGCAGTCGAGATCGGGCTGAGCATGGGCCGCGCCGGAGAGCGGAGCGATGAAGGCGAAAGCCAGAGCTATGCCGGCCACAGCGGTACGGCGATTCACTTGGACCTCCTCATGTGCCCCGAGACGGTCGGTTCGACCCTAGGAGCACGGCCCCCACGGGGCGTCGGCAGGTGGGCCGAACGGGTGTCACGCCGCCCCGACGGCGTAGCCGGAGGCATCGGCTCTGCGGTGACCGTGTGCACCCACATGGGTGCGCACCGGTTGCCGAACCGCGGCGGGCATGTGAACCGTCCGGCCAACGTGTTCCAGGCCGGCAGCCGCCCGGCCGGTGGGACGGTCACGATCACCGGAGCCCGCCCACGAGCGTCGATGCCAGTGGGTGCAACTACGTTGCCGACATGCAAAGTCGGATCGACAGGCGGCTCGGGGAGACGTGTCCGGGCCACGAGGTGAGCCTTGTCTTCGTCCGCGGGCTGAGCGCCGACGCAGCCGCCGAGCGGCTCGACGGGCTGCCGCGTCAGGTGCTGGAGTCGGGGTCGTCCGGCGGGCGGGCATGGGCGGTGCACGACAGTTTCTCTCCGGAGAGCGGGGACTTCGGGGAGGCGGACTGTCGGCCGCTGTGCGAGGGCGGGGTCGAGGCGGTGGCCCCGGCCGCGGCCCAGCCGTCGTAGTCGGCGCGGTTGCCCCGGATGTAGATCATCGCGTTCATCGAGCTGGTGCCGCCGAACATCTTGCCCCGGGGGACGTAGGTCCGGCGGCCGCCGAGCCCCGGCTCCGGGTCGGTGTCGAGGTCCCAGTCCAGGTCGCTCTTGAACAACTGGGGGAAGGCCGCCGGGACATGGATCTCCTGCGCCGTGTCGGGGCCGCCTGCCTCGATCAGGGCCACCCGGACGTCGGGATCCTCCGACAGCCGCGCCGCCAGCACGGAGCCCGCGGATCCGGCGCCGACGATGACGTAGCCGTACACGCTCATTCCATCCCCTGGGAGAGTGCAGAGAACATGGACAGTCAGCACTGGGACGACATGTACCGCAGCCGCGACCAGGTCCTCAGCGGCGCTCCCAACGGAGTGCTCGTCACCGAGGTCACCGACCTTGCGCCCGGGCGAGCCCTCGACGTGGGATGCGGTGAAGGCGCCGACGCGCACTGGCCGGCCCGGCACGGCTGGCAGGTCACCGCGGTCGACGTCTCACCGACCGCCCTCCGGTGCGCAGCCGCCGCGGCCCCGGACGTCGAGGACCGTGTGACGTGGACACACGCCGACCTGACCACCTCGCCGCCTCCGGCCGGCGCGTTCGACCTGGTGTCCGCGCAGTGCTTTCCGCTCGCGCGACAGCCGGACCGCACCGCGCTGCGCGGTCTGCTCGACGCCGTCGCCCCCGGCGGCACGCTGCTCGTCGTCGGCCATGACCTCGCGGACCTGTCCCCGGAACATGGGCACGGGTTCGACCCCGACGCCTACTGCGTGCCCGGCGGCATCGCCCGCCTTCTCGACCGTGACTGGACGGCCCTGGTCAACGAGATCCGCCCACGAACCGCGCCCGCGCCCGCCGGCACGCACCACACCCGCGACACGGTTCTGCGGGCGCGGCGGACGCCCGCGTCCTCGGCGGCCGGGGGGAAGGAAGGGCGGAGGTGACCCGACGGCGGTGGCCCGTCGGAGGCCGCCCCGCTGCGGCGATTGCCAAGCTACCCTGACGTCAGGGTAGGTTTGGGGTGGGTGGCGCGGACGACACGGCGCAGGCGGTTACTGTGGGCGGAAAGCTGATGCGGATCGGCGAGCTGTCCGAGCGCACGGGCTTCCGGCTCCATGCCGAGGCGGAGGTGCGCCGGCTCCCACCGGTGCGAAGGGTGCGGCCTCCTGACCAGGCGCGGGCGGGCCTTGCCGGGACCGGCCGCCCGACACGGCGGGCCCGGACAGGCCCCTGCCCGAGAGCGTTGAGCGTTGAGCAAGCGTACGAGGAATTGGTGACGAGGTTGCGGAAACACTGGGTGCGGGCCGACGAGCGCCGCGAGGACCTGCGGCGGGAGCCGGGGGCGGCCGGGGAGTGCGCCCGTTCCCCGTACGGGCGACCGGCCCGCCTCGTCGATGCCCCGACGGCCTCGAGGGCGGGACGCCGATGAGCGCCACCACCCAGGGGGCGGCTTCCGAGGCTGCCCGGCGGCGGACCTTCGCCGTGATCAGCCATCCGGACGCGGGCAAGTCCACCCTCACCGAGGCCCTGGCCCTGCACGCGCACGCGATCACCGAGGCCGGTGCCGTGCACGGGAAGTCGGGCCGGCGCGGTGTCGCGTCGGACTGGATGGAGATGGAGAAGGCGCGCGGGATCTCCGTCACCTCCGCGGTGCTGCAGTTCGCCCATCGCGGGTGTGTGCTGAACCTGCTCGACACCCCCGGGCACGCGGACTTCTCCGAGGACACCTACCGGGTGCTGGCGGCGGTGGACTGCGCGGTGATGCTGATCGACGCGGCCAAGGGCCTGGAGGAGCAGACCCGCAAGCTCTTCGACGTCTGCCGTCACCGCGGCATCCCTGTGATCACCTTCATCAACAAGTGGGACCGGCCCGGCCGTGAAGCGCTGGAGCTGCTGGACGAGATCGAGCGCGAGTTCCGGCTGCGGCCCACCCCGGTGACCTGGCCGGTCGGCGTCGCGGGTCACATGCGCGGCCTGATCGACGCACGCGAACCCGGGCGGATGCTGCGCTACACCCGGACGCCCGGCGGCGCCCGTGAGGCGATCGAGGAGACGGTCCCGGCGGAGGAGGCCGCCCTCGCGGAAGGCGCCGACTGGGAACAGGCCATGGAGGAGCTGGAACTTCTCCACGCGGACGAGGCCGGATTCGACCGCGAATCGTTCCTTGCGGGCACCTCCACCCCCGTGTTCTTCGGTGCGGCGATCTCGAACATCGGTGTCCGGCTGCTGCTGGACGCCGTCGTGGACCTCGCCCCGCCGCCCGGCCCGCGCCCGCTGGAAGGCGGCGGCAGCCGACCGCTCGACGCGCCGTTCTCCGGGCTCGTGTTCAAGGTGCAGGCCAACATGGACCCCTCGCACCGCGACCGGATCGCCTTCCTGCGAGTCTGCTCGGGCGTCTTCGAACGCGGCGCGACCGTGACCCGGGCCGCCTCCGGGAAACCGTTCGCGACCAAGTACGCGCACAGCGTCTTCGGCCAGGACCGCTCCATGGTCGACACCGCCTACCCCGGCGACGTGGTGGGTCTCGTCAACGCGGCCTCGCTGCGCGTGGGGGACACCCTGTACGCCGGGCCGCCCGCGCTCTTCCCGCCGATGCCGACCTTCGCGCCCGAGCACTTCGCGGTCGTGCGCCCCGAGGACATCGGCCGCTCGAAGCAGTTCCGGCGTGGCATCGCCCAGTTGGACGAGGAGGGTGTCGTCCAGGTCCTCGTGTCGGACGTGCGCGGCGACCAGGCTCCGGTCCTCGCGGCCGTCGGCCCCATGCAGTTCGACGTCGTGTCCGCCCGGATGGCAGGCGAGTTCTCCGCTCCCGTGCGGCTGGAGATGCTGCCCTACCATCTGGCGCGCGCCACCGACGCGGCCGGCGCCGCGGACCTGAACGGTTCGCGGCTGGTGAAGGGCGAGGCGCTGACCCGTGTCCGGGACAAGGCCGTGCTCGCCCTGTTCCCGGACCGCTGGCAGGCCAACTCCTTCGAGCGGGCCTTCCCCGACGCCCGCCTCGAACACCTCCTGGCCGCCCACGACTAGGCACTGCCCGGCCGATCGCAGCAGCACCGGTCTCCAGGTCTGCAAGGCGCACGTGCATGGCTCAGGCCGCAGCAGGCGTACGGGACAGGGCTGTGCGCAGCGCGAAGACACCGAGCAAGCCGCCTGCCGTGAACCGCTGAGCGGTCATCACGCGGGGCCGGGCAGCCAGAAACCCCGACACCCGTGCTGCTCCCAGCATGATCAGAGCATTCACGGAGATCCCCACGATGATCTGCACACCACCGAGCTGCAGCAGTTGCGCCCAGGCCGGACCCGCCTGCGGATCCATGAACTGGGGCAGAAGAGCGGCGTACATGAGAGCGATCTTGGGGTTGAGCAGGTTGGTCAGGAGCCCCATCGAGAACAGGCGCGCGTCGGAGACAGGAGGCAGGTCCCGGGACGGAGCGAAGGGCGAACGGCCACCGGGCTTGAGCATGTCCCAGGCCAGATAGGCCAGATAGGCGGCCCCGGCGAGCTTGACCACCGTGAAGGCGAGCGGCACGGCGGCGAACAACGCGGACAGGCCGGCGGCCGCGGCCAGCAGATAGCACAGGAATCCCACGGCGGTCCCGCTCAGGCTGACCAGG
This sequence comes from Streptomyces sp. NPDC006294, assembly GCF_042870895.1. NCBI lineage: Bacteria > Bacillati > Actinomycetota > Actinomycetes > Kitasatosporales > Streptomycetaceae > Streptomyces > Streptomyces sp. NPDC006294. Next base: position 80,269 of record NZ_JBIAHV010000014.1, read on the forward strand.
CCGGCCCTGCGGCCTTGGGTGATCGCGCGGGAGGCGAGGTGGATCATGTTCGGTCCCGGGGTCAGGGCCATGCCCAATTCGACCAGGGCCACGCCCCCCACTGCGGCCGGACTGATCACTGGTCAACTCCCGTTCGTCAGCCGGGCACCCGGTACCCGGCGCAGGCGACGCCCGCCGGCGACGGACGGCTGCGACGCATCGGCAGTGCCCGCGTCGCCTGCCTGAGAATACGGCCGGCCCGCGCGGCTCCGCCGAACGGGCGCACCGCAGACAGAGCGGCGGATGGGCGGCCCCGGCCACCGTCGGGTGGAGGATCTACCGGGGACCGCCGCGTCGGCAGGACGTGTCCAGTGATCGGCCGACGGCAGAGGACTCTGCATCAGTGTGAGAGTCCACCACTCAACTGGTGCGGACCGGAAGGAATTCACAAGTGGCCAACCCTCGCACTAGGTTAGAGATGCGTGGTCGGGAGTTTCCGCCGGAGACTCCGCCCCCGGGACCACCCCGGGCGGGGTGCCGCGGCGCTTCCGGGGCGGCCTCACCGCCGCCGCCCGCGGCTCCGGCGTCCTGCCCTGACACCGTTCCGGACTCGCGGGCCACGCGGTCCACGACGGGGGAGCGCGGCCGTGCGTCCTCTTCTCAGGGGCACAGCGCCGTGACACACGCAAGGAGACCCGCAATGCCGTCCCGTACGCCTCCTCCTACCTCTGGTGTCGAGAGCCGGGACAGCGACAGCGGCGCGGAGCGCCTGGTGTCCGCCGCCGTGCGCCTCGCCGAGGAACTGCCCGCCGGCCGACGCGTGCTGGGCGTCCTGCGGGGCTGGAGCCGCGGCGACCGTGAGCGGGCCCGGCTCCTGCGCGAGGGCCTCGCCCACCACGGTGTCCGGACCGTCGAACTCAGCGCCGTGCCGGATGCCGGGGAACGCCACCGCATACCGCAGAGCGGCCGGCGTCAGCGTCACCATCTCCTCGTACGCGCCGCCGGCCCGTACGACCAGGCGCTGCGGGCCGCGGCCCTGCAGAATCTGCCGCTGCTCACCGAGCGCCCGTCTCCCGAAGACGCCGGCGGAGGCGATGCGCCGACCCTCTACGGGGCCCAGCGGCACTCCGTCATAGGCATCCACCTGTCCGGCGACGTGCTCGACATCGCCGTGCGCCGGCTGACCATCACCTGCCTCCAGCCGCACCCCGGCAGCGCCTGCCTCCTGATCGACAACGAGAAGATCGCCACTCCCGCGGGCCTGCCGCTGCACATCGAGCTCACGGCGGACGGCGTCCTGCGGGTGCGCAGTGAGGCCATCGCCACCCGGCGCGTCCGCCGCATACGGTACGAACGCCCTTGGGGCACCTACCGATTGGACGTCGACGGCACACCGGCGCACGACGTACGCGCGCCCCTGCGTCTGGAGCCCCTGCCCGGCCGGCTGCACCTGCTCCACCCCTGAGCGGCTGACCGGGTCCAGATCAGCAGGTCAGGCCCGGCTCCGCAGCAGCTCCTGGATCTCCCGAGCGGCATCGCGGGCCGGGCGTCCGACGCCGATGAGGGTGGCGGAGGCGGGGCCGGTCCAGTCGCCGTAGCCGAGCAGGTGCAGCCTCGGTTCGGCGGTGGCGCGGGTGCCGGTGGTGGGGATGTGACCGCGCGGGCCGCGCAGGCCGAGGGGCGCGAGGTGGGAGAGGGCGGGCCGGAAGCCGGTGCACCAGACGACCGCGTCCGCCTCCGCGGTGGTCCCGTCGGCCCACTGAACGCCGCGGGCCGTGAGGCGCGCGAACATCGGGGACGCCTTCAGCAGGCCCGCGTCACGCGCCTCCCGTACGGGGGGTACGGCGACGATGTCCCCGAGCGACGCGACCCCGCCGGTGTCGGTGCGGCCTTGGTCGAGGGCGCGGCGGCGGGCGGTGGCCGCGTCGAAGAGGACGCGGCCGTCGATGTCGTCGGCGAGGAAGCGGGGCGGGCGGCGGGTGACCCAGGTGAGTTCGGTGGCGTACGCCAGGTCGGCGGCGATCTGGGCGCCCGAGTTGCCGCCACCGACGACGACGACGCGCTGCCCCGCGTGGTCGGCGGGCCCCCGGTGGTCGACGGTGTGCAGTTGCCGGCCGGTGAAGCGGTCGCGGCCGGGTACGGCGGGCACGAACGGCCGCCACCAGGTGCCGGTCGCGCTGACGACGGCCCGGGCACGCCATCCGCCCGAGTCGGTCTCGACGCGCAGGAACGCCCCGTCGTGGTGCACCGAGCGCACCCGGACCGGGCGCCGGACCGGCAGGTCGTAGCGCTGCTCGTAGTCGGTGAGGTAGTCGACGACGTGCCGCGCGTCCGGATACGTCGCGCCGGGCTGCGCGGGCATGAGGCGGCCGGGCAGCGAGGAGTACGCGGCGGGGGAGAAGAGGCGCAGCGAGTCCCAGGCGTGCTGCCAGGCCCCGCCGGGCGTGGACCGCGCGTCGAGGACGACGAGGTCCACGCCGAGACGGCGCAGGTGGTAACCGGCGGCGAGCCCGGACTGGCCGCCGCCGATCACCACCACGTCGGCGTGCCGGGTCACACGGCCGCCGTGAACTTCTTGCGCCAGGCCAGCGACACATAGACGAGCGCGACCAGGACGGGGACCTCGATGAGCGGGCCGACGACGCCGGACAGGGCCTGTCCGGACGTGACGCCGAAGGTGGCGATCGCGACCGCGATGGCGAGCTCGAAGTTGTTGCCGGCCGCGGTGAAAGCCAGCGTGGTCGTGCGCTCGTAGGTGAGGCCGATCAGCCTGCCGAGCAGGAAGGTGCCGAACCACATCACCGCGAAGTACACCAGCAGGGGCAGGGCGATGCGGGCGACGTCCAGCGGCTGGGAGGTGATCGTCTTCCCCTGGAGGGCGAAGAGGATGACGATCGTGAACAGCAGTCCGTACAGCGCCCAGGGGCCGATCTTCGGCAGGAAGCCGCTCTCGTAGGACTCGCGGCCGAGCTTCTGCTCGCCGATGCGGCGGGTCAGGAAGCCGGCCAGGAGTGGGACGCCGAGGAAGATGGCGACGTTGAGGGCGATCCGCCACATGGAGATGTCGAGGGTCTCGCCGTTGCCGAGGCCGAGCCAGCCGGGCAGCAGGTCGAGGTAGAACCAGCCCAGCACACCGAAGGCGATGACCTGGAAGACGGAGTTCAGCGCCACCAGGACGGCGGCCGCCTCACGGTCGCCGCAGGCCAGGTCGTTCCAGATGATGACCATGGCGATGCAGCGGGCGAGGCCGACGATGATCAGGCCGGTGCGGTACTCGGGCAGGTCCGGCAGGAACGCCCATGCCAGCGCGAACATGACGGCGGGGCCGAGGACCCAGTTGACGACGAGCGACGAGATCATCAGCCGGCGGTCGCCGGTGACGGCGTCGAGGCTGTCGTAGCGGACCTTCGCCAGGACCGGATACATCATGATCAGCAGGCCGACGGCGATCGGCAGCGAGATGCCGCCGATCTCGACCTTCGCGAGGGCGTCGTTCAGCCCCGGGATCAACCGGCCGAGACCGAGCCCCAGGCCCATGGCGAGCAGGATCCAGACGGCGAGAAAACGGTCGAGCGTCGAAAGCTTCGCGACGACCGAGGCTTCCTCGGTCGTCGCGGGCGCTTTGGTGCGGGTCACGGACATGCCCTCTTCGTGTCGGCGGCTCGGGTGGCACGGGCGGCACCGGCGAGCTCCGCGAAGGATCCCGCCACGGCCTCGATGACTTCCGGGCGCAGCTTGTAGTACGTGAAGCGGCCGCACGGCTCGGTCTCGACGACCCCGGCCTCGCGCAGCACTCTCAGGTGGTTGGAGAGGTTGGTCTGCCGTGCGCCCGTCTCTTCCACGAGATGGGTCGTGCAGAGCGTCTCCTTGGCGAGAAGGGTCACGATCCGGATCCTGAGCGGGTCGGCGAGCACCCGGATCAGTTCAGTGTCGACTGACGTCATCATGGGCTGATACTGTCACATCAGTGGCCGCTGAAGCCACCAGGTGCTGATGTCACCGGTGCCTGATGCCGATGTGAGACAAGAGAGATCTGGCTGATGTCCGAGAAGCCCTCTGTGCTGTTCGTCTGTGTCCACAACGCCGGCCGTTCGCAGATGGCCGCCGCGTGGCTCAGCCACCTGGCCGGCGACCGCGTCGAGGTCCGCTCGGCCGGCTCCGCACCGGCCGGCCAGGTCAACCCGGCGGCCGTGGAAGCGATGCGCGAGGTCGGCATCGACATCACCGCGGAGACGCCGAAGATCCTCACGGTCGACGCCGTCAAGGCGTCCGATGTCTGCATCACCATGGGCTGCGGCGACACCTGCCCGGTCTTCCCCGGCAAGCGCTACCTGGACTGGACGTTGGAGGACCCGGCCGGCCAGGGCGTCGAGGCCGTCCGTCCGATCCGCGACGAGATCAAGAAGCGCGTCGAGGGCCTGATCGCGGAGATCGCTCCGGAGCGGAGGGCCTGAGCGCGGGCGCGGCTTCCGGGCCCGGCCCGCCCCGGACGACGGGGCTACCTGCGGGTCCGTTTCCGTCGTCGTGTGCGAACACCCCGGGCGCCGTCGACCGCACCTACCGCCAGGCCCAGGCCGCACCGCCGCCTGACCTCCGGCGGCCCGACTCCATCCGCCGGCCGGCAGTGGCGGAAGAGGGCGTCCCGCACCCAGGACCGCTCCTGCCGCCGTCAGTTCCCCAGCCGGCGGCGCAGCGTCGCGGCGAAGTCCTCGGCCGCCAGCAGTTGTGCGCGCAGCGTCTCGCAGCGGGCGTCGGCGACCTTGCGGTAGGAGTCGAGGCGCTCGCGCAGCCGGGCCTTCTCGTCGGCGGGGACCTCCACGTCGGTGCCGGCGAGCCTGTCGGTGATCTCCAGCAGGTCCCGCATCTCCTCGAGCGAGAAGTCCAGCGGCTTCATACGGCGGATGACCATCAGGCGCTCGACGTCGGCCTCGGTGTAGAGACGGAAGCCGCCCTTGCTCCGGGCGGAAGGCGCGACGAGGCCCACTTCCTCGTAGTGACGGATGGTGCGCAGCGACAAACCGGTCCGCTCGGCGACCTCGCCGATCTGCATCTGCCGCTCTGTCATCGTCACGCCTTCTCCTTCTGCGTTTCCCGGAAATTCGAACGAGTGAAGTCCCCCGGCGCACGTGTCTGGGATCACATGATCCGAGCTCGTGTTTACCTGCATTTCATAAGCCGCAAGTCGCACTCTGCCCTCACGTCAGGGTACAGTGTTGGTCGAGGCCGCCCGTGCTGCGCAAGCGCGGAAGGGGCGTCTCAGCCGGAGCCGGGCCCTGATCGGGCCCACCGGCACCCGAAGACTTCCGGGCAATGATGCCCGATCGGCAGCCGCTTCGGCTGTCACTCGCACCGGCAGGGCCCCCGTCGAGGCCGGGCCGCCGGGATTTCGCCCCGATGCGGAGTCGAGTACGACGCGCTTGCATCCTCAGGTGGATGTGTGCGCCTGAACAGAAACGGTTGCATGTCTTCACCGCTGACCGCAGGTCCCAAGCTGGGTATGTCGAAGCCCGACTGGCTCGCCTCCCCGAAGGTCTTCCGCACCGAGGTGCTGGCCGGTCTCGTCGTGGCCCTGGCGCTGATCCCCGAGGCGATCTCCTTCTCGATCATCGCCGGTGTCGACCCCGCCGTCGGACTCTTCGCCTCCTTCACCATGGCCGTGGTGATCTCCATCGTGGGCGGCCGCAAGGCCATGATCTCGGCCGCCACCGGTGCGATGGCCCTGGTCATCGCACCGCTCAACCATGAGTACGGCCTCGGCTATCTGATCGCCGCCGTCATCCTCGGCGGACTGATCCAGATCGTCCTCGGCGCCCTCGGCGTCGCGAAGCTGATGCGCTTCGTGCCCCGCTCGGTCATGGTCGGCTTCGTCAACGCCCTCGCCATCCTGATCTTCATGGCGCAGGTCCCCGAGATGACGGACGTGCCGTGGGCCGTCTACCCGCTGATCATCGGCGGGCTGGCGCTGATGGTGTTCTTCCCGAGGATCACCAAGGTCGTCCCGGCCCCGCTGGTCTCCATCGCCATCCTCACCGTGATCACGGTCGCGGCGGGAATCGCGGTGCCGACCGTGGGCGACAAGGGCGACCTGCCCTCCTCGCTCCCCGTCCCCGGCCTGCCGGACGTGCCGTTCACGATGGACACGCTGACCACCATCGCCCCCTACGCCTTCGCGTTCGCGCTGGTCGGGCTGATGGAATCGCTGATGACCGCCAAGCTCGTCGACGACATCACCGACACCCACTCCAACAAGACCCGCGAATCCCTCGGCCAGGGCATCGCCAACGTCATCACCGGCTTCTTCGGCGGCATGGGCGGCTGCGCCATGATCGGCCAGACCATGATCAACGTGAAGGTGTCGGGTGCCCGCACCCGGCTGTCGACGTTCCTGGCCGGTGCGTTCCTGATGGTCCTGTGCATCGTCTTCGGTCCGGTCGTCTCCGACATCCCGATGGCCGCGCTGGTCGCGGTGATGGTCATGGTGTCCGTCGCCACGTTCGACTGGCACTCGGTCCAGCCCAAGACGCTGAAGCGGATGCCGGTCGGCGAGACCACCGTCATGGTCGTCACCGTCGCCGCCGTGGTGGTCACCCACAACCTGGCCATCGGCGTGGTGCTCGGCTCGATCACCGCCATGGTCATCTTCGCCAAGCGGGTCGCGCACCTCGCCGAGGTCACCGGAGTCATGGACCCCGACGGCAACCAGGTCGTCTACGCGGTCACCGGCGAGCTGTTCTTCGCCTCCTCCAACGACCTCGTCTACCAGTTCGACTACAAGGACGACCCGGACGACGTCGTCATCGACCTCTCCGACGCCCACATCTGGGACGCCTCCTCGGTGGCCGCCCTCGACGCCATCGAGACCAAGTACGCCCAGCGCGGCAAGAAGGTCACCATCATCGGCCTGAACAAGCCCAGCGCCGACATGCACGGCAAACTCGCCGGACAGCTCACCGCCGGCCACTGACGAACCTCGTCGACCGATACGGATTCGGCCCCGACCGCCCGCCCCGAGCGCCGACGACGGCATGCTCGGGGCGGGCGGCTTTGCGGGTCAGTCCAGGTGCGCGAAGGAGTCCAGCAGCTCGGCGGCCTCCGCCACGTCGTCGGTGAGGGGCCGGCCTCGCGCTCGCCGGTCTCCAGCGGGTCCTCTACAGCAACCGCCCCGCACAAGGGCCTCCCATCACCCCCGCCAACCTGGCGGTCCTCTAGAACGGCAGTGCCAAGGCGGTGCGGTTCGCGACGCTCGGCGCGCTCTGCGAGGTGCTCGAGTGCCAGCCGGGCGATCTGCTGCGCTGGGAGCCGGAGGCGGCCGAGGAGGCGCAGGAGACCGGGGAATCCGCCGGCCGTGCGGTGTCGCCACGAGCGTTGTGACATCGTGGTGCCATGGCCATCGAAGTGCGCCCGGCTTCCGTCTTCGAGGACGTCCGCTCCGTGCTCGGCCCCAAGTCGCCCGGAGCCGGCGTCTGCTGGTGCCTGAGCTACCGGATCCCGTCCAAGCTCAACAACGGGCTGCGCGGCCCGGCCCGCGGCGAGTACGTCGCCGAGCTGTGCCGGGCGGAACCCCCGCCCGGAGTCCTCGCGTACGACGGCGGCGAGCCGGTCGGCTGGGCCGCCGTGGCACCCCGCTCGGGCACGACGTTCGCACGCAACCGGAAGATCCCGCACATCGACGACCTGCCGGTCTGGTCCCTGTGGTGCATCCGCGTACGCCCCGGCCACCGCAAGCAGGGCATCTCGCACGCCCTCATCGCCGGCGCCGTCGACTTCGCCCGTACCCGGGGCGCCCCGGCGGTCGAGGCGTACCCGCTCGACAACGGTGACGCCAAGGTCGACCTGACGATGGCGTACGCGGGCCTCAGGAAGAACTTCGAGCGCGCCGGGTTCGTCCACGCCGCCGACACCACCTCGGTGCTGGCCGGTCATCCCCGGGTCCTGATGCGGCTCGGCCTGCGCTGAGCCGTACCGCGCCGGGCTGAGCCGCGCCGCGCTGAGCCGCGCCGCGCTGAGCGGTCTGACGCCGAGCCGCGCCGAGCCGTTCCGCGCTGACCCGTGAGCGGCGCGGAGGCAGGTTGCCCGGCGTCGTGGATGGACGTTCGCCGGATAGGCCGTTCGGGGCAATGTGAACGGACCCGCGTCATGGCTGCCGCACAACCGCCTCTCCCTCATGACGCCGCGTCTGCGGCGTGCAGCGACAGGGAGATCAGCCGTGAGCGAATCGATGACCAGGGCAGCGGTGGCGTGGCTGGCGGCGGCCGCACCCGAGCCCCGGGCCGTCCGCCTGGAGTGGGAGCGCAACCCCTTCCAGACCCAGCTTCTGCCGGCGGGCAAACTGTGGGACGTCCTGCTGGTCCCCGGAAGAATCGGTTATCCGGCCTTCGACGTGCTCGCCCGCCGCGTCGACTCCCCGGGCCCGGTGCTCGCCGACCTGGGCGGCACCCGCACCGGATTCTTCGTGCCCCCCGGCACCGCCGACCGCTGGGCCGGCACGGACGCGCGCGGAGCGGGCCGGGGCACATGGATCGTCGTCCCCTGCCCCGGCCGGGCCCCCGGTGGAACGCGCTGGCTCGTACCGCCCGACGGCAGAGGATCCCTCAACGACCCGATCCTGCTCGACCAGGCCCTCCACGAGGCCGCGGCCATGCTGGCGGCCGGGGACAAGCGGCAGTGAACGCAGCTGCGGCCGCCCCGCCGACGGCGGACGAAGAACACGGCTTGTCGCGGCGAGGGCACCATGGACACCATGGACACGCCGAGCCCCGACTGGATCACTGTGGCCGCCTACGAGAACCTGCCGGGCCGCCCCCGGCCGATGGCGGCCGTCCGCGCTTGACTGCGTGAGCGCGGGCTCGACTGGATGCCCTTCGGCCAGGACGAGATCCGCTGGGACCTCGCCTGCGGGACCGGCCGGGACGGCCACTGGCACGGCTGGTTCGGCGTTCGCGTCCACGCCGGCGCCCTGCGGCGGCACGGTCTGCATCCGGACCGGTCCACCGCCGAGGTCACCGGCCCGTCCCCACCCGGGTGGTGGCACGCCGCCGCGGAGCGCGACGTTCACCGGCACGTGCCGGACGGGGAGGAGACCGGCTCCGGCAGCCGCTGATCCGCTCCGCACCCTCCGTGCTCCGCTTCGAGTTTTCGGTTCCCGCGCCGGGATACCCGGCCCGGTGGTTCTCGCGGTCCGCCCGACGGAGAAGGGAAGCCGATGCGCGCACTGACCGTCCGCCCGCACGTCAAGAATTCGCTGGAGGTCCGGGAACTGCCCGAGCCGGACCCGCGGGAGGGGCAGATCCTGGTGGACGGTCTCGCCATGGGGGTCTGTGGCACGGACAAGGAGATCGTCGACGGCGCCTACGGATGGCCTCCGCCGGCGCGGGACCGGCTGGTGCTGGGCCACGAGTCGCTGGGGCGGGTCCGGCAGGCCCCGCCGGGCAGCGGCTTCTCGGCCGGCGATCTGGTCGTCGGAGTGGTGCGCCGGCCCGATCCGGTGCCCTGCGGGGCGTGTGCGAGGGGCGAGTTCGACATGTGCCGCAACGGCCGGTACACCGAACGCGGCATCAAGGAGATCGACGGGTACGGCTCCCAGGCGTGGTGCGTCGAGACCGACTACGCGGTGCGGCTCGACGCGCGGCTCGAGCGCGTCGGGGTGCTGCTGGAGCCGGCGTCCGTGGTCGCCAAGGCGTGGGAGCAGGTAGAACGGATCGGCGGCCGGTCGTGGTTCGAGCCGGAGCGGGTGCTGGTGACGGGCGCCGGGCCGATCGGCGCGCTGGCCGCCCTGCTCGGCGTACAGCGCGGCCTGGAGGTGCACGTGCTGGACCGCGTCACGGAGGGGCCGAAGCCGTCGCTGATCGCGGCGCTCGGCGCGACGTACCACTCGGAGGACGCCGGGAAGGCGATGTCGTCGCTTCGTCCGGACGTCGTGATCGAGGCGACGGGCGCGGCCGAGGTGGTGTTCGAGGCGGTGTCCGGAACCGCGCCCTACGGCATCGTGTGCCTGACCGGCGTCTCGCCCACCGGGCGGAAGCTGAGCGTCGAGGCCGGCACCATCAACCGCGAGATCGTGCTCGAGAACGACGCCGTGGTGGGCTCGGTCAACGCCAACCTGCGGCACTACCGACTGGCGGCGGACGCGCTGGCGAAGGCCGACCTGTCGTGGCTGGAGGGCTTCATCACCCGCAGAGTGCCACTCGACCGCGCCGACGAGGCGTTCACGGCGCGGCCCGACGACATGAAGGTGGTCGTGACCCTCGACGCGTCGGCCGATGATGCCACGTGAGCGCTCCCCTGATCGTCGTCACGGGCGTCTCGGGGTCGGGGAAGACGACCATCGGCCAGAAGCTCGCCGGGCGTCTCGCCGTGCCGTACGCCGAGGCCGACGACTTCCATTCGCCGCACAACGTCGCCAAGATGCGGGCCGGCGTCCCGCTGGACGACGAGGACCGCCGCCCGTGGCTCGACGCGATCGCCGCCTGGCTGGCCGGGCACGCCGACCACGGAGGCGTGGTCACCTGCTCGGCGCTCAAACGCGGCTACCGTGACCGTCTGGCCGCCGCGTCGCCCGACGCCTTCTTTCTTCACCTCGACGGCTCGGCGGAGCTCATCGCCGGCCGGCTCGCGGCACGCGAGGGCCACTTCATGCCGGCGAGCCTGCTGCGGTCCCAGATCGACGCGCTGGAACCGCTGGGGCCCGACGAGTCCGGGGCGGCGATCGCCATCGACGGCACGCCGGAGGAGACGGCCGCGCTGGCGTACGCCGCTGTCATGGACCGGTGAGCGCCATGCAACGAAAGAGCCCGCGCACGGTCGCTTCAGGTAACGGATCGGATACGATGGGTTGCTGGACTTCCGTGATCGAAAGTGGTTGAGCATGGCGGTAGCGCATAGGTCGGGCATTCCGGCGGAAGCGGCGGCACGCGGCCGTTCCCGCACGTCAGCGGCGGTCCGCGCATGATGCCGGAGCCGGCGGTCACGACCGCCAAAGCCACCGAACCCCTGGTGTCGCCGGTCGGATCGCACAACGAGTGGGACCCGCTGGAGGAGATCATCGTCGGGCGTCTCGACGGCGCCACGATCCCCTCCAGCCACCCGGTGGTGGCGTGCAACATCCCACCGTGGGGCGCGCGGTTGCAGGGCCTCGCCGCCGGACTCAGATATCCGGGCAGACTGGTCGAGCAGGCACAGCAGGAGCTCGATCAGTTCGTCGCTCTGCTGGAGTCCCTCGGCGTCACGGTCAGGCGCCCGGACGCGGTCGACCACAGACAGCGCTTCAGCACTCCCGACTGGTCGTCACGCGGTTTCTGCAACACCTGCCCGCGCGACAGCATGCTGGTGATCGGCGACGAGATCATCGAGACCCCGATGGCCTGGCCGTGCCGGTACTTCGAGACCCACTCCTATCGCGCGGTCCTCAAGGACTACTTCCGGCGCGGCGCGCGCTGGACGGCGGCGCCGAGGCCGCAGCTCACCGACGAACTGTTCGAGCCGGACTTCCGCGTCCCCAAGGCCGGCGAGCCGATGCGCTACATCCTCACCGAGTTCGAGCCGGTCTTCGACGCGGCGGACTTCGTCCGTGCGGGCCGGGACCTGTTCGTCACCCGCAGCAATGTCACCAACCGGATGGGCATCGACTGGCTGCGCCGCCACCTCGGCCCCGGCTACCGCATCCACGAGATCGAGAGCCGCTGCCGCACACCGATGCACATCGACACCACGTTCGTCCTGCTCGCGCCCGGCAAGGTCATGGTCAACCCCGAGTACATCGACGTCGACCGCCTGCCCGACGTCCTGAGTTCGTGGGACGTCCTGGTCGCGCCCGAACCCGACCCGATCGACGAGCGCCTGCTCAAACTGACCTCGATGTGCGGCAGGTGGCTCAGCATGAACGTACTCATGATCGACGAGAAGCGGGTCATCGCGGAGCGGCACCACACCGGGATGCTGCGCACGCTCGAACGCTGGGGCTTCGAGCCGATCCCGTGCGACCTGCTGCACTACGCGCCGTTCGGCGGCTCGTTCCACTGCGCGACACTCGACGTCCGGCGCCGCGGCACGCTCGAGTCGTACGTCGACTGATCCGGGTTCCGGGGGCTTCCCTCACGCCCAGCCGAGTCCGGTGCAGGAACGCCCGGCGCGAACGCCCTCGAACGCGGCCCGGGTGCAGGGCACCGTCCGGTCCCGCAGGGGCGGGAACAGGACAGCCGGCGGGGCCGCCCCCGGGCGGGCGGCCGGAGTGCGGCAGCGGGCCGGCCGTGCGAGCGTGTGGGATGTATCCGGCCCGCCCCGTCGTTCCCGTGCGGTGCATGAGAACGGACCCTCCGGGTACTCGTCGATCCACCGTTCGAAGTCCGGGGGAGCATCCCGTGTTCGAGTGCACTGACATCAGAGAGTGGCGCGGCCGAGACGTGGTCGACGTCGGCGGCGACAAGATCGGCACTCTGGAGGCCGTCTACGTCGACACGAGCACCGATCTGCCCTCCTTCTGCACCGTGAAGATCGGCCTCCCCACCCGTCATCGCCTGGCCTTCGTGCCGCTGTACGACGCGCGGGTCGGCCCCGACTACGTCCAGGTGGCCGTGGCGAAGAAACTGGCCAAGAGTGCGCCCTCGATCGACCTCGACGGGGTGCTGCCCGCCGAGGACGAGCCCGCCGTCTTCAAGCACTACGAACTGGACCACCGGACCGGAACCGGCGGCGAACGGCGACTCGCACGACGCTGACCGGAATGTCACCACGAGTGTGAAGCCCGCGAGAAAGGCACCACGATGTCGACCTTCCTGCTCCTCGTCCTTGTCGCGGTCGTCCTGGGCATCATCGGCGTCGCCGTCGAGGGCCTCTTCTATCTACTGATCATCGGCGTGGTCGTCTTCCTCGCCGCCGTCCTCTTCCTCGGCCTGCGCATGGGACGGCGTAAGGGACGCAACCCGCGCTGAGCGAGTCCGCCGCCCGACGGTCGTCCCGTCGGCGACCGCCACGGCCATGGCCAGAGAATGACCCGATCAGGTGATCGCACCGCACTCGCATCACCCCACGCGACGACTTGCGTACGCTGTGGCGCGCCGGTGCCCACTGGGGGCGGCGGAACGATGGCCGCGGGGGTGCCATGGGATTCGGATTCGGGCAGCGCAGAAGGGGAGAGCTGCCGGTGGAGCGTACGAGCTTTGTCGGCCGCGTCGAGGAGCTCCGCCTGATCGAAACGGGTTTCGAGGGGTCACGGCTGGTGACCCTGGTCGGGCCCGGTGGTGTCGGCAAGAGCCGCACGGCACTGCGTGCGGCCGCCGCCGTGCGGGAACGTTTCCCCGACGGGATCTGGCTGGTCGAGCTGTCGTCCCTGCGGGACGCGGAGCTGCTTCCCGCGACGCTCGCGACCGTGCTCGACGCGCCCGAGCAACTGGGCATGGCGCCGATCGATGCCGTGGTGGCGCATCTGCGGGGACGACGGCTGCTCATCGTGCTCGACACCTGCGAACACGTGCTCGACGCCTGCGGGATGCTCTGCGACATCCTCTTGCGCGAGGCGGAGGGGGTGAGCGTTCTCGCCACCAGCCGGCAGCCGCTGGACGTACCCGGCGAGCGGTGCGTGCAGCTCGCGCAGTTCGGCACGGAGGACGCCGTGGACCTGTTCGTCGAGCGGGCCGCGGCCGTCGTGCCGGGGTTCGCCGTCACGGCGGACAACCGCGGCCAGCTGGCCGGCCTCGCCGAGCGGCTGGACGGCATCCCGCTGGCGCTGGAACTCGCGGCCGTACGCCTGCGCGCCGTTCCGCTGCCGGAGCTCGCGGCCCGGCTCGACCGCAGGCTGGACACGCTCACGGGCGGGCTGCGCACCGCGTCCCTGCGGCACCGGACGCTGAGGAAGGCGATCGGCTGGTCGTACGAGCTGTGCACCCGCCGGGAACGGCAGCTGTGGCAGCGTCTGTCGGTCTTCGCCGGTCCGTTCGACCTGGCCACGGTCGAGCAGGTCTGCGCCGACGGCGTGCTGTCGCGCGAGGACGTGCTCGAAGCCCTCATCGGGCTGGTCGACAAGTCCGTGGTGCAGCGCCTGGGGGAGCGGGACTCCCGTTACCGGCTGCTCGACACGATCCGGGAGTACGGCGCGGACCGGCTCGACGGATCGCGAGCCGCGGCGGCCGTGCGCGACCGGCATCTGGCCCACTTCGAGGAGCTGGGCCGGTGCCTGTGGGACGAGTTGCTGACCCCGGCCCAGGTCGGGCTGTACCGCGAGGTGAGCTCCCAGATCGCCGACGTCAGGGCCGCCCTCCACCATGCCTACGACGGTGCGGGCACGCGGGAGCGGGGGCTGCGGCTGGCGTGGCGGTTGGGGCCCTACTGGCGTGCTTCCGGAGCTCTGTCGGAGGGGCGTTACTGGGTCGACAAGGGGCTCGCCCTGGTGCCGGAGGACTGCGGGGAGCGGGCCTGGGGGCTGTTCATGGCGGGCGTGTTCGCGGTGTGGACGGCCGACCTGGACACCGCGCCGGGGCGGTTCCGCGAAGCGCGCGAGGTGGCGGACCGCACCGGTGAGGACCGGGTGGGGCTGTTCACCGACGCGTATCTGGGCGCGATGACCGCGTTCGGTGGCGAGGTCGAGGAAGGGTTCGCCGCGCTGGAGTCGGCACGCCACCGGATCGTCGCCGTGAAGGACGGGCTGGGGATGGCCGTCGTCCACTACGAAGGGGCCCTGCTCCGGGCCGTGTTCGGGGACACGGCGGGGGCGCTCGCGCTGTGCGAGGCCGGGCTGGCGTTCCTGGAGGGCACCGGCGACCGTCAGTTCTACGGGTCCACGCTGGGAGTGCGGGGCGTGATCCTGTGGCTCGCCGGAGAGCACGAAGCGAGTGCTGAACCGTTACGCCAGGCACTGGAGGCCGTCAGCGAGATCGGCGAGGTGCTGGTCGCGGCGCTGGCCTGCCTGGTACTCGGCTGGCATGCCGCACGGCACGAGCGGTACGTCCGGGCCGGGTGGCTGCTGGGGTACGCGGAGAACGCGCGCCGGCTCAGCGGCGACCCCGTCTCGATGCTGCCCTCTCTGCTGGAACAGCAGGAGTCGGTGCAGCGGACGGTACGGGCCGCGCTCGGCCCCGCGGAGTTCGAGCACTGGTGGGGGATCGGGGCGCGGATGTCGGGGACCGCGGTCCTGCGGTCGGTACGGGCGGACGCGGACGTGCCGCTGCTGGAGCCCCGGGCCTCCCGCCGGCGGGAGGACGGGACGCGGCGGGCGCGCACCGGCGTCCTGTCGCCACGGGAGCGGGAGGTCGCCGCGCTCGTGGCGAAGGGTCTGTCGAACCGGCGGATCGCCGAGGATCTGGTCATCTCCAAGCGGACGGTGGACGCGCACGTGGAGCACATCCTCGCGAAACTCAAGATCTCCTCACGCGTGGAGATCCCGGCGCAGGAGCCGCCTGAGCCGCCTGAGCCGCCTGAGCCGCCGGAGCAGCGAGAACCGCGAGAGCCGCAGGAGCACCCGGAGCAGCCCGAGGAGTCGGTGTGGCCCTCGGCATAGGTGTACCGACGGCGCCGTCGCCGCCTGGAATTGCGTATACCGACGGCGGCCGGATCGCGGTTGCCGGGGGTCGCGGGGCGGACATGATGTGAACGCCGCCGGGGGTGGCGAAGGTCCGAGGGCCGGCAGTTGCTCCCCCACCTCGACTGTCATGGCGTGGTGCCCGTGCCTCGCTCTTCCCGGCGGCGCGGAGGTGGTGGCTGCCCAGTCGGTGCGGCAGCCGCCACCCTCTTCTCGCGCCGCCCCCGCTGCAGAGCGCCGGTGGTCAGGGGCAGGGAAGCCGGCTGATGAGGCGGGGCAGGGGGACGGCCGCGCCGGTCGGGGAGTCGGGGCAGAGCCGGGCGCGCGCCGGACGGCCGGCCTCGATGTCCGCGATCAGCTGCTCCAGCGCGGCCGTGGTCCCGTGCTGAGCGGGCCGGCGGCGGTCCAGGGACGCGAGCGTCCTGCGCGCCCGCCGCAGGGCACGGCCCTTGCGGCCCTCCTGGTGATCGGCCAGCGCGAGGGCGTAGCGCGCGACGACGCACGCCCAGGTGTCGATGCGGACCCCTGGCTGGGTGAGGGCCCGGCGGGCGGTGTGCCGCGCCGCGCCCGGGGCCTCGCCGGACTGGGCGACGGCCAGGGCCGCCAGACTGACCGCGGTGGAGGGCCCGGCGGGCGCCTGGGCCGGGATGGCGCGGACGGCCTCCTGGAAGTGCTCGACCGCGGCCGCCGGATCGCCCTGGTGCATGGCGAGCACTCCCTGCACATGTGCGACGCGGCCGACCGTGGCGTCGTCGCCGGCCATGACCGCCGCCGTCCACGCGTGGTGCAGCAGTTCGCAGGCCGCCCGGGGGTCGCGGCCCGCGGTGAGCCACGCCTCCAGCCACATGCCCCGTACGACGGCCGGGTGCTCCTCGTGGCACAACGGCAGCAGCAGTTCGAGATACCGGCGGCCCTGCTCCGCGCAGCCGTAGACCGTCCACCAGAACCACAGGTTCACGACGGCCTCCAGGAGCGGGGCCGGCTGGTCGATCTGGTGCGGGACATGGTCGAGCATGGCCACGAGGTTGTCCCGCTCCTCCCGTACGAGCTGGACGGCCTGCGGCTGGCGGCCGCTGTTCCACAGGAACTCGGCCGCCGCCGCCACCCGCCGGCCGTGCATCGCGTGCCGGTCCTCGGCCACCGCCAACTCCCCGGCCTGTTCGAGCCGTTCGGTCCCGAAGTCGCGGGCGGCGGGCGCCATGCGGTACCGGGGTTCGCCCATCCCTCCGGGGTCGCCGACCGGCTCCAGCACCCCCGTGGCCGCCAGTTCCGCGAGACAGGCGGGCACCTCGTGGGCCGCTACGCTGCCGCCCGCGCACATGAAGGCGGCCGCCGAGGCGTCGAAGGAACCGGCGAAGACGCTGGTCCTGGCCCAGACGACCCGTTCCTCCCGGTCGCACAGCACATAGGCCGACGCGACGGCGCGGCGCAGCGAGCGGTGACGGGGGAGCGCCACCCGGCGGCTGGTCAGCCAGCACTGGCGGTGCCGGAGCAGGCCGGCCAGGTCCTGCGGGTCGCTGCACGCCATCTGCGCCGCGGCCAGCTCGACGGCGAGCGGAAGGCCGTCCACGCTGCGGCAGACGGCCGTCACCGCGTCCAGGTCCCCCTCGGCGACGGTGAAGCCCTCCCGCGCGGCGCGTGCTCTGTCGAGGAACAGTTCCACCGCCGGCGGCGGACCCTCGCGGCCGGCCACCGGCACGGTGCTCAGCGGCGCCAGGCGCAGCACCCGCTCGTCGCCGAGCCCGAGGGGCCGCCGCGAGGTGACCAGCACCCGCAGCCTCGGCACGGCGTGGAGCAGTGCCTGCACCAGACCGACGCCCTCCCGGTGAACGGGGTCGGCGTCGTCGAGGAACAGCAGCGGCCTGCCCTTGCGCAGCGCGCGCATCACGTCGTCGAGCACGGAGGACTCCGCCGAGCCCGGCCGCGGCCCCCTGCCCGTCGCGGCGTGCAGGACCGCGTTGGTCAGCGCGCCGGGCGGGCCGGGCCGGGCGCCGTGCCGCCGCACCCGCAGGACCCGGTCCCAGTCGCCGCGCGTCGTCCCGGTCACGAAGGCGGCCAGGCAGCTCTTGCCCACCCCGACGCAGCCGGCGACGGTGACCAGCCGGGACTCCGCCAGAAGGCCGCTCAGCCGCGATGCCTCCGCCTCCCTTCCGATCGGGCCACCGGCCACGGGTCCGCTGCCCGCACGCTCTTCGCCGTCCGAGACGGCACCTGTCCACACTTCGCTGCTCCCCGTCGGTCCATCTCGTCGGCCGCCGGCAAGGCCGCCGGCGGCGTCGGCAATCGCGGTGCAGAACCGTCACTGCCGCGACGTCACGGCACCCCCAACGCGCCGGGTGCTCCCCGGGTGTCGCCCATGGGCAACAGATCACACTCCGCAACGACGATTCGAATGCGCGTACAGCCGTGGGTGGTTGACCGCCACGGGCGGGGCCCGGCGCCTGCGTGCGGGGCGCTGTAGGTACGGGCGTGCGGTGTCCGGCCGGCGGTCGCGCGGCGTCCGGGGAGGCCGGGGGCCTGTGCCGCGGCACGCCGGCCGGACCGCGCTCGTGTCCGGATGCGGCGGGTGTACGTATACGCAGGGCCGTGCGGCGTCCGTGCGGATGGGTGCGAAAGGGGTCCGGCGTGGGGCGCGCGGTGCTAGGTCAGTTCATGGAGTCCTCGCCGCGCTGCTGGAGTTCACGGACATCGCCCCCGCCGCCGTCCGCGACCGGGTCCGGGCGCGCGTCACCCTCGCCGGCCGGCTCACGCCGTCGGTGACCCAGCCCGCGGCCGGCGTCCTGATGCTCCGGCTCGACACCGCGCGGGCGAGCATCCGGCGGCACGGGCTCGTGGAGCATGTCGGCCCCGACGACCTCCACCGGGCCGAGCCCGACGCGCTGGCGAGTGCGGAGGCCGCGATGCTGAACCATCTCGACGAGGACCACCGCTACGTCGTGGCGCAGCTCGCCCGGCTCGCCGACCCGGAACTGCTGCGCGGGGCCGTTCGCGTCGTGCCGTTCGCGATGGACCGCCACGGGATCACCCTCCGGTGCGAGTACGCCTCCGGTTACGCGGACCACCGCATCGCGTTTCCGGCCCCGGTGCGGGACGCGACCGGCGTCGGCCGGCAGGTGGAGGCTCTCCTCGGCCGGGTCCGCGCCCGCGCTCGTGCGCGGCGTCGCTGAACCTGCCGCCTGCCGTGCCGAGGGCGGACGCCCGGGTCAGTGCGGGGGCCGGGCCGCCCGGGCCGTGATCTGAGCGATGCGGCGGGCCGATTCCTCGGGGGAGGCGCCGGGCTGGACGATGTGACTGAGCGTCAGCCGGACGACCGTCTCCACGGCGAGACTGCGCGACTCCGCCTCGATCTCCGGCCAGGCGTCGGCCGCGTACGTGTCGAGCATGTCCGTCGCCGTGTTGAAGACCGGCTCCGGCTTCGTCGTCAGGTACGACAGCAGATCGTCCTCACCGCTGTCGCGGGCGCTGGTGAGCACGCCCTTGATCAGCGCGTTGTCGGCCGCCTGCCGCAGGGTGAAGCCGACCCCGGCCGCGACGGCGGCCTCCAGGTCCGCACCGTGCGCGTCCAGCTCCCGCTGGATGCCGACCATGAACCGTTCGGCCTCCCGCTCGACGAGAGCGCGGCCGATGGCCTCCTTGGAGCCGAACTCGTTGTAGAGGGTCTGCCGACTGATCCCCGCCCCGCGCGCGATCGCCGCCAGGCGCAGCTTGGCCCAGCCCTCGGCGGCGACGAGTTCATGGGCCGCGTCCAGCACCTGCTCCCGGAGCAGCGACCGGACATTCTCGCGAAAGCGTGTCATCGTGCGCCCACTCTAGCGATTCCCAAGGCGTGCCCAACCCATTGACACTCTTCAGTCAGACTGTCTAAATGCTGGACGTCGGGGCTTGCAGGTGTCGTCTTTGAAGGTGGGAGCCGAACCATGGAAGGAACGACCGCGGCCGGCGGAGCACGTATCGCCTGGCGCGACCCCAAGCGCTACCTCTGGCTGATCGGCCTGATCGTGCCGATGTTCCCCTTCCTGGCCTGGGGACTGGTGACGGCCACCGGACACGGCGCCTTCTGGTGGACCGGAGTCGTCCTGCTGTACGTGATCTTCCCCGCCGTGGACCATCTCCTCGGCAAGGACTCGGCCAACCCGCCGGACAGCGCGCTGGCTTGGCTGGAACAGGACCGCTACTACCGCTGGTGCATCTTTCTCTACCTCCCCCTCCAGTACACCGGACTGGTCCTGGGGTGCTGGCTGCTCACCCACGGCGGCCTCGGCCCTCCCGACCGGCTGGGCCTCACGATCACGCTCGGCGGCGTGGCCGGCATCGGCATCAACACCGCGCACGAACTGGGGCACAAGAAGGAGTCGGTGGAGCGCTGGCTCTCCAAGATCGCCCTGGCGCAGACCTGTTACGGCCACTTCTACATCGAGCACAACCGCGGCCACCACGTCCGCGTGGCCACCCCCGAGGACCCGGCCAGCGCCCGTCTTGGTGAGTCCTTCTGGCGCTTCCTGCCGCGCACCGTCACCGGCAGTCTGCGCTCCGCCTGGCAGCTGGAGAGGACACGCCTCGGCCGGCTGGGCAAGGGTCCGTGGACGCCGCACAACGACGTGCTCAACGCGTGGGCCATGTCCCTCGCCCTCTTCGGCGCGCTGACGGCCGCGTTCGGACCCGGCATCCTGCCGTACCTCTTCATCCAGGCGGTCTTCGGCTTCTGCCTGCTGGAGGTCATCAACTACACCGAGCACTACGGCCTGCTGCGCGAACGCACCGCCTCCGGCCGCTACGAGCGCTGCGCACCGCGGCACAGCTGGAACAGCGACAACGTCGCCACCAACGTCTTCCTCTACCACCTGCAGCGGCACAGCGACCACCACGCCAACCCCACCCGCCGCTACCAGGCCCTGCGCCACTTCGACGAGGCGCCCGAACTGCCCACCGGCTACGCCGGGATGATCCTCCTCGCCTATTTCCCGCCGCTGTGGCGCCGCGTCATGGACCCCCGCGTCATCGCCCACTACGACGGTGACGTCACCCGCGCCAACATCCAGCCGTCCCGGCGCCCCGCCGTCCTCGCCCGTTACGGAGACGCCGCATGAGCCGCTACCGCTGCCCCGTCTGCGAGTACGTCTACGACGAAGAAGGCGGCGCGCCCCGCGAGGGCTTCCCGGCGGGCACCCCGTGGCGGCTGGTGCCGGACGACTGGTGCTGCCCCGACTGCGGCGTCCGGGAGAAGATCGACTTCGAGCATCTGGAGAGCGCATGAAGAAGTGGCAGTGCCTGGTGTGCGGGTTCGTGTACGACGAGGCCGATGGCTGGCCGGAGGAGGGCATCGCGCCCGGCACCCGGTGGGAGGACATCCCCGACGACTGGTCCTGCCCCGACTGCGGCGCGGCCAAGGCGGACTTCGAGATGACCGAGATCACGCACGCCTGATCCACCGCCGGACCGCCGGGTGTTCCGGCACGGACGTCAGAGGACCGCGACGCCCAGGGGACGTTCGCCCGCCGCCAGGCGGTGGGTGTCGCCGGAGGCCAGGTCCACGACCGTGACGCCGTTCCAGTAGCCGTCGCGGGTGAAGCCCCCGGTGACGTACCCGGTGCGGCCGTCGCGGGAGACGGCCGGTTCCGCCGCTTCACCTCGTCGTGGCGGCCGGCCTTCCCGCGCGGACCGGCGGGGTCCACCGATCGGCTGACCCGTGCGGGCCTCGCGTGCGGTAGACCTGAGGTCCGTACCGGCGGTGACGGTGCAAAGGAGGGAGCGGGGGCCGCCGGTAGGGTGCCGGATCATGACCGTTGCGCGTTCCGTGGCCCTGTTCGTCGTCGCCGCCCTGTTCGAGATCGGCGGAGCCTGGCTGGTGTGGCAGGGCATCCGGGAGCACCGCGGCCGGCTCTGGATCGGCGCGGGCGTCATCGCCCTCGGCCTCTACGGCGTGGTGGCGACCCTGCAGAGCGACGACGACTTCGGACGCGTCCTCGCCGCGTACGGGGGGATCTTCGTGGCCGGTTCGATCGTGTGGGGCATGGTCGCCGACGGCTACCGGCCCGACCGCTACGACGTGATCGGGGCCCTGGTGTGCCTCGCGGGGATGGCCGTGATCATGTACGCGCCCCGCGGCCGCTGACCGGGGTCGCGTCGCCGCGATGCCGCGTGGGGCGCAGGCTCTCAGGCTTTCAGGCCAGGGCCTTCAGACGGGCGTCGAGCGCGTCGACATCGGGCACGAACCAGATGTGGTCGGACCGGTTCGACTCGTGGACCAGGGCGCGCAGCGCCGAACTGGCTTCGAGGTGGCGGGAGATGTCGCCCACGACGGCCAGGCGGAGCCGGTAGTTGGCGAACTTCTGCATGACCTCGCCCGCGAAGCGGGTGCCCAGCGAGAAGAACTGCTCGTCCAGCCGCTCCGCGGGCACGGCCACCATCTCGGCACCGAGGAAGACCGCGCCGACGAGGTCCAGCGCGTCCTGCGTGGTGGCCACCTTCGGCCCCGCCGGATCGCACATCAGGACCTGCACACCGCTCCGCTCCTCCACGACGTCCGTCACTGTGGGCCCCCGTCCGGTCGATGTGATCGCTGACCTGTCCGACCCACAATCTAGACCAGTCCACTTGCCCGGCGCGCCCGCACGCCTCCGGCCGGACGTTACCCATCGGTATGCCGTGACTTCCCACACGGGCGGCAGTAGAACATGTTCCCCTTCATCGAAGAGTGAGGAACATCACATGAACCCTTGCCTCGCGCAGGGCAGGCCCGTTCGGGGTGTGTCCCGCCGTGACCTCATCACTGGAACGGGTTCCGTTCTCGGCGGCGCACTCCTCGCCGGCGCGACGACGGCCCACGCCACAACGACCACGCCCGCCACTACCACCGCCGCGCCCATCGCCTCCGGGGCACATGTCGCGGTGCTCGTCGTCGGCACCGGATACGGCGGCTCCGTCGCCGCCTTACGCCTGGCCCGGGCCGGCGTCGAGGTGCACATGGCCGAGATGGGGATGGCCTGGGACACGCCCGGCCCCGACGGAAGGATCTTCGCCAACACCACCAAGCCCGACCACCGGTCGTTCTGGCTCCGCACCAGGACCAGACAGCCGCTGAGCGACTTCCTCGGCTTCCCCCTCGACACGGACGTCCCCCGGTACACCGGGATCCTGGACGCCGAGGAGTTCGGCGGCATCACCGTCTACCAGGGCCGGGGCGTCGGCGGCGGCTCGCTCGTCAACGGCGGCATGGCGGTCACGCCCCGGCGGGAGAACTTCCCGGCCGTCCTGCCCACCGTGGACGCCGACGAGATGTACGACGTCTACTACCCGCGCGCCAACGCCGGGCTCGGCGTCGGCCTGGTGGACCAGGGCTGGTGGGAGAGCGCCGCCTGCTACCAGTACGCCCGGGTCGGCCGTAAGCACGCGGAGCGCTCCGGCTTCCCGTTCGTCCTCGTGCCCAATGTGTACGACTGGGACTACATGGAACAGGAAGCGGCCGGCGCCGTTCCCCGCTCGGCGCTGGCGGGCGAGGTCCTGTTCGGCAACAACCATGGCAAGAAGACCCTGCGGAAGACCTATCTCGCCCGTGCCCTGGCCACCGGGCGGGTCACCATCTCGCCGCTCCACCAGGTCACTTCGGTCGCCCCGGCGGCCGGCGGCGGCTACACCGTCCGCATCGGACGGATCGACACCGCCGGAACCGTCGCGGAGACCAAGACCGTCACCGCGGACAAGGTGTTCTTCGCGGCCGGCAGCGTCGGCACCAGCAAGCTGCTGACCAGACTGAAGGCCACCGGTGCGCTGCCCGCTCTCAACGACGAGACCGGCAGGGGCTGGGGCGACAACGGCAACGTCATGTGCGGCCGCGCCAACCACATGTGGGACGCGACGGGCAGCCTCCAGTCCGCCATGCCCACGGCCGGCATCGACAACTGGGCCGCCGGCGGGGTGTTCGCCGAAGTGGCGCCGCTGCCGACCGGGATCGAGACCTACGCCTCGTTCTATCTGTCCATCACCAGGAATCCGCACCGGGCCGCGTTCACCTGGAACGCCGCGGCGGGACGGGTGGACCTGGACTGGCGCACCGCGTGGAAGCAGCCGTCGATCGACGCCGCGCGGACCGTCTTCGACAGGATCAACGCCAAGGAAGGGACGATCTACCGGACCGACCTCTTCGGCGCGTACAAGATCTGGGGCGACCACCTCACCTACCACCCGCTCGGCGGCGCGGTGCTGGACCGGGCCACGGACAACCACGGCCGGCTGCACGGCTACCGGGGGCTGTACGTCATCGACGGCGCGCTGATCCCCGGGAACGCGAGCGTCAACCCGTTCGTCACCATCACGGCCCTCGCCGAGCGGAACATCGAAGCGATCATCGCCAAGGACCTGTGACCGCGCGCGGCGCCGAACTCAATGCCCGGGCAGGGCGCACGCGGCGTCCAGGCCCAGCACGTGGTTGAGACGGCCGAACGCCAGCCAGGAGCCGATGCTCATGCTCAGCTCCACGATCTCGAGTTGGCTGTAGTGCGAGGTCATCCGCGCCCAGAACGCGTCGTCCAGACCGTGGTGATCCAGGGCGTACCGCTCGGCGTATTCGGCGGCCAGCCTGGTGCGGTCGTCGAAGGCGTCGGTGGTGCGCCACCGGGTCACCGCGTCGGCGAACGAGTCCTCGACCCGCTGCCCGTCGCGATCGGTCCGCCAGCCGAGGCAGAACAGGCACCCGTTGATCTGCGCGATCCGCAGCCGCGCGGCCTCGAACTCCCGCAGCGCCAGCGTCGTATGGGCGTAGACCGCCAGGGAGAAGTCCGCGGCGGCGGGCCCGATGCCCGGAACCATCTCGCCCCATACGTACTCGATCGGGTTCCTGCCCTCGGGGACGTCGATGTTCACAGCGGTCTCCTTCCGAGTCGGCCGGCCGCGGGGCGCAGCGGGACGTCGAGCGCGTCGTACAGTCCGGGGCCGGCGGCAACCAGCCAGTCGACGGCGTTCACCAGCCGGCCCGCCGCGGTGGCGTTCCCGCCCGCGGACCGGTTCTCGTCCTCGTCGGTGGCCGAGACCGTCACCTCGATCCGCGGACGGCCCTCGATGACCACCCGGTGGGCGCCGGCCCCGTCGGGCGGCGAGGGCCAGTGGGGCGCGCAGGACGGATGGATACGGGTGATGTGCTCGACGACGATGCGGGGCTCCCCGCCGACGACGCCCTGCACCTCGAACCGCACCGCGCCCTGGGTGCCCGCCTCGAACCCGCCCATCGACCGGGTGCTCACCCGGGTGTCCAGCGGGCACCGGTCCACGGTCTCCCGGATCTCGTCCACCTCCGCGCCGAGCGCCCTCGCCATCAGCCGTATCTGCCCGCCCCACACCATGGTCGGGACGGACGGCGCGAGCATCGGCGGCCGGTACTCCATCGGCTGCCCCATGCCGATCAGTTGCCGGACCGAGTCGGGCTGGTCGTACGTGGAGTAGTCGAAGATCTCCTGACAGCGGACGGCGTCCACCGTGGTGGCGAGCCCGCTGACCAGTAGCGGCAGCACGTCGTTGCCCCAGCCGGGGTCGACGCCCGAGACGAACAGCGAACCGCCGCCCTCCTTGATCGCGGCCAGCACCGGCTCCCGCAGCTCCGGCGGGGCGCCCCGCCGGTCGTAGAGCCCGTACAGCGACGGCGTGACGACCGCCGCCCCCACCCGGACCGCCCGCAGCACGTCCGCGAGGGCGTCGTCGGGCCGGACGTCGCCGGACGCCGCGTACACCACCGCACGGGGGCGGGCGGCCAGGACCGCGCCGGAGTCGTCGGTGGCCGCGACGCCCAGTTCCCGTCCGAGACCGGCGAGTTCGCCCGCGTCCCGGCCGGACTTCGCCGGGTTGTGGACCACCACGGCCGCCAGGCCGAGGGCAGGATGGGCCGCCACGGCGCGGATGGCAGCGCGGCCGACATTGCCCGTACCCCACACCACGGTCGGAATCATGCGGCGGAGGGTAGCGCCGGGGTCCGCAGGTTCCCAGTGCCGCGCACCGGGCAATGCGACCGATACCCGTGCGACACACCCACCCGGCACCTGCACCGGCGCTGACGACGCGCACGGCGAGGAGCCCGGCCCCCGCTCGGGGCCGGGCTCCCGGGACGCGCTGTGCGCTGCGGTGGTCAGCCCTTGCCGCGGCTCGTGAGGAGATCGCGGACCCTGTCCACCATGCCCATGCCGGGGGCGAGGAGCTTGTTGGCCGGCGGCGTGTCCGGGGTCGAGGGGTGCGGGCGGGTCGGGGCGGTCTCCTTGGCCCGGCGGACCTTCTCTCCCAGTTCCATCAGGAACTCGGGCTTGCACGACTCGGCGAGCAGCGGGAACAGCCGCTTCTCCTCGTCGGAGACGTGCGAGGTGACCGATGTCTTCAGCTGCGTGATCAGGGTGTCGAAACGGGGGTCGCCCGCGTCGCAGCCCTCCAGCTCCTTCAACAGACGCTCGACCTCGGCATGGTCGGCGACCTCCTGGTCCGCCAGGTCGTCACCGTCGTCCACGAAGCGGCGGACCGCGGGGTACAGGTACTCCTCCTCGGCGACCGAGTGCCGCACGAGTTCCTTGGTCAGCTCGTCCGCCAGTTCCCGGCGCCCGGGGGCCCCGGGGCCCAACGCGTCGATCTCGGCGAACAGCTGGTCGACCTCGCGGTGGTCGGCCGTCAACTCCTGGATGACGTTTCCGCCGTGTCCCATGTCCTGGCGTCCTCTCTCGCTCGCTGCGAAGAATCCCCCCACGGGCCTGGCTGCCCCGCCTCACCGGCGACCCTAACGCGGGTGCCCTGCTCCGGCGCGCGCACCGGGCGGCGGCCACCCGGTGGATTTCATGACCGGTCCGCGATCTCTTCGCGCAGCGGGTCCGCGCGCGTCAGGCCACGTCGGGGACGGCGGCGCGGAGCCTCGTACGGAGCTGCTCACCGTGCAGCTCGGCGACCGGGGCCAGCAGGTCCGGATGGCGCAGCAGCGCGGCCGCCCGCCGGTCGCTCCCGTCGGGCGAGACCAGCCGCCGGTACACCCCGGGGACCTCCTCCGCGAGCCCGGCCACCGCGTCGGCGGCGAGCTCCGGGCTGCCGAGCAGACAGGCCGCCCAGCTCGCGACGACCTCGTCCACCCAGCTCCGCCAGGCATGCTCCTGCGGTGAGTCGCCGCCTGCGTGGCCCGTGTCGCTCAGACCGTCGAGCCTGCCGGAGCCGCCCGGGCCGGCCAGGGCGGCGAGGGAGGCGTCCATCGGCGTCGGATACCGCAGCAGCGCGGCGACCGTGACCGCCTGTCGCGCCTGCGCCTCGCACAGCGCGGAGGCCATCGCCCCGCCGACCGCAGGGTAGGCGCGGGTCAGCCAGGTGGTGGTCGCGGCTATGAGCGGCGACAGATCAGCATGCACAGCGGCCGCCCGTTTCGGAAGAAGGGGTGAGGCTTCAGGGATGGTGAGGCGAAACTACCGCCGTCGTCCGCAGCGGCAAATGACGTACGTCACGCCGCGGTGCCACAGCCGGGCCGTGCTACAGCTCGCGGGCGTACGGAGGCTCCGCCCCCGCCTTCGCGCAGGTGAGCGCCGCGGCCCTGGCGGCGAGGCCCAGCACCTCCCGCCAGCCGCCCGGCGACAGCGACGCCACGGCGTCCGGGGCCAGCAGGTCCCGCTCGGCCAGGGCGTGCAGGAGTGCCGCGTTCACCGTGTCGCCCGCCCCGATGGTGTCGATGACCTCGACCCGCTCGGCGGGGACGGAGACGGCGGTCCCACCGCGGGTGAGCACGGTCAGCCCGTCGCCCCCGTGGGTGATCACGACCGCGGCGGGACCGGCGGTCACCAGCTCCCGGGCGTCGGCGCCGAGCCAGTCCGCGTCCTCCTCGCTCAGCTTGAGCAGCGAGACATGGGGAAGCCAGTTCTTGAACCGGGCCCGGTAGGCGTCCGCGTCCGGAATGAGACCGGGTCGGATGTTCGGGTCGAGCGCGACGAAGACGCCCCGTCCGGCCTCCCGGCGCATCAGCTCCTCGTACGCGCTCGCCCCCGGCTCCAGCACCAGCGAGCAGGTGCCCAGCGACAGCGCGCGGGTGGCGGCGGGCAGCTCGGGCGGCAGCTCGAAGAGCCGGTCGGCGGTGCCCTCCACATAGAAGGTGTAGGCGGCGGCGCCGCCGGCGCCGATCGACGCGACGGCCAGCGTGGTCGGCTCAGGACCGCGCTGCACCAGTTCGAGCCCGACGCCCTCCTCGCGCAGCCGCTCGGTCAGCGACTCGCCGAAGGCGTCGGTGGAGATCCGGGAACAGAAGGCGACCCGGGCCCCGAGCCGGCCGAGCGCGATCGCGGTGTTGTACGGGCCGCCGCCCCGGGCGGGCAGCAACGGCGCCGGCGGCCCGCCGCCGGTCTGCGGCACCAGGTCGATCAGGGCCTCACCGGCGACGACGATCACGGGGCGTCTCCTTTCAGGGGTACGGAACGCATGGGCACGGAGCTCGTCGTGGTCACGTGGGGATCATCCGGCGGCGGCGCGGACGATGGCCGCGGCCGCGGGGGCGACGGCGAGGACGGGTGCGGTGGAGCGGGCGGCGCGGCCCAGCATGAACGCGCCCTCGAGGAGCGCGAGCACGGCGGTCGCCGTCGCGCGGGGCTCGGCGACGCCGCAGGAGCCGTAGTAGCCGGCGAGGGCCTCGGTCCAGGAGGCGAACACCTCCGCCGTGGCCAGTCGCAGGGTCTCGTTCGTCCCGGCGACCTCCATGGCGATGGTCGCGATGGGACACGGGTCGGCGAAGTCGAGGTCGAGCAGGGTCTGCGCGGCACCGGTGAACGCCCGGGCGGTGGTCTCCGCCGGGCCGGTGCCCCGGTCCTGGAACAGCTCGGAGATCAGTCCCAGGTAGGCCGCGCCGGAGGTGCGGACCACCTCCTCGCCCAGTTGCGTCTTGCCGCCGGGGAAGAAGTGGTACGCGGAGCCGTAGGTGGCGTCCGCCGTGGCGAGGATCTGTTTCATGCCGGTCGCCGTGTACCCCTGGCGCCGGAAGAGCTCGGTCGCCGCGGTCAGGATGCGCGCTCTGGTATCGCCCGTCGTTCTCATCTCGGCTAGTCTCTCACTAGATCGATCAATCCAGTAGGAGGGTCGGGCAGATGCCGATGTCGGAGATCGAGCTGAGTGCCGGGACCATCGCGTACCGGGACACCGGGGGAAGCGGTGAGGTCGTCGTCCTGCTGCACGGCCTCGCCTTCGACGACTCGGTGTGGGACCGGGTGACGGACGAGCTGAGCGCCGACTTCCGTGTCGTGGTGCCCGTCCTGCCGCTCGGCAGCCACCGCACACCGATGAACCCCGGCGCCGACGTGTCCGCACAGGGCGTGGCGAACCTGGTGGCCGAGTTCCTGGAACGGCTCGACCTGCGGGACGTCACGCTCGTACAGAACGACGCCGGGACGGCCCAACTGCTCGTCGGCGTACGGGACGAGCGGGTCCACCGGCTCGTGCTCACCTCGTGCGAGGCGCTGGAGAACTACCCGCCCGGCGTGCAGGGCAGGACCCTGCAGGCACTGTCCCGGATTCCCGGCGGCATCTTTCTGCTGCTGCAGTCCTTCCGGGTGCCCTTCCTGGTCCGGCTGCCGAACGCGCTCGGCGGCATGGCGAAGCACCCCATCCCGTACGCGATGGTCCGCCGCTGGTACGGGCCGCTGCTCGCGGACCGGCGGATCCGGCGGGACTTCGACGCCTTCCTGCGCAGCACCCGCAAGGACACCTATCTGCGGGCGGCGGAGCGGCTGCGCGGGTTCCGCGGCCCCGCGCTCGTCGCCTGGGGCGCCGAGGACCGGATGATGCCGCCCGCGACCGGCCGGCGGCTCGCCGATCTGCTGCCCCGCGGCGAGTACGTCGAGATTCCGGGCGCCCGCACCCTCGTCCCGCTCGACAACCCCGGCGCCCTCTGCGCCGAACTGCGCCGTTTCATCAAGGAGTCACCCAACCCACGCCGCGAAGACCCGGCCGGCTGACACAGTGGCTGCGTGATCCCGCGGGACCGCCGTGATCCCGCCCAGCCGCCGTGGAAAGTACGCGCCCGCCGATGAGAGCGACGCCGCTGTTGACCGGACTCGACGCACGGCTCCCCGCACTGCGGGAGCTCTACCAGGACCTGCACGCCCACCCCGAGCCGGCGTTCCAGGAGGTGCGCACCGCGGGCGTCGTCGCGCAGCTGCTGCGGGACCAGGGCTGGGAGGTCACCGAACGCGTGGGCGGCACGGGCGTGGTCGGCGTGCTCCGGTCCGCGGCCGGGCCCGTCGTCCCGCTGCGGGCGGACATGGACGGACTGCCCGTGCTGGAGGCGACCGGGCTGCCCTACGCCTCCAGGTGGACCGGTGTCGACGCGGACGGCGCCGAGGTGCCCGTCATGCACGCCTGCGGCCACGACATGCACGTCACCTTGCCCGACCATCGAACTCGGCGTGCGGGCGCTGCTGGGCGCGGCGGGACAGTGGCTCGTGGTCGGGGACGCGGGATAGCGCCCGTCCCCGGGCCTCCTGGTCACCGACTCCTCGCCGGCCCTTGACGGTCGGCCGGTGGGCTCACATACTGGCGGCCAAATCGATTTGGCCAAATCGATTTGGCTCTCCGTCCAGGGCCGGATCGCGGCTGAACATCCGAGCGTGCCGTACGCCCGAACGGAGCCCGAAACGTGTCCAGTCCCCGCCAGACCCGGCCCGGAGCCGGTCACCCACCCATGCCCGACGGTACCGGCGCCGCGCGCCCCGCCGACGAGCCCCAGGCCGGCGGGAGCGCCGGTCCCGACGAGGCCCGCCCCGCCGGGGAGTCCGCCGGCCTCGACAGCGCCCACCCCGTCGAAGAGCCCCGCACCGCCGGGATCAGCGGCGCCCGCACCGCCGAGGAGTCCCACGCCCCCGAGGCCGAGGACGCCGACGAGGCCGGCCGCGCCGGTACCGCCGGCGCCGTCCACCCCGTCGACGAGTCGCGCCCGCTCGGGCGCATCCTGCTCTTCGGCATCCAGCACGTCCTCGTCATGGCCGCCACGCCCATCTCGGCGATCTTCCTGATGAGCGCCACCCTCGGGCTCAACGCGTCGCTGACCGTCGATCTGCTCTCCGCGGCCTTCGTGCTCTCCGGCGTCGGGTCACTGATCCAGTCGCTCGGCCCCTGGAAGTTCGGGCCGCGGCTGCCGTTCGTGATGCTGCCGGGCGGGGCACCGCTCATCCTGTTCCTCGCGATCGCCGAACAGCACGGCCTGCGCACCGCCGCCGGCGCCGTCATCCTCACGGCGGTCTTCTACTTCGTCGTGCTGCCGGTCTTCTCCCGGCTGCTCGCGTACTTCCCCGCCCTCGTCATCGGCACGATGATCGTCATCGTCGGCGTCAACCTGGTGAAGGTCGGCGCGGTCCTGGTCACCGGCCGTCCCGGCCAGCCCGGTTTCGCCGACCCGGTGAACCTCGGCCTCGGCATGGCGACCATCGGATTCACCGTCGTGTTCTATCTGCTCTTCACCGGCGTCCTGCGGCAACTCGCCGTCATGCTGGGCCTGCTCGCCGGTACCGCTCTGTCCGCCGCGGCCGGCGCGATCGACTTCGGCCGTGCCACCGACGGCGGACTGGTGAACCTGCCGCAGCTGATGCCCTTCGGCTCGCCCGAGTTCAACCTCGTCGCCGCGCTGCCGCTGATGCTCTACAGCCTCGCCTCCATGGCGGAGGCCACAGGTCAGACCGTGATCAACGCAGAAGCCGTCGGCAAGGAGATCGACAAGCGGACCGACGTACCGAAGACCGTCAGAGGCGACGCGCTCACCTCGCTCTTCGGCGGGTTCTTCGGACTGCCGCTCATGGTCACCAGTGGCGAGAACATCGGCATCGTCCGCGTCACCGGCGTCCGCAGCCGCTTCGTCACCGCCGCGGCCGGCGTCGTCCTCATCGGCATCGGGTTCCTCGCGCCCGTCACCCGCGCGATCAGCGTCATCCCGTCCGCCGTCGTCGGCGGCACCGCCATGGTCGTCTTCGCCGTCATCACCGTGCTCGGCATTCAGATGCTCGGCCGCTCCGACCTCGACAAGCACACCAGCACCTTCATCTGCGCCGTCGCCCTCGCGCTCGGGCTGCTGCCCATCCTCGTCCCCGGCGTGTACGGCGGCTTCCCGCCGAACGTCCGGATCCTCCTCGAAAGCGGGGTCGCCGTCGGCGCGTTCGTCGCCGCCGTCCTCAACATCCTCTTCCACCATGTCAGGCCCGGCATCACCGCCCGCCTGGCCACCGCACGCACGGAAAGCGACCGATGAACCAGTCCGACCAACTCCTCGCCGGCCCCGGCCCGCTCCTCCTGGTACCGCGCGCGGTCCTGCTGCCCGAAGGCCCCCTCGACGGCTGGGCCGTCGTGGTCGACGCCGGACGCTTCGAGGCCGTAGGGCCCGCGGACGAGCTCCAGCACAGATATCCGCAGCTGAACGCCGTACGGCTGCCCGGCCGGCTGCTGATGCCCGGCTTCGTCGACGCCCACCACCACCTCACGCAGAGCTTCGGCTCCGCACTGGCCTTCGGGGAACCCTCGGAGATCTTCCGCCGGGTATGGGTGCCGCTGGAGAGCACGCTCGACGAGGAATCCGCCTACACCGCAGCCAAGTTGGCGGCGCTCGAAGCGCTGCGCGGCGGCTTCACCACCGTCGCCGACGCCGGCACCCGCGCCGATGTCGACGTCGACGTGGTCGCCTCGGCGGCGCGCGACGCCGGGATCCGCTGTGTCCTCGGACTCGTCTGCAACGACGCGCAGGACGCGGACGTCGCCGACGACGCGGACCCCGGTGTCCTCAGGAACGCCGAGAAGCACCTCGCGCGTTACGCCGGCGACCCGCTCGTCCACCCCTCGCTCGCCGTCTCCGTCCCCGAGGCGGCCACCGACCGGACCCTGCACGCCACCGCCCGCCTGGCCGCCGAGGCCGGGGCCGTCGTACAGATCCACGTCAACGAACATCTCGCCGGTGTGGAGCGCTCCCTGGTACGGCACGGGCTCCGCCCCCTCGAGCACCTGGACCGAATCGGTGCGCTCGGCCCCCAACTGCTCGCCGCGCACGCCACCCTCCTCACACCGCGCGAACTCACCCTGCTCGCCGACACCGGGACCGCGGTCAGCTACAACCCCGTCGCCAGCGCCTGGAAGGGCAACGCCGTCGCACCCGCCACCGCCATGGCCGAGCGCGGCATCCGCTTCGGGCTCGGCACCGACGGCACCCGCGGCGACGGGTTCCGGCTCGCCGAGGCCGCCGAGTTCGCCCAGCGGCTCGCGTACGGGCTGGTCACCGGCGACTCGTCGTGCGGCGCAGGCTGGACCTGGCTGGAGCACGCCACCCGCGGCGGCGCGGACGCGGTCGGCCTCGGAACCCGCACCGGCACCGTCGCGGAGGGACTGGCGGCCGACTTCCTTCTCGTCGACGTGGACACGCCGGAGCTCGCGCTCTCCTGGGACCTGCCGTGGGAACTGGTCCGGCGCGGCAACCGGGACCAGATCACGGCCGTGTTCGTCGCCGGGCGCCTGCGCGTGTGGCGCGGACTTCCCACCGACTGGGACGGGCCCGCGCTGGTACGGCGGGCGGCCGACCTGGCCCGTGCCACCGTGGGGAGGGCGCCCATCACCCGGGTGCACCCCACCTCCACAGCGGCACGCGAGCTGAGCCGTTCGCGGAGGCCGGGTCCGGCGGGCGAGCGAAGCCCGATGGGCGAGCCGTCAGCCCGGGACGGGATTCCGGCGATCGGGAACCCCTCGGCCCGGGAGCGCCCGGCCCGGGACGGGAGCCCGGCTCAGTGAGTACCGAGACGCTGGCGGTTCTCGCCGTCACGGTGGCCGTCGCCGCGTTCGTCCAGGGCAGCAGTGGGCTCGGGTTCGCCCTGATCGTCGCGCCCGTGGCCGGGATCCTCGATCCCGGCCTGCTCCCGGTCTTCGTCCTCGCGTCGATGATCCCGCTCAACGCGTACGTGGCCTGGCGCGAACGGGCGTCGCTCGACCTCCGCGGCGCGGGCTGGATCACCGGCGCACGGCTCGCGGCCACCCCCGCAGGGCTGGCGCTGCTCTGGCTGGTCCCGGAACGCAGCCTCGGCCTGCTCGTGGGGATCGCCACGGTGCTGGCGGCGGTCGTGAGCCTGGCCGCCCCCGCCTTCACTCCGGGCCGGGCCGCCTATGTCGGTGCCGGTGCGGTGACCGGGCTGACGGAGACCGCGACCGGTGTCGGCGGGCCGCCGCTCGCGCTGGTCTACCAGCACCGGCCGCCGGCCGAACTGCGCTCCACGGTCGCCGTGTGCTTCCTCATAGGCGAAGTGGCCTCGCTCGCCCTGCTGTTCGCGGCGGGCAAGGCGCAGGGCACGGACCTCGGGCAGGCGGCCGCGCTGCTGCCGGCGATCGCCGCCGGTGCGTGGCTGAGCCGCCTGGTGCACCACCGGCTGGACGCGCGCAGGATGCGGCTGTTCGTGCTCGTCTTCGCGCTGGTCTCCGGGCTGGTTCTGATGCTCGGCCTCTGACCGGCGGGCAGGGGGTGCTCCCGGGCCGGTCCCTGCCGTGCGCGGCCCGGGCCGGGGTCAGGCTGTGCGCGGCCGTGGCGGGTCCACGCCGTGTGCGGCCCTGCCGCGTTCATCACGTGCGCGGTTCTGCTGGGCCCCCGCCGTGGGCGGTCCCGGGCCGGTTCTTGCCGTGCGCGGTCCTGGCGGTCGCACGCCGTGCGCGGCCCCCCTGCCGCGTTCACGCCGGGCGTGGGGCCCGCATCGACGACGCCCGCGCGATCACCCGGGGTTCGGGTGACACCGCCACCGCCGCGGTGGCGGTGTCACCGCGCAGCCGTCCCAGCAGCAGTTCCACCGCGTCGGACGCCGCCCGGTCCAGATGCAGGTCGACCGCCGTCAGCGGCGGCTCGCAGGTGCGGGCGCGCAGGCCGTCGTAGCGGGTGACGACCATGACGTCGTCCGGCACGGCACGTCCGCTGTCCCGGATCGCCCGGACCGCGCCCACCGCGAAGGCGTCCACCAGGGCGCAGACCGCGTCCACCTCGGGATGCTCGGCGAGCAGGGCGGCGCACTGCTCGTACCCGGCCTGCTCGCCGCCCGACTCGGGAGCCCTCGCCACGACCGGCGTCCAGCCGCGCTCCTCGGCGACTCGCTCGTACGCGGCGAGCGCGTCCACGGACGAGTGCCGGGAGCCGGAACCGATGATCAGGGCCGGCCGTGCGGCGCCCTGTTCGTGAAGGTGGGTCAGCAGCAGCTCCGCCACACGACCGCCGCGCAGGTCCACGTACGGCGCGTCGTCGTCGGGCGACACCGGCCGGCCGAGCGCCACGTACGGCAGCCCCCGCTCCCGCAGTTGCGCCGCCGCCGCGTCGTCGGCGTCCGGCTCGACGACGATCGCCCCGTCGATGTCGACGGAGTAGAGCGCGGAGCCGGACCGCACCGGCGGTACGAGTACCAGCGCGTAGCCGTGCAGCAGGGCGCTCTCCGCGGCCGCCGCCGCGACCTCCATGTAGAAACCGAGCCGTGACGGGCCGCCCGCCACCGCGAACGGCATCGAGGAGGCGAGCGCGATGGCTTTCGCCTGCCCGCGCCGCAGCCGCTGCGCCCGCAGATTGGGGCGGTAGCCGAGCTCTTGGGCCACCTGCTTGATGCGCTCCCGCGTCCGGGGGTCGACCTTGCCGAGCCCGTTCAGGGCGTGGGAGACCGTCGTGCGCGACACGCCGGCGAGGCGTGCCACGTCGGCGATCGTCGGCGGTCTCGAGCCGGAACCGGAAGTGGGCATCTGCGCTGACGCTCCTCGCATACGGGGACGGGGACACGACCATCTTCGCCGACCTGCCGCACCGTGGTGGCGGCCGGGCCGCCCCGCACAGCGCCGAGAAGGGCGCACAGCGCTTCTGAACCCCCTCATCATGCTTGTTCTTGTTCGGAACGGCGGCCTTATGAACAACTATTGACATGCCTGCGCCGATCCCGCCAGAGTCTTCCCCGCCAGTGATGCCGAATCACGGACCGAGGAGCGTGCCCTCATGCCCGAAATTCCCGCAGTCTCACGCCGATTGCTTCTGGGAGGAGCTGTGGCCACCGGGGCGCTGGCCGCCGGCGCCGGCTTCGCGCAGGCCGCACCCCTCGCCCGGGACACGGCGGCGCCGGCACCGACACCCCGGCGCGGGCCGGGCCAGAAGTCCATGATCGACGTGCCCTACGACGTCCACCGGACCGTCCGCGTCGGCGTGATCGGGCTCGGCAACCGGGGCTCCGGGATGAGCCGGGGCTGGTCCGCCGTCCCCGGCTGCACCGTGACCGCCGTCTGCGACATCCGCGCGGACCGGGCCAGGCGCACCGCCGACCGGCTGGCCGCCGACGGAAAGCCGCGCCCCGCCGAGTACGGCGGCTCCGACGAGTCGTACGCGCAGCTGCTGCGGCGCGACGACATCGACCTCGTCTACATCGCGACGCCCTGGGAGTTCCACTACCACCAGGGCAAGGACGCGCTGCTGGCCGGCAAGCACGTCATCGTGGAACTGCCCGTCGCCACCGAGCTGGACGAGCTGTGGGACCTCGTCGACACCTCCGAGCGCACCCGCCGCCATCTGATGCTCGCGGAGAACTGCTCCTACGGGCGCAACGAGCTGGCGATGCTGAAGATGGCGCACGAGGGCCTGTTCGGCGACGTCACCAACGGCCACGGCGGCTATCTGCACGACCTGCGCGCCCTGCTCTTCTCCGACACGTACTACACCGACGCCTGGCGGCGCCTGTGGCACACCCGCAGCACCGCCTCCTTCTACGCGATGCACGGTCTCGCGCCGGTCGCCGCCGCCATGGACATCAACCGCGGCGACCGTATGACGGTGCTGCGGGCCACCGCGACCGAGCCCAAGGGGCTGGCCGACTACCGCGAGCGGTTCGTCCCGAGGTCCCACCCCTCGTGGAACGAGACCTACATCAACGGCGACCTCGTCACCTGCCTGATCGACACCGCGAAGGGCCGGGTCATCAGGGCCGAGCACGACGTCAGCTCGCCCCGCCCGTACAGCCGGATCAACAGCCTGGCCGGCAGCCGCGGCATCTTCGAGGACTACGCGGGCGTCATGGCGACCGGCGGCGGCCGCATCTACGTCGAGCCCGACCACAGCGGCCACGCGTGGAGGTCGTTCGACGCGTACCGCAAGGAGTTCGACCACTGGCTCTGGAAGAAGATCGGCGACGACGCCGCGAACAACGGCGGCCACGGCGGCATGGA
Source organism: Streptomyces sp. NPDC006294 (assembly GCF_042870895.1). Taxonomy (NCBI): domain Bacteria; kingdom Bacillati; phylum Actinomycetota; class Actinomycetes; order Kitasatosporales; family Streptomycetaceae; genus Streptomyces; species Streptomyces sp. NPDC006294. The sequence goes on from NZ_JBIAHV010000014.1 coordinate 116,927, forward strand.
CTACGTGCTGCAGTGGCGCACCGTCCAGCTGATGCGGGCCGGACTCGTCCCCGACATCGACGTCTACGACTCCGCCGCCTGGTGCGCGCCGGTGCCGCTGAGCGTCAAGTCCCTCGCGGCGGGCGGCCGTCCCGTCCAGGTCCCCGACTTCACCCGGGGCTCCTGGGTGAATCTGCGCATGGGCCTGGACTCCCGCACCTCCGAGATGCCCCCCGTCGCCTGAGTGCCCCCACCCGCCCCCCGACCGAAGGAGCAGTCAGTGAGACCAGCCGGACTGATCATCTCTCTCAGAGCCATGGCGGTGGCGGCGGCAGCGACGCTGCCAGTCCCCGCGGTCGCCGCCGAACCGGAACCCGTCCCGGCCGCCGCGGCGACCGAGGTGACGATCTCCCCGGTCGACCTGGACGGACCGGCCGTCTCTTCGGTGACGGTGACGGTCAAGAACGCCGGACCCGACCGGATGCGGTCCCTGGAGGTGTCGTTCAAGGGCCCCGCCGGCTGGGCCGTACAGCCGGCGGCGCGCAGCTTCGCCGGTACGTTCGCCGCCGGCGCCACCGCCGCCGCCGAGTTCCGGATCCAGGTGCCGGAGCAGCGGTCCGGATTCACCGTACGGACCTTCACCGCCAGAGCCACTTACCAGGGCGGGGACGGCGCCGGTTCCGCGACGGGCGCCCGCACCCGGACGAGCGGCACCCCGCTGGCGAACCTCGCCGCCGCCTACAACAACGTGGGCGTCACCGACGAGAGCGACACCGCGCCGGGCGACTACGACGGTGACGGCAACAGCTTCTCCGCGCAGAGGCTCGCCGACGTGGGCCTCACGCCGGGTGCCCCGGTGAAGGCACTGGGCGCCGAACTGACCTGGCCCGACGCGGCGCCGGGCACCAAGGGCAACGTGTCCGGCACCGGCCAGGCGATCACCATGACCGGCCAGGGGAGCAAGCTGGTCTTCCTCGGCTCCGGCGTCACCGGCGGAGCGGTGGGCAGCGCCACCGTGTACTACACGGACGGCACCAGCGGCACCGGCTCGTTCGGCTTCCCCAACTGGTCGTTCGACCCCGCGAACGCCCATGGCGCGACCCTGGTCGCCTCGTCCGACGGCCGCAACCGGCCGAACGGGTACGGGAACGCGGGCATCGCGTACCGGATCTTCGCCCACTCGATCCCGCTGGACCCCGCGAAGCAGGTGGAGTTCGTGGTCCTGCCGAGCAACGGGAACATCCACGTCTTCGACATGGCGATCGCTCCCTGACCTGTCCGGGTGTCCCCGCCTCACGGCCGCCGGCGGCCCGTCGCACTCGTGCGGGGGGCCGCCGGCGTCGTCCGCGGTCCGCGCTGACCGTGTCAGACGGCGTGGACCTTGATGCCGGCCTCGGCGAGCCGGGCCGCCATGTCGGCGGACAGCGCCGAGTCGGTCACCAGGACGTCGACGCGGTCCAGCCCGCAGATCCTGGCGAAGGCGCGCCTGCCCATCTTCGACGAGTCGGTGACCACGATGACGCGGCGCGCCCGCTCGGCGAAGAGCCGGCTGATGCTGGCCTCGTCCTCCTGGTGGGTCATCAGGCCCAGCCGGGGGTCGACGCCGTCGACGCCGAGGACGGCGACGTCCAGGACGACCTCGTTCAACACCCCCACGGTCAGGGGGCCGACGAGTTCGTACGTCTGGGGCCGGGCCACACCGCCGGTGACCACGATCTTGATCTGGGGGCGCACGGCGAGCTCGCCCGCGATGTTGAGCGCGTTGGTGACGACGGTGAGCGAGGGGCCGGACGCGTCCGGCGAGTCCCGCCGGCCCGCTCCGGCGCGCAGTGCCAGCGCCCTCGCCACCTCGGTCGTGGTGGTGCCCCCGTTGAGACCCACCACGTCGCCCTCGCCGATGAGCTCGGCGACGGCCGCGGCGATGCGCTGCTTCTCGGAGGCTTGCCGGGAGGACTTGTAGCGCAGGGGCAGTTCGTAGGAGACGCCGTGCGCGACGGCTCCGCCCCGGGTGCGGACCAGCATCTGCTGCTCGGCGAGCTCGTCCAGATCCCGCCGGATGGTCGCGGGCGACACCTCCAGGGCCGTCGCGGCGTCCTCGACGTCCAGCCTGCCCTCGGCGGCCAGCAACTCCAGCAGTCTGCTCCACCGCTCGTGTTTGGACATGTGTCGGACTCCTTCGGGCATCGGTCCCTGCGCTCTCGACACGCTAAGGGACGCGGAGCGAGCAGGTGGAGCGAGGGCATCACGGCAACGTTCGCACAACGCTCCGCCGACGGGACGGGGGCAGGCTGCTCGTAATTGCTCGAAAGGGACGCGTATTGCGCAGCTTCATGCAGATGAGGCATGGTGTCCCTGCCGACAGGCGCGTGTTCGCCTTCACCGAACGCCAGGTGGCGTCCGGGCCCACCGCCGGTTCGGTGCAGTAGACCGGTCCTGGCCCCAGCCGTAGCCGACACCGCCCCGCCCTTCCCCGAAGGAGTACGCCACTGTGTCCGCCCAGACCTCCTCCCGCACCTCGGCCGAGATCGCCACCCAGCCCGCCGTATGGCGGCAGGCCGCCCAGTCGCTGCCCCGGCACACCGCGGCCCTGCCCCGCCGCGGGGAGCGCGTCGCCGTCGTCGGCTGCGGAACCTCCTGGTTCATGGCCCAGTCCTACGCCGCCCTGCGCGAGAGCGGCGGTCACGGCGAGACCGACGCCTTCGCCGCCTCCGAGTTCCCGCACGGCCGCCGCTACGACCGGGTCCTCGCCATCACCAGGTCCGGCACCACCACCGAGGTCCTCGACCTGCTGCACCGGGTGAAGGGCACGGTGCCCACCGGGGCGATCACCGCCGACCCCGCGACCCCCGTCATGCGGGCGGCCGACGCCGTCGCCGTACTGGACTTCGCCGACGAGGAGTCCGTCGTCCAGACCCGGTTCGCCAGCGCCAACCTCGCGCTGCTGCGCGCCCACCTGGAGGCGGAGGACGCCCTGCCCGCCGGCGTACGGACCCTCGACGACGCGATCCGCGACGCCGAACGGGCCGTCGTGGAGCCGCTCGACGCCGCCGTGTGCGGTGCCGAGCAGTTCACCTTCCTCGGTACCGGCTGGACCCACGGCCTGGCACTGGAGGCCGGGCTGAAGATGCGGGAGGCCGCCGGCGCCTGGACCGAGGCGTACCCGGCGATGGAGTACAGGCACGGCCCGATCAGCATCACCGGTCCCGGTCGCGTCGTCTGGGCGTTCGGCCCGCTCCCGCACGGCCTGGCGGACGACGTCGCACGCGTCGGCGGATCCCTCGTCGCCGACTCCACCGGCAGCGGCACCGGCCCGGACCTCGACCCGCTCGCCGACCTCGTCCGCGCCCAGCGGCTCGCGGTCCTCATCGCCGTGTCGCGCGGCCAGGACCCCGACCGGCCCCGCAACCTCACCCGGTCCGTCGTCCTGGAGAACAGCCGTGCCTGACGAGGGCCCTTGTCGCCGCCTTCGTACCGCCGCATTCGTGGAGGAAGCCCATGCCGCTCACGCCCACTGACGACATCGTCCGCTCCGCGACGCGGGACGGCGTGGGCGTCGGCGCGTTCAACGTGGTGCAGCTCGAACACGCCGAGGCCATCGTCCGCGGCGCGGAGGCCGCCGGACGGCCGGTGATCCTGCAGATCAGCGAGAACACCGTCCGCTACCACGGCTCGCTGGCGCCGATCGGGCTCGCGGCGCTCGCCGTCGCCCGCGCGTCGAGCGCCCCCGTCGCCGTCCACCTGGACCACGCCCAGTCCGCGGACCTGGTGCACGACGCCGTCGAACTCGGCTTCACCTCCGTGATGTTCGACGCCTCCAGCCTTCCGTACGCGACGAACGTGGCCCGGACCCGGGAGATCGCGGCGCGCTGCCACGCCGAGCAGGTATGGGTCGAGGCGGAACTCGGCGAGGTCGGGGGCAAGGACGGTGCGCACGCCCCCGGCGTACGCACCGATCCCGGAGAGGCGCGCGACTTCGTCGCCGCCACCGCCGTCGACGCTCTCGCGGTCGCCGTGGGCAGCTCGCACGCCATGCTCACCCGCGACGCCGTCCTCGACTTCGAGCTGATCACCCGGCTGCGGGACGCCGTGAGCGTGCCGCTCGTCCTGCACGGCTCCTCCGGCGTCGGGGACCCGGGCCTCACCAAGGCCGTCGAGGCCGGCATGACCAAGGTGAACATCGCCACCCAGCTGAACAAGGTGTTCACCCGGGCCGCCCGCGACTTCCTCGAAGCCCGTCCCGAGTCCGTCGACCCCCGCAAGTACCTCGGCCCCGCCCGCGACGCCGTCGCCACGGAGGTGGCCCGACTGCTGCGCGTACTGGACGGCGGGCGCGGCCAGGGAGCGGGTCAGTGAGGGAAAAGGGGGAGGGGCAGTGCGGGCCAGGGGGAGGAGCGGCCGGTCAGGGCAGCGGAGTCCCGCCCGTCGCGTTGACGATCTCGGCCGTGATGTAGCTCGCCTGCGGTGACGCGAGGAAGACATAGGCGGGCGCCATCTCCGCGGGCTGCGCGGGCCGGCCGAGCGGCGACTGCTTGCCGAACTCGGCGGTGTCCGGCATGGTCGCGGGAATCAGCGGTGTCCATACGGGCCCGGGCGCCACGGCGTTGACGCGGATCCCGTCCGACGCGACCATCTGCGCCAGCCCCTGGGTGAAGGTGACGATCGCGCCCTTCGTCATGGCGTAGTCGAGCAGATGCGGGCTGGCCTTGTAGGCCTGTACGGACGTGGAGTTGATGATGCAGCCGCCCCGGCGCATGTGCGGCAGCGACATCTTCGACAGCCAGAACATGCCGTACAGATTCGTGCGCATGACCCGGTCGAACTGCTCCGTGGTGATCGCGCTGATCCCGTCCGGCTGCGACATCTGGTAGGCCGCGTTGTTGACCAGGATGTCGATGTGTCCGAACTCGGTCACGGCCCGGTCGACCACCTGCCGGCACTGCTCCTCCTCCCGGATGTCGCAGGCCACGGCGACCGCCTTGCGGCCCGCTTCCTCGACCAGCGCGCGCGTGCGCGCCGCTTCCTTCTCCTCCTCCGGGAGATGCGTGAACAGCACGTCGGCGCCCTCGCGTGCGAAGGCCAGCGCGACCGCACGGCCGATGCCCGAGTCGCCGCCCGTCAGCACCGCCTTGAGGTCGCGGAGGAGACCGCTGCCCCGGTAGCTCTCCTCGCCGTGGTCGGGTGGCGGGTCCATCGGCCCGGTCCAGCCCGGGTGCTGCTGCTCCTGCTGGGGGAAATCCGGCTGCGGGTGCTTCGACACCGGGTTCCTGGCCTCGTCGTTCTGCTCGGGCACGATCGACTCCTCCTCGCTGCGCGTCCCTGCGTCCATGGGCGTCTCCGCCTACCCTCCGGTGCCCGGGAAATGCCCGCAAACGGGGCGGAGGGGGTGGACGGGGAGCCGTCGATCACCGGCAGGGGTTCGCCACAGCCTCCGGGTGTCACTGCGTCGCTGCGTCACTGCGTCGCGGCGGGCGGCTTCGGCCGGACGCCCCGGCCGCCGCGCGACGGCCCTCCGGTACCGGCTTCCGCGCGGCGTGCCGCCCCCGTGCGCCGCTCGTCGGGAACAGCCGCTCCTCGTAGCGGTCCAGCACGACCACCAGTCCCAGGAGCAGCGCCGGGAGCAGCAGAGCGGCCAGCAGAGCGACGGCGCCCGCCGCGCCCGGTATCACGGCTCCGGCTCCGTCCCGGGCAGTGGACACGCCTCCGGCAGGAATCTCGCCGCGTGTCCGGCCCGGCCTTCGGCGCGCACGCCGCACATGTCGGTCCGATGGTGGGGGACGGGCTGCTTCCGCAGCCGGGCAAAGCGCTCCATAGGGCGCGTCTGCCCCCACTTCGCCCACATACGCGGCGCTAGGACAGACCTTCGATCGGCTCCGCCTCCTGGGACCGGGTGCCCGCGCGCATCGAGCGGCCGAGTGCGGGCACCTGAGAGGTCTCGACTGCGGCCGATGGGGAGAACTGATGGGCGTGCGCACCGTGGGTGTGGAAGAGGAACTGCTCCTCGTCGACCCCGACTCCGGGGAGCCGCAGGCGCTGTCCGCGGCGGTGCTCGCCTCGGCCGGCCGCGAGGGGGGCGACGGCCAGGAGGTGTTCGAGGCGGAGCTGCAGCGGGAGCAGCTCGAGTTCGCCACGCACCCGCAGGCCGCGATGGACGCTCTCGCCGACGAGGTCGTCCGCTGGCGCGCGGAGGCCGCCCGCCACGCCGAACGGCTGGGAGCGGCGGTCGCGGCCCTGGCGACGTCGCCGCTGCCCGTCAGCCCGTCGCTGGCGGCCGGTGAGCGGTACGGCTGGATGGCGGAGGAGTTCGGGCTGACCACGCAGGAACAGCTCACCTGCGGCTGTCATGTCCATGTCTCGGTCGGGTCGGACGAGGAGGGCGTCGCGGTCCTCGACCGGATCCGCCCGTGGCTCTCCGTCCTGGTGGCGATCAGCGCGAACTCGCCGTTCTGGCAGGGCAGGGACAGCGGCTACGCGAGCTACCGCAGCAGCGTCTGGGGCCGCTGGCCGTCGGCCGGGCCCACGGAACTCTTCCGCTCGGCGGACCGGTACCACGAGCAGGTGTCCGCGATGGTGAGCACCGGTGCCCTGCGGGACCGGGGGATGATCTACTTCGACGCCCGGCTCTCGGCCACGTACCCGACCGTGGAGATCCGGGTGGCCGACGTCTGCCTGGACCCGGCCGCCACCGTGCTGATCGCCGCGCTCGTCCGCGGCCTGGTCGAGACCGCGGCCCGTGAGTGGCGCGCGGAGGTGCCGCCCGCGCCGCTCGGCGTCGGCCTGCTGCGGCTGGCCTCGTGGCGGGCGGGCCGCTCCGGACTGGAGGAGCGGCTGGTCCATCCGCTCACCATGCGCCCCGAGCCCGCGGCCGACGTGGTCCGGGCGCTGATCGGCCACGTCGGCGAGGCCCTGGAGGACGCGGGCGACGCGCGCCGGGTGCAGGAGGCGGCGGCCGCGCTGCGGGAGACCGGCAACGGGGCCCGCTTCCAGCGCGAGCTGATGAGCCGTACGGGGAATCTGCGGGACGTGGTGGCCGCCTGTGTGCGCAGGACGTCCGGAGGCTGAGCCCGCCTCGCCCGCGGCCGGCCCGCGGAGGGCGGAGTCCCGAGGTGAGCGGCCCTGCGGACGTCGCCGGTACCGCCGCGGGCCCGGATGTGTGCATCGCCGCCATCCGGGCATACGTCCACCGGGCCCCGCCGCGTCTCCCCCGTCGCGGCGGGGTTCCCTCGTCGACGGGGGTCGGGCTCGATCGAGGGTCGACGGGGGTCGGGCTCGATCGAGGGCGCTCACGGGCGCGGGTCGGCCGCGGTCACGCGCTCCGGTGGCCGGTCAGCAGCAGGTACTCCCACTCCATGGTCGAACGCCCCGTGCCGCAGCCGTGCTGCCGGGCGAGTTCCACGAGGGAGCTGTCCAGCTCCGCGATCCGGTCCGGGGAGTCGGCGATGTTCCGGTAGACGGCGATGGTCGGGCCGTAGGCGGTCTTGAAGTAGTCGCGGAAGGCCTCCGGCCGCTCGAAGCGGTCCACCTCCACGGTCGCCCTACGTGTCTCGGCATCGGTCACCCGGTCCCCGAGCAGTGTGCGGACATGGTCCTCGTTCCCCCACAGCGGCGGTGGCTGGGCGCCGGGCGGCGGAGCGGGCGCGTACGGCCGCATCACGGCGAACATCTGGCCGATGAACCCCTCGGCGGTCCAGCTGAGCAGGCCGATGGTGCCGCCGGGGCGGCAGACCCGGACGAGTTCGCCGGCTGCCGCCTCATGGTGCGGGGCGAACATCACCCCGACGCACGACATGACGGTGTCGAACTCGCCGTCGCCGAACGGAAGCGCCTCGGCGTCGGCCTCCTGCCAGACCAGACCGACGCCCTGCTGCTCCGCCAGCCGTCGCCCGGCGTCCAGCAGCTCCGGCGTCAGGTCGCAGGCCACGGCGTCGGCGCCGGCCCGGGCCGCCGGAATCCCCGCGTTGCCCGTACCGGCGGCGACGTCGAGCACGCGGTCGCCCGCCTTCACCCCGCACGCGCGGACCAGGGTGGCGCCCAGGCCGGGGATGAGGTCGCCGGCCACCGCGGGGTAGTCGCCCAGCGCCCACATCTTCCGGTGCTTCTCTTTCAGGGCCTGGTCGGCCTCGGCCGTCTCGATCGCGTCCGCCATGACAGATCTCCTCGGGAGCCCGGTCGAACGGCCTCGGAGGAAGCCCGGTCCGACCCTTGATCACCGCTTGTGCCGATGTGCCCAACAATAGGCGGGTGCAGATCGTTTGCCCCTGCTCAGGCGACTTCGAGCACGATTTTTCCGCGAGTGCGGCCGGCCGCGTTCAGACGGAACGCCTCCGCCGCCTCGGCCAGGGGCAGTGCGGTGTCGATGTGCACGGTGAGAGAGCCCGCGTCGGCGAGGCGCCCCAGTTCCGCCAGATCGGTGCTGCTGGGCCGCACCCAGACATGGTGGCCGCCGCGCTCGGTGACCGAGGCGTCCACGACGGACGCCACCCGGGACGGGTCGGTGAGGAGCTGCTGGGAGACCTCCACCGCGTCCTGGCCGACGTAGTCGACGGCCGCGGTGATGCCGTCGGGCGCCAGGGCGCGTACGCGGTCGGCGAGGCCCTCTCCGTAGACGACCGGCTCCGCGCCGAGCGAGCGCAGGAAGTCGTGGTTGCGTTCGCTCGCCGTGCCGATGACCCGTGCCCCCTGTGCGACGGCGATCTGCACGGCGAAGGCGCCCACACCGCCGGCGGCGGCGTGCACCAGGACCGTGTCGCCGCGTGTGACGCCGATGCGCGCCAGCGACTGGAAGGCCGTGAGGCCGGCGAGCGGGAGGCCGGCGGCCTGCTGCCAGTTCAAGGAGGCCGGCTTGGCCGCCAGCGTGCGGACCGGAGCCGCGACCAACTCGGCGAACGTGCCGTGCTGCACCTCGTCCTTGCGCACATAGCCGCAGACCTCGTCGCCCACGGAGAACTCGGTCGCGTCCAGCCCGACCGCCTCGACGACACCCGACACGTCCCAGCCGGGGATCAGAGGGAAGTGGACGTTCATGATCGGATCGAGATATCCACCGACGATCTTCCAGTCGACGGGGTTCACGCCGGCGGCCCTCACCCGGACGAGGACGGCGTCGGGCGCGACCTTGGGATCGGCGGTCTCGGCGAACTCCAGAACCTCGGGGCCGCCGTAGCGGTTGACTGTGATGGCTCGCATCGCCTCTTTCTACACGTGCGGGTGGCCCGGTCGCGGGAGTGCCGCCGCCCTCGTGTCGGCACGGTCCAGGCGGGTACCCGCGACTTCCGGACGACGCCGCCGACCACGAACCACGCGATGCCGAACGCACGCCGTACCCACGCCACGAGGGAGGCCGCCATGAGCGACGACTACCGCCCGGAGGGTTTCGAGGACAACCACGACCCGCTGCCGCGCGACATGCAGGACCAGCAGGCCGGGGCGCAGAAACAGCCGCAGCGGGAGGAGACCGCGGACCGGCGCGCCGGGCAGGCGGAGGACGTTCCCGAGGTCGACGAGGCGGGGGCCGGGCGCCGCGGGAGCCAGGAAGCCGGCGGTCCCGGAGTGCCGGCACCCGAGGAGTCGCCCGGCTGACCCGGAGACGGCACTGCGACAAGGCACGAGCCCGCCGGCGGCGTCCGGGTGCCGCAGGAGTGCACGGTCGTGGCCTACGGCCGACCGCTCTTCGCAGCACTGATCGATCTGTTGACCTCGTTCCCACCCGTCGCTCAGGATGACCGGTGTCCATGTCGGCCCTGCTCCGCAGCGGTCCGTTCCGACGACACCGCCCAGGAGCGAGATGATCGGCACCGCGGCCGCCCCCGGCCCCGCAGACCGGCGTCCCCGCGCCGCGCTCGCCATGGAGGCCGCCGCGGTGCCCGGCCCCGCCGCCCCGGCCGCCCTCCGGCTGCCCGGCGACGACCGCGCGCGGAGCCCGTACACCGGCTACACCCGCGACCACTGGGAGGCCGCCGCCGACGGGCTGCTGGCCGCCGCCTGGAAGTGGGCCACGCCGCGTGGCGCCCTGCTCCATCTGCCCGGCCGGGCCTCGGTGTCCGGCGTCCGTTCCGACGGCCTCGAGGGGTACGCCCGCACGTTCCTCGCGGCCGCGTTCCGGGTGGCGGGCGCCGGGGGCGAGGACCCGTCCGGCCGGCTCGAGCGGTACGCGGAAGGACTCGCGGCCGGCACCCGCACCCCCGGCCGGGACGACACCGAGTCGTGGCCGCCGGTCCTCGGCCACCACGTCGCGGGCCAGCCGATGGTCGAATCCGCCTCCGTGGCCCTCGGGTTGCGGATGACCCGGCCCTGGCTGTGGGACCGGCTGGACGACGACGCCCGGGACCGGGCGGAGGACTGGCTGCGCGGCGCCCTGCGCCATGTGCCCTCGCCGAACAACTGGTACCTCTTCCCGTACACGGTGGCAGGGTTCCTGGAGTCCGTCGGCCGCGGCGACGCGGAGACCGCCCGTGCCCGGGAACGAGCCCTCGGCCTGCTGGAGAGCTGGTACCGCGGCCAGGGCTGGTACGCCGACGGCGACGGCCGTGCCTTCGACCACTACAACGGCTGGGCCCTGCACCTGTATCCGGTGCTCGACGCCGTGCTCGGCGGCGCCGGGACGGACCCGTACGGGGAGCGGCTGCGCGAACACCTGGAAAGCCTCGGGCTGCTCTTCGGCGGCGACGGCGCACCCGTCCACTTCGGCCGCTCGCTCACCTACCGCTTCGCCGCCGCGTCGGCCGTGGGCCTCGGCGCCCTCACCGGCCACACCCCTTTCCCGCCGGGTGTCTCCCGCAGGCTGATCAGCGGATCGCTGCGGTACTTCCTCGACCGCGGCGCCGTCGGACCGGACGGCCTGCTCGGCCTCGGCTGGCACGGGCCGCACGAGGGGACACTGCAGCGCTACTCCGGCCCGGCTTCGCCCTATTGGGCGTCCAAGGCGTTCGTCTGCCTGCTGGCCCCGGCCGGGCATCCGCTGTGGACCGCCACGGAGGCGGCCGCACCGAGCGAGGGACCCGACCGGGTGCTCGCGCTGCCCGCGCCCGGGCTGCTGATCCAGAGCACCCGCGACGACGGGGTCGTCCGGCTCCACAACCACGGCAGCGACCATGTCCGGCCGCACGAGGGGGAGTCGGCCGACGCCGACGATCCGCTCTACGGCCGCCAGGCGTACTCCACCCGGACCGGCCCGACCGCGACCGCCGACACGGCGGACAACCACCTCGCCGTCGTGGTCGACGACAGGCGCAGCGTCCGCCGCCGTATCCACCCGCTCGGCGCCGGAGGCGGTGACGGCTGGGGCTGGGCGGCCTCGTGGCACCGGCCGGTGTTCCCCGCCGGGCCGCCGATGGTGCCCGGGCTGCGGGTGGAGAGCGTCACCGTCGCACACGGGCGTCTCGAACTGCGCGTCCACCGGGTGATCGGCGCCCCGCCCGGCGCCGGGGTCGAGCAGACGGGCTGGGCGACCGGCCCCGGCGAACCGCTGCACTCGGCGCTGCATCCGCTGCACGGCTGGCGCGCACAGGACGAGGTGCGGGCCCCGCACGGGACGGCGTACACCCCACGGGCGGTGCTGCCCATGCTCACCGCGCCGGCGGAGGGCACGGCGCTCTACGCGGCACTGGCGACGCTCACGACCGCAGGGCCGGACCCCGCGCCGCTCGCCGGTGCCGTCGACGAAGTGACCGTGGACGGCGACCGCGTCGAGGTCCGCTGGGCCGACGACGGCTCACGGACCGGCGTCACGTTCGACCCGGTCACCGTGCACCGCACCGCCGGTCGGGATCCCGCACCCCGCCCTTGACCGCCGGCCGGTTGCCTGACCGCCGGTCGCGCCGGCCGCCCGTGGGCCTGCCTGGGCCGTGAGCGGTCGGCACCGGCGTGTCCTCAGCAGCCGAACTCCGTGGGGGACAGACCCAGCGCGGCGCAGGCCTCCCGGATGACATCCAGCTCCGCCTGCTCGACGTGTCCGTCGGCGCCGGCGATGACGAGGCCCGTCTGGACGACGGCCCTGGCCTCCGTCGGCTTCTTGGCGGCCTTCGCGATCTCCTGCATCACGCCCGCGAGCGCGACGGGACCGCCGCCGGCCCGTTTCGTCGCCAGCACGGCGGTCACCCGGCAGGACGGCACGGAAACGGCCGAACACCCGTACGCCCCAAGACCGTTACGAGGCACACATGGACGACTGGCGTGACGAAGCGGCATGCCGCGACGCGGACCCCGACCTCTTCTTTCCCATCGGCACCAGCGGCCCCGCGCTCATGCAGGAGGCGGAGGCCAAGACGATCTGCGGGCGCTGCCCGGTGCGGGAGCCGTGCCTGCGGTGGGCGATGGAGGCAGGCCAGGACGTCGGCGTGTGGGGAGGCACGAACGAGACCGAACGCCGCAGGCTGAAGCGGCGTGCCATCCGCCGCAGCCGCTGACACACCGGCCGCCGCGGCGCGTGGTCAATGGCGCCCGGTCAGTCGGCGGGCGTGTCCGCGAGGCCGAGCCCGGCGTAGTAGCGGGCCACCTCGGTCAGATAGCCGCTGTCTGTTGTCTGGCTGTCGGTGGTGAACCGGGGAGCGTTCTTGATCTGCTCCTTGGTGGCGATCACGGTGACGCGCCGCTCACTGGCGTTGATCCGCCGGACGAAGCCGGCCGGGACCAGCACGCTCCGCCCGAAGACCCATGCACCGGTGTCGACGACCAGGTGCTGCATCCCCGGCCTGTCGGACCGGCGGTCGACGCGACCCAGCACCCCGTCCGGCGCCTCGACCGTGAAACCCGTCAGATCCCGCGCCGGGGCGTAGCCGCTGTCGGTCGAGTAGACCCACATGTCCTGCACCGTGCAGCCTCCTGATGATCGTCGAGCGCGACCGCGTGCCGGCCGCGACGCTTCCGGACAGGCCCGACCGCCGCGGGGCCGCCCGTCCTGCGGGGACGGCGGCACCGCGCCGGGGCGCGTTCACTCCTGCGGCGCCCAGGCGGGGACCACCGCCCCCGCGCCGTTCCGGACCGCCTGCACCACAGCGTCGTGCAGCGCCCGGCTCGCCTCCTCCGAGGGGCAGGGAGTGGGGCTGCCCGTCATCGTGAACCAGTCGGTCGCGTCGGTGAACTGCAGAGCGACCTGTGCCGTGCCGTCGGCCCACGTGGTGTGCACCGTGAGATTCCCCGTCATGACACCGGTCTCCTCCGTGAGCGCACCGCCACGCCCTGTGTAGACATTGCGAGTTGTCCATGACGCCCAGCTCATGCCTCCAGCGTCACACCACGGCCGCGGAAACGCGACCGACCACCCTGGTGCCTGGTCAGGGGGCCGGCGACGTTTGGGGAGCGTGCCTGCGGACAGTCGAAGAACAAGCCATGACGTCGGATGCAGCTGGGATGTGAGTTTCATGGCCAAGAAGAAGTCCCGCTCGAAGATCGAGCAGGCGAAGGGCAAGGCGAAGGAAGCCGCGGGCCGCACCGTCGGCAACGAGAGGCTCGAGGCCGAGGGACGCACGGAACAGGCGAAGGGCGACGCCCGGCAGGCCAAGGAGAAGGCGAAGGACGTCTTCCGCCACTGACGTGCGTGCATGGCCGGGGCCGGGCCGCCGCGACGACGCGACGGGCCCGGCCCCGCATGCGAGACGGCCCGGGCGCGGTCTTCTGCACGAGGTCGGCGCGGCCGTGCTTCCCTACAGAGGCGGGGCCCAGGGCGCGCCGGCGCCAAGGGAGCGGTCTTTCGGCGGCCGCGCTTCCCTGCCGGGGCGCTCGGTGGCCAGGAGAGGCGCGGTGCTGCGTGCCGGTCAGCGGTCGCGGCGGCCTGCCGCGGCCCGGAAGCGCGGCGCCGCCCAGGAGCGGTTCAGGTGGGCGTCGCCGGCCAGGACAGCACGGCGCGCCCGTCGCGCGCCCGGAGGAGCACGGTCCCGCGACCGATGAACGGCCCCGGCCCCCGAGCCCCGGCCCCCGAGACGGGCCGCGCCGGCCCGGGCGCGGTCTTCTGCTGAGGCCCCGGCCCTCGGGGCGCTCACGGCCCCCGCGCCGCGCCTCGCGCCCCGGGGGCCACAGGCGCCCGTCGCGGGCCCGGCGGCTAGGGGAGCGCCGCGCCCCTGGCGGTGATCCAGAGGCCGTACCACTCCTCGTGGGTGAGTTCGGGTTCGCGCCGGGCGGCGTCGGCGCAGGCGCGAACGCGTTCGGGGCGTGCGCTGCCGATGACCGGCGCGATCCGGGCCGGATGCCGCTGGAGCCACCACAGCAGGATCGTCTCCGGTGTGGTGCCCTTCGCCTCGGCGAGCGCGGCGACCAACTGCGCCGTCGCGTGCTCCGACGCCGTCTCCTGCCGGCCCGTGAAGCGCCCCTGGGCGAGCGCGCCCCACGCCTGCAGCCCGACCCCGTGCGCCCGGCAGTGCTCCAGCGTCCCGAGCGGGAAGCCGTTCGCCGCGGCCTCCGGGATGTTGACCAGGACACCGGCTTCGAGCCAGTCGCGCCGGTGGAGACTCATCTCCAGCTGATTGGCGACCAGGGGCAGATCGAGGCTGCTCTGCAGCAGCGAGATCTGCGCGGCGCTCATGTTGGAGACCCCGAAGCGGCGCACCAGCCCCTGGCGGTGCAGTGACGCCAGGGCCTCCGCGATGTCCTCCGGGTCGGCCAGCGGGTCCGGCCGGTGCAGCAGCAGTACGTCCAGGACGTCGGTGCGCAGACGGCCGAGGCTCTCCTCGACGCGCCGGACGATGCTCGCGCCCCGCAGGTCGTAGATACCCGGGCGCTCGCCGTCGGCGAGCCGGATGCCGCACTTGGTCTGCAGGACGATGCGCTCGCGCAGACCGGGAGCGCGGGTGAGGACCTCACCGAAGACGGCCTCGGCCTTCCCGTGCCGGTAGATGTCGGCATGGTCGAAGACCGTGATCCCGCTGTCGAGGGCCGCCTCGATCGCTGCCTGAGCGGCATCGATGTCCCCGGCGCCGTACGGCGCGGTGTCCCAGCTCCCGCCCAGCCCCATGCAGCCGTAGAGCAGCCGCTCCCCACCAGGTTCCGCGTTCGTCGTCGTCACGCGGTCAGCCTTCCACGGGCGCGCGTGTCCGCCCAAACCCGTATCGCGAGGCGGGCAGGACAGGGCGGCCGTGCGCCGCGCCCTGAGCGGAGTGAGGATGGAAGGGAGGGCGCCGCACGGCAGGCACGTGTTTCCCTGCCGCGCAGAGCGCCCGGGAGGCGGTCATGGAGGATTACCCGGAGACCTACGAACTCATTTTCCAGGCGTCGGCCGTCGACGACGTCGTCGTCGTCCGGCGCACCGACATGTCGGGAGCGGGAGGCAGTCCGATCTACGAGGACGAGACAGGGATCGTGCGCGCGGAGATCAGCGCCCGCGGCGAGGTCCGGATGCTCGCGAGCGGCGGCCACCAGGCGCATGAGCTGCCGGTGACGGCCCGGCGAGCAACGGCCGTCGTCGGCGACGGCATCGACCCCGAGCGTGCGACCGACGGGCGGATGAGCGGGACGTCGCACGCCGGACGCCGTCCTACGCACGCCGGTCGCTGAACCCGCAGATCCAGGCAAGGGCGGAGTGCACGCCCTGGACGTAGCCCCGGGTGGCCGGGTCCGCCACGGCCTCGTCCTCCCGTACGACCGCGGCGTCGATCTCCGCGGTCAGCAGTCCCATGTCCGGCACACCGCCCGTGCCCGCCCCGGTGACGGGCCCGCGGGCGTCGCGCCCCAGGGCCCAGCTGTATCCCGCTGCCACCCCGGCGCGGTACTCGGGCGGCTCGTCACGGTCGGAGAGCAGCGCGGGCAGCTCCCGCTCCGCCGCCTCCGCGTCGGCGTAGGCCCGGACCCCCACGGGTTGTCCTTCGTCCCGCTGTGATCGCGTAGGTGCGGTCACTGATGTCACCTGTCCTTCCGGCCCGCTGCGGGCCGTCTCGGCCGGAGCCACCGGCGGACGGCCGCGGTCGGACGGTTCGTCGGCGGCAGATCACTGCCGAGTACCCGCATCGGGCCCCGAATCCACCGGAATGCCGCGAACCAGGTGTTTCCCCGGCGAAGAACGGCCCGCACGGGACGGCGTACCGCTCACTCGGAGGGCGGTGGCAGGCAGAGAGCGGCCCCGCCTCCGGGGGGACGAGGACGGGGCCGCGACGCCTCGCAGCCGGCCGGGGGGGTGGGCCGGGCGAGCGTTCACCCTTCGGCTGCCCGGTCCGCGACGGGGTATGCGTACGACTTCGCGCGGCGATGCGGGAGCGGTCGTTCCGGTCGTTCCCCAGGACCGGGCTTCGCGCGGCGGACGGGCTGCGCACGGCCGCCGCGCGGCGCATCGTGGAGGCATGCGGCTGCTGCTGACCTCCGACACCCATGTGCCCGCCCGTGCGCGCCGACTGCCCGCGCAGCTGATGGATTCCATGGCCGCGGCCGACGTGGTGATCCATGCCGGCGACTGGATCGACGCCGCGACCCTCGACCTCTTCGAGTCCCGGTCCGCACGCCTCGTCGCGGTGTACGGGAACAACGACGGGTCCGAGCTGCGGACCCGGCTGCCGGAGGTCGCCCGGGCCGAGCTCGGCGGAGTGCGGTTCGGGGTCGTCCACGAGACCGGCCCCGCCCACGGGCGCGAACGCCGCTGCGCGGAGCGGTTTCCCGGCCTCGACGTCCTGGTGTTCGGGCACAGTCACATTCCCTGGGACACGACGGCACCGGCCGGGCTGCGGCTGCTCAACCCGGGCTCGCCGACCGACCGCCGGCGACAGCCCCACTGCACGTACATGACGGCCCGGGTGTCCGACGGCCGGCTGTCGGACGTCGAACTGCACCGCCTGCCCCGCCGCGGCTGACCGGCTCCCTGGCCGACCGCTTCGGTAAGCGCTTTCTCCTGAGCCTGCGGACCTCCCCGGAAAACATGCTCAGGAGCCGTGCACAGGACGCGCCGCCGCGCGACCGGCCGTCACACCGCCGTCAGGCGGCTGTCAGGCAGTCAGCCGCCTCGGCAGCCAGCGCAGCTGGGCGGCCTGCTGGAACGGGCCGCCGCCCTCGTGGTCGTTGAAGTCGTAGACCTCGATCTGCTTGTCCGCGTGGGCGTACGCGTTGAAAGCGGCGAACACCGTCGACGGCGGGCAGGTCTGGTCCTCCAGCGCCACGGAGAACAGCGCCGGCGCACGCCCGCGTGCCGCGAAGTGGACGCCGTCGAAGTAGGCGAGGGTCCGCGCCGTCTGCTCGACCCGCCCCCGGTGGGTCTTGAGGTAGTTGCCCACCTCCCGGTACGGGTCGCGGTCCGTGAGGGCCGTGGCGCGGGGGAAGTCGCACAGGAACGGGACGTCCGGGGCTATGGCGGCGAGGTCCGGTACGAGTCCCGCGGCGGCCAGCGTGATCCCGCCGCCCTGGCTGCCGCCGACCGCGGCGGTGCGGGAGGCGTCGGTCGCGGGGTGGGAGCGGGCGGCCTCGATGGCGCGTACCGCGTCGGTGAACACCCGGCGGTAGTAGAACGCGTACGGGTCCTCGATGCCCCGCGTCAGGAAGCCCGGATACGACGGCGCACTGCCCACGGGGTCGAGTGTGTCCCCGGTCGACCAGCCGCTGCCCTGGCCCCGCGTGTCCATCACGAAGTGCGCGAAGCCGGCCGACGCCCACAGCAGATGCGTGTGCGGCAGGCCGCGGCCGCCGCCGTAGCCGACGAACTCAACGACCAGGGGCAGTGGTTCACGTGCGCCGACGGGGAGTATCAGCCACCCCTTCACCGGGTGGCCACCGAAGCCCGCGAAGGTCACATCGTGCACCTCCACCGAGGTCAGGCCGCACTCCACCCGCTCGAACCGGGCGTCGAGCTCATGGCTGCGCGCCTCGTCGAGGGTCTTCGTCCAGAACGCGTCGAAGTCCTCCGGCTCGGGGGAGAGGCTGCGGTATGCGCGCAGTTCGGCGAGGGGCAGATCGAACAGGGCCATAGGGGGCCGCCTTCCGTACGGGGATCGGTGAGCAGATCAACACGGGCGGCCACGGCGGGGCAAGTGCCGCCCGAAAGGCGGACGCGAGGGCCGGACCCGCTTCCCCCTGCCGCAGCAGGCCCGCCCCACGGTCCTTGCCGCTCTGCGCACCGGAGGACCCGCCCTGGTCGAGCGTCCATCGTGCCCACGGCCGGGAAGGGCGACCGCAGGCGGGTCAGCATCAGATGGTCGCCGGCAGCTCCGGCACCCGGTGGGCTCCCACCGGTGGACTCACGGCGGGTTCAGCCCATGGGCGCAGGGACGAAATTCCTCAGTCTGCCGCTCGCGGCAGCGCCACCCTCGTCACGCGCGATGATGAGCCCACCGCCGGGCGGCGCCGTCACCACGGGCCGCTGCTCGTGGTGGAACGCCCCTTGGCCATCCGTCGTGAGGTCGGCCTTCGTGGTGACAGCGCCCGCGATGAACGACACGACACCGTTCGTCCGCCCGTCTTCTCACCTTCGTTCGGCGGAGTCGGCCGCACGAGACGGGCCGCACGAGACGGGAAGGCCGGGAGGGACGGGACTCTCGGTGCAGCCGACTCGGCGGGGGACGGGCCGGTGTCCGTGGCCGGAAACGGCCACAGCCGTGTCGCCTACAGCGGTGTCAGGTACCAGGACGGTGTCGCGACCAGCGGTGTCACGATGTGCGGTCGAGCCCGTCCGGTGCGGCGGCCGTCGAGCCCTGGGCACTCGAGCCCGGGCCGGCCACTGCGGGGGGCAGGGGCGGCAGGCCCGCGGCGAGGCCCGGCAGCAGGACGGGCTCCAGTCGGACCTGCTCCTGGCGGGCGAGGTACCGAGCCAGCTCCGGCGGCCGGTAGCGGGTGTCCCGGTCGTAGCGCTCCTTGGCCGGTACCGACAGGAATTCGTTCCCGTCGGGCTCGCCCTTGTCGTTCGCGGCCATGCCCAGGGGCCGGTGCAGCGGCTTGGACAGCCGGTACATTCCCGTCCGCGAGGAGTGCGCATCCCCCGAACCGTCCGGCCTCACACGGAAGTCGACGCTCTCCTCCGGCTTCATCACCCTGGGCCCGGCGTCGTTGAGCACGTCGGAGTCGAACTCCAGCCCGTACCTGCGGGCCTGATCGACCATCCACAACAGGGCGATGTCCGACAGTCCCGTCTCCTTGTAGCTGCCGCCGATGTCGCTGTGCACCCCGGCGAACCAGACCTGTTTCAGCTCCTGGCCCTGCTGGGCGGCGCCGGACTGCTGGTGCCACAGCGCCGGTCGGAACGCCGAGCGCTGCTCGTCGATGGCCAGAGCGTGGAAGGCCGCCCTGACCCAGCTGCTCAGCTCGGTGTTGTGGAAGGCCCAGCGGCGGTTGTAGCGGTTCGCCGCCGGCTGGAGCCAGGCGGAGTCCGGGACCGGGATGCCCAGCGCACCGACCGTGTCCCACACTCCGATGAAGTGGATCTCCGTATCGCGCGCGTAGGAGCGGCGGAACAACGTGGTCGCCGCGCCGTTCGGTTGCTCGATCCGGTCGCGGTACAGCGCCCAGGCCTCCGGGATCCGGTCGATGTGGTCCCGGCGCAGGATGCCGCAGTTGCGTACCAGCCCCGCCAGGCTGCGGGCGGTGAACGCGCCCCGGCTGAAACCGAAGAGGAAGAGCTCGTCGTCGGGTTCGTACGTCTCGACGAGAAAGCGGTAGGCATTGACGACGTTCCGGGAGAGGCCCACGCCGAAGGCGCCGCCTCGCAGACGCTCCCGACGGTGGGCGCCGACACCGCTGTGGTAGTAGACGCGCTGCTCCTTCCCGGCAGCGGACCCCGGGCGTACGGAGAGGGCGACTTTGGCGACATTGGTCTTGCTGGGCTGGTCGGCGAAGTTCCACGTGCCGTCGCAGCAGACGACCAGACGCTTGGCCATGACCATCCCTCCTCGCGAGAGAGACCGGGGCGGCGGCAGGCACCACCTCCATGGTGGCACCCCGCACAGGGCCACGCCATGCGGCGGACGTCCGTCGCGCCGCCCTACCGCTACGGTGAAGCGGCCGGCAACTGGCAGGAGGGTCCGGGCGGTCGGGAATGCGGCCGGCGGCGGCCGGGTGCGGCGGAGCCGGCCGGAGTGGGGCCACCCGGGGTGTGGCTCCGCGGCCCGGTCAGGACACCGGGCCGTCCCCCGGCCGGGCTGACCCCCGTCCGATTCCGTCCGAGTCCCGCACCTGTGCGCGTCCACGGCCGGCCGCTGTGCTCCACTTGGACGCGCGGGGGCGCACAGGAACAGGAGCAGCAGTGGCCAGCTATCGGCAGCCGGGAGTCGTCCTCACGGACCACCACTTCACCGTCCCGCTCGACCACGAAGCCCCGGCGGGCGAGCAGATCGAGCTCTACGGCCGCGAGGTCGTCTCCGCGGCGCACGCGGACAAGTTCCGGCCGTGGCTGGTCTACTTGGAAGGCGGGCCCGGCAACGCGGTGCGCCGTTTCGTCGGAAAGCCGGCCTGGCTCGGGCGGGCCGTACAGGACTTCCGCGTACTCCTGCTCGACCAGCGCGGCACCGGACGCTCCACGCCCCAGAGCCGGCAGACGCTTCCGCGGCGGGGCGGACCGGCGGCGCAGGCGGAGCACCTCGCGCTCTTCCGTGCCGACAGCATCGTCCGCGACTGCGAGAGCGTCCGGCAGCGGCTGACCGGTGGAGCGCCGTGGACGGTGCTCGGACAGAGCTTCGGCGGCTTCTGCGCCACGCATTATCTTTCCGTCGCTCCCGAAGGGCTGGACACCGTCCTCATCACCGGCGGCCTGCCCTCCCTCGACGCCCACGCCGACGACGTCTACCGGGCCGTCTACCCCCGTATCCGCCGCAAGGCCCAGGCCCACTACGCCCGCTACCCGCAGGACGTGGAGCGCGCCCGGCGGATCGCCGCCCACCTCGCCGAGCGCCCGGCACGGCTGCCCGGCGGCTACACCCTCACCGTCGAGGCGTTCCAGTCCCTCGGCATCCTGCTCGGCGGCGGGGACGGCAGCCACCAGCTCCACTACCTGCTGGAGAACGCCTTCGTGCGCACGGCATCCGGCCATGAACTCTCCGACGCCTTCCAGGAAGGCGTCCGCCCCGTCCTCTCCTTCGCCGGCCACCCGCTGTACGCGGTGCTCCACGAGGCCATCTACGCCCAGGGCGGCCGGCCGACGAACTGGGCGGCCGAGCGGGTGCGCGCCGAGTTCCCGGAGTTCGACGCGCGTGCGGCGCTCGCGGGCGACGAGCCGCTGCTGTTCACCGGCGAGACCGTCCATCCCTGGCACTTCGAGGTGGACCCGGCCCTGCGTCCGCTGCGCGAGTGCGCGGAACTGCTGGCCGCCCGCACCGACTGGGCGCGGCTCTACGATCCCGCGCGGCTCGCGGCCAACGACGTGCCCGTCGCGGCGGCCGTCTACCACGACGACATGTACGTGGACACCGCCGACTCGCTGCGCACCGCCCGCGCCGTGCGCGGCCTGCGGACCTGGGTCACCGACGAGTACGAGCACGACGGGGTGCGGGCGAGCGGACCGCGAGTGCTGGACCGACTGCTGGGGCTCGCCCGGCAGGAGCTCTGACATGCGGTCAGGGGCTCCGTATCCTGCGGGACATGACTGATCCCAAGACCGAACAGCTGCAGGAGATGCCGGCCGACTGGCGGCGCGCGCTCGCGGTCGTCGCCCACCCCGACGACCTCGAGTACGGCTGCGCGGCCGCCGTCGCGGGATGGACCGACGAGGGGCGTGACGTCGCCTATCTGCTGGCCACGCGCGGCGAGGCCGGGATCGACGGCATCGAACCCGGGGAGTGCGCGCCGCTGCGGGAGGCGGAGCAGCGGGCCAGTGCGGCGGTCGTCGGTGTCTCCACCGTGGAGTTCCTGGACCACCGGGACGGTGTGATCGAGTACGGGACGGCGCTGCGGCGGGACATCGCCGCGGCCGTCCGCCGGCACCGGCCGGAGCTGGTGATCACGCTCAACCACCGCGACACCTGGGGCGGCACCGCCTGGAACACGGCCGATCACCGTGCGGTCGGCCGGGCGACGCTCGACGCGGTCGCCGACGCGGGCAACCGCTGGATCTTTCCCGAGCTGATCTCCGAGCAGGGCCTCGAACCGTGGGGCGGCGTGCGCTGGGTGGCCGTCGCGGGGTCGACGAGCCCCACCCACGCGGTCGACGCGGGCCCCGGCCTCGAGCGGTCCGTGGCCTCGCTGCTGGCGCACCGGCTCTACATCGAGGGGCTGACGGACCAGGACCCCGAGGAGTACTGCCGGACCTTCCTGACCGGCATGGCCGAGATGGCGGCGCCGCGCTTCGGCGGCCGGCCGGCCGTCACGTTCGAACTCTTCCCGCGGTGAGCCCCGGCCGCGCACGTCACGTACTCATTTGACAAAAGGCGTTGCTGTTTCTGCAATGGAAGGATGAGTGACGACCAGCACGACGCACACGACGGACCCGGCCGGCATGACGGACGCGAGGACGCGCGGCTCGACGCCGTGCTGAACGAGGTCGGCCCCCGCCTCCGCCGCATCCGGCGCGAGCGGGGCGCCACCCTCGGCGCGCTTTCCGAGGCGACCGGCATCTCCGTGAGCACCCTCTCCCGCCTGGAGTCCGGCGGCCGGCGGCCCAGCCTGGAACTGCTGCTGCCGATCGCCCGCGCCCACCAGGTCCCACTGGACGAACTGGTCGGCGCGCCGCCGGTCGGCGATCCGCGGGTGCGCGCCAAACCCATCGTCCGCGGCGGCCGGACCATGTACCCGCTCACGGCGCGGCCCGGCGGGCTCCAGGCGTACAAGGTGGTCCACAAGGTCTTCGGCGAGGAGCCGGAGCCCCGCACCCATGAGGGATACGAGTGGATGTACGTCCTCTCCGGCCGGCTGCGGCTGGTGCTCGGCGACCACGACGTGGTGCTCGGCGCGGGGGAGGCGGCCGAGTTCGACACCCGGGTGCCGCACTGGTTCGGCTGCGCCGACGACCAGCCGGTCGAGTTCCTGAGCCTCTTCGGCCCGCAGGGGGAGCGGATGCATGTACGGGCCAGGCCGAAGGGCGCCTGAGGGGGCTTCCCGCCGGGCAAGCGACCGCTTAGTATGCGGGGCACAGCACAGTACTGCCCTACGTGTGGAGGCCCCGAGATGCAGGCATGGCAAGTGCACCGCAACGGCGAGCCGAGTGAGGTGATGCGGCTCGAAGAGGTGGACCGGCCGACGCCCGGCGAAGGACAGCTCCTGCTCAAGGTCCGAGCCGCGAACATCAACTTCCCGGACGCCCTGCTCTGCCGCGGGCAGTACCAGGTGCGGCCGCCGCTGCCGTTCACCCCGGGGGTCGAGGTCTGCGGCGAGACCGAGGACGGCCGCCGCGTCATCGCCAACCCGGTCCTGCCGGGCGGCGGGCTCGCCGAGTACGTGGTCGCCGACGCGGCCGCCGTGCTCCCGGCGCCCGAGTCGCTCGACGACGCCGAGGCCGCCGCGATGCACATCGGCTACCAGACGGGCTGGTTCGGACTGCACCGCAGGGCCGCGCTCAAGGAGGGCGAGACCCTCCTGGTCCACGCCGCCGCCGGCGGGGTCGGCAGCGCCGCCGTACAGCTCGGCAAGGCGGCCGGGGCCCGGGTCATCGGCGTCGCCGGCGGGCCGGAGAAGGCCGCCGTCGCCCGCGAACTGGGCTGCGACGTCGTCATCGACCGCCGCGCCGACGACATCGTCGCCGCCGTGAAGGAGGCGACCGGCGGGCGCGGCGCGGACGTGGTCTACGACCCGGTCGGCGGCGACGCCTACGCCAAGTCCGCCAAGTGCGTGGCCTTCGAGGGCCGTATCGTCGTCGTCGGCTTCGCCAGCGGCGACATCCCGGCCCCCGCGCTCAACCACGCCCTGGTCAAGAACTACTCGATCATGGGCCTGCACTGGGGCCTGTACGCCACCAAGGACCCGGCCTCCATCGGCCGCTGCCACCGGACGCTGACCGAGTACGCGGCCAAGGGCCTGATCAAGCCGCTCATCAGTGAGCGGGTCCCCTTCAAGGACGCCGCAGGCGCCGTGCAGCGTGTCGCCGACGGCACCACCACGGGCCGCCTGGTCGTCGTCCCGGACGGAGCTGCCCGATGACCGACGCCGCCGCACTCCTCGACCTGACCCGGAAGCTGCTGGCCGACCACCCGCCGGCCACCACCGACCGCACCGACTTCCTCAAGGCGCGCTTCGACGCCGGCCTCGCCTGGGTCCACTTCCCGAAGGGCCTCGGCGGGCTCGACGCCCCCCGCGCCCTCCAGGCCGTCGTCGACGCCGAACTCACCGCCGCCGGCGCACCCGACAACGATCCCCGCCGTATCGGCATCGGCCTCGGCATGGCCGCGCCGACGATCCTCAAGTACGGCTCCCAGGAGGTCAAGGAGCGCTTCCTGCGCCCCCTGTGGATCGGCGAGGAGGTGTGGTGCCAGCTGTTCAGCGAGCCCGGCGCCGGCTCCGACCTCGCGGCGCTCGGCACCCGCGCCGTCCGTGACGCGCATGGCGACACCGGCGACTGGATCGTCACCGGCCAGAAGGTGTGGACCTCCAGCGCGCACGTGGCCCGCTGGGCCATCCTCATCGCCCGCACCGACCCCGATCTGCCCAAGCACCGGGGCATCACCTACTTCATCTGCGACATGACCGACCCCGGCGTGGAGGTCCGGCCGCTGCGCCAGATCACCGGCGAGGCCGAGTTCAACGAGGTCTTCCTCACCGAGGTCCGGATCCCCGACGCGCACCGCCTCGGCGAGATCGGCGCGGGCTGGAAGGTCGCCCAGACCACGCTGAACAACGAACGCGTCGCCATCGGCGGCATGCGGCTGCCCCGCGAGGGCGGCATGATCGGCACGATCGCCAGGACCTGGCGCGAACGCCCGGAACTGCGCACCCACGACCTGCACCAGCGGCTGCTCACCCTGTGGGTCGACGCCGAGGTCTCCCGCCTCGCGGGGGAGCGGCTGCGCCAGCAGCTCGTCGCCGGCCAGCCCGGCCCCGAGGGCAGCGCGATGAAACTCGCCTTCGCCCGCCTCAACCAGGAGATCAGCGGCCTGGAGGTAGAACTGCTGGGCGAGGAGGGGCTGCTGTACGACGACTGGACCATGCGCCGGCCCGAGCTGGTGGACTTCACCGGTCGTGACGCCGGGTACCGCTATCTGCGGTCCAAGGGCAACTCGATCGAGGGCGGCACCACCGAGGTGCTGCTGAACATCGTCGCAGAGCGCGTCCTCGGGCTGCCCTCCGAGCCGCGCAACGACAAGGACGTCGCCTGGAAGGACCTCGCGCGATGACGGATCTGCTCTACTCGGAGACCGAGGACGACCTGCGCGCCGCCGTACGGTCCCTCGTCGCCGCCCGCGGCGACACCACCGAACTCGCCGTCCGCGCCGAGGCCGGTACCCCCCACGACCCGCGGCTGTGGACCTCGCTGGCCGCCGAGATGGGCGCCGCCGGTCTGCTGGTGCCCGAGAAGCTCGGCGGCCAGGGCGCGAGCCACCGCGAGGCCGCGGTCGTGCTGGAGGAACTGGGCCGCGGCATCGTCGCCGCGCCGTACCTCACCAGCTCGGTCGTCGCCACCGAGGTGCTGCTGACCCTCGGGACGCGCACGGAGGCGGTGTCCGGACTGCTCGGCGCGCTGGCCGACGGCAGCCGCACGGCCGCCCTCGCGGTGCCGCTCTCCACGGCCCCCGACGGCCCGCTGCCCGACGGCGGCGGCCGCATCACCGGCGTCGCGGACGCGGCGAGCGCCGATGTGCTGCTGGTGCTGCGGGCCGACGGACTGTACGCCGTGGAGGCGGCGGAGGCCGGGATCGAGGCCCTGACCCCGCTCGACCTCACCCGCCCGCTCGCGGCGGTCACCGCGCCGGACGGCGGGACGCTTCTCGCCGACGCGGCGGCGGGCGAGGCGGCGGTGCGCCGCGGTCTGCTCGCCGGTGCCGGACTGCTCGCCTCCGAGCAACTGGGCCTCGCCGAATGGTGCCTTCAGGAGACCGTCCGGCACACCGGCGAACGCCACCAGTTCAACCGTCCGATCGGCTCGTTCCAGGCGCTCAAGCACCGCATGGCGCAGCTGTGGCTCGAGGTGGTCTCCGCCCGGGCGGCGGCCCGCGCCGCCGCGGACGCGCTCGCGACCGGCAGCCCGGACACCCCGCTCCTGGTCGCCGTCGCCCAGGCGTACTGCTCACGGGTCGCGGTCCACGCGGCCGAGGAGTGCGTGCAGTTGCACGGCGGCATCGGCATGACCTGGGAACACCCGGCCCATCTGTACCTCAAGCGCGCCAAGGCCGACGAGGTCGCCCTCGGCTCGCCCGGACGCCACAAGGAGGCGCTCGCCGGGCTCGTGGACCTGCAGGCGCCGTAGGGAGGCCCGTCACCGCGTAACACCCCTGGTTCCGTCGCACCCTTTACATGAGGTTTAATTGCGAGCAGTTTGCAATAACGGGTGATCTTCAACAGGGGTGTACGCGCATGACGGGCCGATCGATACGGACCGCGGCCGCCACGGCCATGGCCGCCGCGCTGACCTTCGGCGCGGCGGCCTGCTCCGCGCCGGGCGGCGGCGCCGGCGGTGCCAGGGCGAAGGACTCGGTGGTCGTCGGCATCGCCTACGAACCCGACAGCCTCAGCCCGCTGCTCGGTTACGGCAAGGACGGCAACTCCAAGATCTTCGACGGCCTGCTCGCCTTCGACCGGCACATGAAGCTGCGGCCCGCGCTCGCCGCCGCACTGCCGAAGGTCAGCGCCGACGGCCTCACCTACACCTACGAACTGCGCCGTGGCGTGAAGTTCAGCGACGGCGAGCCGTTCGGCGCCGAGGACGTCGTCTTCACCTACCGGACCGTCCTCGACGAGAAGACGAACAACCCGTCCCGCACCGAACTCGACGCCGTCAAGGACGTCAGGGCGGTCGGCGACGACACCGTGGTCTTCACCCTCAAGTACCCCTACGCGCCGTTCGCCCAGCGCACCGTCCTGCCCATCGCGCCGAAGCACGTCGCGGGCGGACAGGACGTCAACACCGGCCCGTTCACCACGAAGCCGGTCGGCACCGGCCCGTACGTCCTCACCGGCTGGTCCAGGGGCGAGAAGATCAGCTTCCGGGCCAACCCCGACTACTGGGGCGGCGCCCCGGCGGTCGGGAAGTTCACCATGGCGGTCATCAAGGACGACGACGTCCGCGCCACCCGGCTGCGCGCCGGCGACCTCGACGGCGCCGTCCTGCCGCCCAACCTCGCCCGGGGCTTCAAGAACGAGCAGGGCAGGAAGACGTACCGGGCCACCACCTACGACTACCGCACCGTCACCCTGCCCGCCGGCAACAAGGTCACCGGCGACACCGCGGTGCGCCGCGCGCTCGACATCGCCGTCGACCGCCAAGCCATGGTGGACAGCATCCTCGAAGGCGCGGGCAAGCCCGCCTACGGCCCCGTCCCCACCGGCAGCGACTGGTTCGCCCGGGGCACCGAGCGCCGCCACGACCTCGCCGGGGCGAAGAAGATCCTCGACGAGGCCGGCTGGAAGCCCGGCCAGGACGGCATCCGGGTCAAGAACGGCGTACGCGCCGCCTTCCCGCTCTGGTACCTGACCGGCGACAAGCTCCGCCAGGACCACGCCCTCGCCTACGCCTCCGACGCCAAGAAGGCCGGCATCGACATCACCACCAAGGCAGGCAGCTGGGAGGTCATCGAACCGCGCATGGCGCACGACGCCGTCCTCGCCGGCGGCGGAGCGCCCGGCGACCCCGACTTCGACCAGTACCTGCTGCTCAAGTCCTCCCTGGCCGGCGACGGCTTCAACAACATGGCCCACTACGACAACCCCGCCGTCGACCGGGCCCTCGACGCCGGCCGCCGCAGCGGGAAGAAGGCCGAACGCAAGGCCGCCTACGACACCGTTCAGCGCGAACTGGTCAAGAACCCCGGCTACACCTTCCTCACCCACATCGACCACGTCTACGTCGTCAACGACCGGTGGGACGGCCTCACCACCCAGGTCGAACCGCACGACCACGGCCTCGCCTCCGGGCCCTGGTGGAACGTCGAGGACTGGACGCCGAAGAAGTGAAACGCGCCCTGCCCCTGGGGGCGATGGCGCGGATGACGGGACGGCGGGCCCTGTCCGCCGTCCCCGTGCTCCTCGCCGTGACCTTCGCGGTCTTCGCCGTCGCCGCCGCCTCGCCCTTCGACCCCGTCAAGGCGTACACCGGCACCGCCGGGCTCACCGCCTCGCAGGAGAACCTCGACCAGATCCGGGCCAACCTCGGCGTCGACCAGCCTCTCGTCAGCCGCTGGTGGAACTGGCTGACCGGCGCGCTCACCGGCGACCTCGGCGACTCCAGCCTGATGCGCCGGCCCGTCGCCGACGTCATCACCGAACGCATCGGCTGGTCCGTGCTCCTCGCCGCCACCGCCTTCGCGCCGGCCATCGCGCTCGGCACCGCCCTCGGCGTGCTCGCCGCCCGCCGCCGCGGCGGACACCTCGACCGGTGCGTCAGCTCCCTCGCCTACACCCTGGAGGCGGCGCCCGCCTTCTGGCTCGGACTCCTCGCCATCTGGTTCTTCGCGCTCGAACTCGGCGTGCTGCCGGCCGGCGGCCTCACCGACACCGCGTCCGACACCGTGACCGCCGGACAGGTCGCCACCCACCTGGTGCTCCCCGCCGCCGTCCTCGGCCTCAGCCAACTGCCGTGGTTCTTCCTGTACGTGCGCCAGGGCGTCGGCGACGCCCTCGACGAGGACCCGGTACGCGGCGCCCGCGCCCGCGGCCTGGGCGAGGGCACCGTCCTCGTCGGCCACGCGCTGCGCTCGGGGATGCTGCCGATGCTCACCCTCGTCGGCTCCCGCGTACCCGAACTCATCACCGGAGCACTGCTCGTGGAGACCGTCTTCAGCTGGCCCGGCATCGCCGCCGCCACCGTGCAGGCCGCCACCTCCGTCGACTTCCCGCTGCTCGCCGCGCTCACCGTCCTCGCGACGGCGGCCGTGCTGCTCGGCAACCTGCTGTCCGACCTGCTCTACGGACTGGCCGACCCGAGGGTGGGCTTCGATGGCTGACCTCGCCTGGAAGTCGCACGGCCGCACGCGCCGCTCCACCCGGACCGTACGCGTCACGGTCTCCGCCGCGACCGTGGCCGCGGTGGCGCTGGCGGTGCTGCTCGTACCACCGCTCGCCCAGCTCGACCAGCAGGCCGTCGACCTGTCGATGAAGCTGCGGCCGCCGTCCCTCGCCCACCCGTTCGGCACCGACGACGTCGGCCGCGACCTGCTGCTGCGCTGCGTCTACGGACTGCGCGTCTCGCTGCTCGTGGGGCTGGCCGCGGCCCTGGTGGCCACCGTGATCGGCACGGTGGTGGGCGCGGCGGCCGCCGTCGCCGGCGGCTGGACGGACCGGGTGCTGATGCGGCTGGTCGACGCCTTCTCCTCCGTGCCGCACCTGCTGCTCGGCATCTTCGTCGTGGCCATGTTCCGGCCCGGGGTGTGGCCGGTGATCGCGTCCGTCGCGCTCACGCACTGGCTGTCCACGGCCCGGATCGTCCGCTCCGAAGTGCTGTCGCTGCGCTCACGCCCGTACATCGACGCGGCGATCAGCGGCGGCGCGAGCCGGCGGCGGGTGGCGGTACGGCATCTGCTGCCGGGCGTGCTGCCGCAGGCGGGGCTCGCGGCCGTGCTGATGGTGCCGCACGCCATGTGGCACGAGTCGGCGCTGTCGTTCCTGGGCCTCGGACTGCCCACCCACCAGGCCAGCCTGGGCAATCTCGTGCAGTCCGCGCGGGGTTCGCTGCTCGCGGGCGACTGGTGGCCGACGCTGTTCCCCGGCCTGTTCCTGATCGTCCCCACCCTCGCCGTGGCCGGCCTGGCCGGCGCCTGGCGCGAACGGATCAACCCCCGCCGCCGATCGGAGCTGATGCTGTGAGCCCGCGATCCGACATGAACGGGTTTGCGCCGGCCGGGGCCGCCGGTACGGCGCGCACCGTGCTGGCCGTACGCCGACTGTCGGCGCGCTTCCGGATGCGCGACGGCCGGCATGTGGCCGCCGTCAGCGACGTCTCGTTCGACCTCGCGGCCGGGCAGTGCCTGGCGCTCGTCGGGGAGAGCGGCTGCGGCAAGTCCGTCCTCGCCTCCGCGCTCCTCGGACTGCTGCCCGCCAACGCCCAGACCGCCGGCTCTGCCGTCGTCGGCGGCGTCGAACTGCTCGGCGCCGACGAACGCACCCTCGCCCGCACCGTCCGGGGCCGCCTCGTCGGGCTGGTGCCGCAGAGCCCCGCGGCCCACCTCACCCCTGTGCGCACCGTCGGCGCCCAACTCGCGGAGACCGTACGGGCCCTGACCGGACGGCGCGGCCCAGCGGCACGCGAGGCAGTCGCGGCGGCGGCGGAACGCGCCGCGTTCCCCGCCGACCACCTCGACCGCCACCCGCACGAACTCTCCGGCGGACTCGCACAGCGCGCGGCCACCGCGATCGCGCTCGTCGGCGACGCGCCGCTGCTGCTCGCCGACGAGCCGACCACCGGCCTGGACCGCGCGCTCGTCGACCACACCGCCGACGAACTGCGCCGCCTCGCGGACGAAGGGCGCGCACTGCTGCTGATCACGCACGACCTCGCGGCCGCGGCGCGCGTCGCCGACCGGGTCGCCGTCATGTACGCCGGACGGATCGTCGAACTCACGGCCGCCGGCGACTTCTTCGGCGGTCCCGGCCCGCGCCACCCGTACGCCCGCGGTCTGCTGAACGCCCTGCCGGAGCGGGAGTTCGCCCCGATCCCCGGGCTGCCGCCCGAGCTCGGCGACCTCCCGGACGGCTGTGCCTTCGCGCCGCGCTGCGCGCGGGCCGACGACGCGTGCACCGTGCTTCCCCGCCTCACCGACGGCGCCGCCTGCCATCACGCCGAGGAGCCGCAGCGTGTTCGAACTGTGTGACATCACCGCCGGCTACGACCGCCGCAGGCCCGTCGTACGCGGTGCCTCCCTGACCGTCGCCCCCGGCGAGGCGGTCGGGCTGCTCGGCCCCAGCGGCTGCGGCAAGTCCACCCTCGCCAAGGTCGCGGCCCTGCTGCACCGGCCCGACGCCGGCCGTGTCGTGATGGACGGCGCCCCCGTGGAACCGGGGGACGGCCGGCGTCACCGCGCGCCGCGCGCCCTGCGCACCGCCGTCGGCGTGGTGTTCCAGCAGCCCCGGCTGTCCGCCGACCCGCGGCTCTCGCTGCGCGAGCTGATCGCGGAACCGCTGCGCGCCACGGGCCACCGGCGGTCCGAGGCCGCCGACCGCGCCGAGGGGTCCGCCGCGGCCGTCGGCCTCACCGGCGAACTCCTCGGCCGGCGGCCCCACGAAGTCAGCGACGGCCAGCTCCAACGCGCCTGTCTCGCACGGGCGCTGGTGCTGCGGCCGCGCTGGCTGGTCTGCGACGAGATGACGGCCATGCTCGACGCGTCGACGACCGCCGCGCTGGTGGCCGTCGTCGAGGACTACCGCCGCGAGCACGGCGCCGGGCTCCTCGCCGTCGGCCACGACCACGTCCTGCTGAACCGCTGGTGCGACCGGACCGTCGACTGGTCCGAGATCGCGGAGCGCTGAGCCGCCGCCCTCGCGTACGGCACATGACGGGCGGCCGAAGGCCGTCGCGGATCGGCGTCTACCGGGGCGGGCCGACCGCGCTGTCGTAGACGTTGTGCGGGGTGGCGACCGCTGTGATCGCCCGGGCGAGGAGGGCGGACGGCTCCAGGCCCTGGCTCTGGATGTCCGTGTTGATCATGATGACCAGGTGGCCTTCTGCGAGGGCAGGTAGACGGTCACGGTCTCGTAGCCCGGGATCGAGCCGTTGTGCCCGGTCCAGCCGTTGGTCTCGAGGATGCCGAGGCCGTAGCTGGTACCGGGGAAGCCGGTCGGCAGCGTCCTGAGCCCCTGCGCCTGGGTCTCGGGGCTGAGCAGCCCTCCGGTGGCGACGACCTCGGCCCAGCGGCGCAGGTCGTGCAGGTCCGAGATCATCGCACCGGCGGCCCAGGCCCAACTCGGGTTCCGGTCCGTGGCGTCGGCGACCGAGCCGCTCAGTGTCTGGTCGGTGTAGCCGCGCGGGTGCGGCTCGGGGAACTCGGCTCCCTGCGGGTCGTGGATGAAGTCCGGGTCGGAGGTGTACGGGAACAGGCCGCCGCGCATCCCGGCCGGATGACGCGGCGTGATCCGGTCACCGTTGGGCACGCCGTCGATGTAGGCGGAGATCGGGTCGTCCAGCCCGAGGCGACCGTCGTCCACGAGCTCGAGCAGCGCGGTGACCGTGAAGGTCTTCGTCTCGCTTCCGATCCGGACGTAGGCGTCGGCGGCCATCGGCTCGCGGGTGTCGGCCAGTCGTCCTTGTCGTGCCGGGCGACGCTCCCGGTGTGGACGGCTGTGGCGGGAGCCGCTGCCATCGGTGTGAGAGCAGACGCCACGAGCACTGCTGCGGCGAACAGGCGGCGGTAGGGGGTACGTCTCAGTCGGTCCGGGGTGCACGGGCTCAGGGCGGCAACATCACCACCGGCACCCGTAAGCCAGGTCTCTGTGCAATCCGCGTTCCAGCGAGTCCACCCGTTAGGAGCCGCGCGGGCTGCCTGGGCGGCCAGGACCGGCCCATCGCGGGCCGGGGGACGGACGGCTGCCGCCGGGCCGCCTGCGTACGGACGCCGACCGGAAACGGAAACTTCGCGAGGCACACCCGTTCGGCGGACACGCCAGTCGGCCGTACGAGACCTCCGCTGCGCCAGACTGGCCGCCGAATGCCGCAATTCCGGCGCGGCGAAGGAGGTTGGCGATGGCCATTTCGATCTCGGTGGTGCTGCTCCTGCTGGTGCTCGCAGTGATCTTCCTGCGCAGCGGCGGGCTGAAGCTGAGCCACGCGGTGGTCTGCGCCCTGCTCGGCTTCTTCCTTGCGGGCACCAGCATGGCGCCGACCATCCAGGAGGGCATCGCGGCCACGGCCAACGTCGTGGGCAGCCTCAGGCCCTGATCGGTACGGTGGTGGCGCGGGGGAGCAGCGCGGCCGTGGCCGGTTCCGCGGACGACTTGATGCGACGACGATGGGACGTGTGCGATGCCTCTCGAGGGCGAGTATGAGCCGAGCCCCGAAGCCTGGGTGCGCGAACAGGTGGAGGAGTACGAGAGTTCGGGCGGCCGGCGCGGGACGACGCTGCGCGGGATGCCGGTCGTCGTGCTCACCACCCGCGGGGCCAGGAGCGGCAAGATCCGCAAGACCCCGCTGATGCGGGTCGAGCACGCGGGGGCCTATGCGCTGGTCGCCTCACAGGGGGGTTCGCACCAGCACCCGACCTGGTACCACAACCTGAAGGCCGACCCGCAGATCGAGCTCCAGGACGGCCCGGTCCGCCGGGACATGACGGCGCGTGAGGTGACCGGCGAGGAGAAGGCGCTGTGGTGGGGGCGCGCCGTCGAGGCGTATCCGGACTACGACGACTACCAGAAGAAGACGGACCGGGAGATCCCCGTCTTCGTCGCCGAGGTGCCGGACCGGGACCGCTGAGAGAGCGGGGGACCGGTACGCCGGCGGGCGTACCGGTCCGGATTCGGGGGGCGGGGAACGGGGGTACGGGGAACAGGGGCGGACTAGCGGCCGGGGACCGCGCTGCCGAAGCCGTTGGTGCCGAGCTGTTCGAACCGCTCCTGGACGTTGGCCGCGAACACCCGCTGCTCGGCGGCGGGATAGGACTCGTGGCTGTTCATGGCCACCGTCAGCACTCCGCTGACCGGTGCGCTCGGCGAGGTCCGCACGGGGGTGCAGAGGAAGCTGAAGGCCTGCGGCGAGGGCGAGTCGTAGGTGGTGATCGCCGCGTGGGGGAGGGTGGTGGTCCGGCCGGTGTGGAAGGCCTCGTCCATCGCGTTGAAGACGCCGACGGAATCGAGTCCGGACAGGACCTGCCGCCCCGGGCTGAACTGGGGGACCATGCCGAAGGCCGCGCCCTGCTTGCCGTTGGCGTAGCGCAGCAGATGGTGCGGGCCCTCGGTGAGCATGATGGGGAAGGGCGCGCCGTCGAAGACGGCGAACAGCTCGCTCTGCTGCGCGAGCAGGCTGTCCCGCAGCTTGAACTCGGACAGCAGGGTCTCGGTGAGTTCCTGCATCCCCTCCTTGATCTTGCGGTCCCAGTTGCGGGCCACCACGTCGGCCACGCACACCGTGCCGAGGATCATGCCGGTGTTGTCCCGCAGCGGGGTGCCCAGGTAGGAGCGCACGCCCATGTCGTTGACCAGGGCGTTGCCCCGGAACCGGGGGTAGTCGAAGACGTCGTCCAGGGCCAGTTGCGACCCCTGGGCGACCACGTGGGGGCAGAAGCCGTAGTCGTTCGGGGCCTCACGGGCTATGTCGCTGAGGTCGAAGACGATGCCCCGACTCTCGGTGTCGGTGTCGCCGTCGGGGGAACTCGGCGGCACATACATGCCACGGAACATCTGCCGCTCGTCGTTGATGAAGTTGACCATGGCGAGGGGCGACTGGGTGAAGCTCGCCGCGAGCCGTGCCACTCGGTCGAACGTGGCCTCGGCCTCAACGGTGTTGAGGCCGAGGACCTGCAGCCGGAGCCTGCGCTGCTCGCCAGAGTGCCGGGTCTGATCGGGTGTCAGGGGGTCCATGCGACCAGATGAAACCAGATCAGCGGTACCGCGCACTAACCAAGTTCGTTCTTTTCCGTTTCGCTCGTGATGCGCGCATCGCCGCAGGGGTGGGCGAGGGTCGTCCACAGGGCACTCTTCCCGCAGGCCGAACCGCGCATTTCGCCTGAATCGGGCGAGATTTCGACCTTGATCGATCACTTCCCGCCAATCCATGAGCCGGAATCGGTCGTGGCGGTTTTACATATGACAATCGTGCGGTGGGTATCCATGCGGCGGACAGCGCCGTGGGGCCGCGGGGAGGGGAACAGGCAGTGGGGCAAGTGCGGTTCGGACAGCAGGGACACTGCCGCGGGCACGGGCAGCACAGTCCTGCCGTCGGCCGTGTACCGCCCGATGTCACGCAGGGAAGCCGCTCTGTCCCGGGACCCGAGGTCGCGGTCC
Source organism: Streptomyces sp. NPDC006294 (assembly GCF_042870895.1). Lineage (NCBI taxonomy): Bacteria > Bacillati > Actinomycetota > Actinomycetes > Kitasatosporales > Streptomycetaceae > Streptomyces > Streptomyces sp. NPDC006294. Next base: position 151,793 of record NZ_JBIAHV010000014.1, read on the forward strand.
CGGCCCCGCTGGGCGGGGCCCGGGATTCCCCCCGTGCCCCCCGTGCGGCCGGCCCGCCGACGCCGCGCACCGTCGTGCGGCGCCCCGCCCGCCGCACGGTGACATCGTTATGGGCAGCACCTCGAGCCGCGGGCCCGGCGCCGTCCCCGCCGTCCGTGAGCAGCGTCAGTGCTGCCTGTCCGTGAGAGTCCGCGACAGGCCGGACACCCATGCCGGCACTGAACCCGGCAGCACGACGCCGGAGTTCGTCCCACCGGGTGAGCCGTGCCGTCCGACCGGACCGGACCGGTGCGGCCCGGCGCGCGGTGCCGACTGCCCCGGGGCACGGGCCGGCCGCCGTTCTGCCCGGCACCCCATGGAGCAGTGAACAGCGCGTTCGTGCATCGGCGTCACGAAGCGAAGCATCTTAAGGAGTGGTCTGATGAACAGGACGGACGACGTCGACGCACGGTCGGTCGCGGTGATCGGCATGGCCTGCAGGCTGCCCGGCGCCGACGGACCCGACGAGCTGTGGGACCTGCTGCGAGGCGGTGTGGACGCCACGAGCGAGACACCACCTGATCGCTACGACGTGGACGCCCTGCATTCCGAACAGCCGGGCCCGGGAATGATCGGCAGCCGACGGGCCGGCTACCTGGACGGCATGGCCGACTTCGACGCGGAGTTCTTCGGGATGTCGCCCACCGAGGCGCTCGAACTCGACCCGCAGCAGCGGCTGCTGCTCATGACGGCCTGGGACGCGCTGGAGGACGCGGGCCGGGTGCCCGACGAACTGGCGGGCACCCGGACCGGCGTCTTCGTCGGCAACGCGCGGGGCGACTACCTCGAGAACCACTTCCGCCAGGGCCTGCACACGGCGACCGCCTCACAGCTCAACAACTACCGCTCCCTGCTGCCCGCCCGCCTGTCCTACGTCCTCGACCTGCGCGGCCCCAGCGTCCTGATCGACACGGCCTGTTCCTCCTCGCTGGCGGCCGTGCACAGCGCGGTGCAGAGCCTGCGCGCCCGGGAAAGCCCCCTGGCCCTCGTCGCCGGAGTGAATCTCATCCTCCGCCCCGACGAGGGCGTCATGATGACCCAGGCCGGGGCGCTCGCCGCCGACGGCCGGAGCAAGTTCGCCGACGCGGGCGCCGACGGCCACACCCCGGGCGACGCGGTGGGCGTCGTCGTCCTCAAGCGCCTCGCCGACGCCCTGGCCGACGGCGACCCGATCCGGGCCGTCATCGAGGGAAGCGCGGTCGGCAACGACGGACGCACCAGCGACTCGGTGCTGAACCCGTCCCTGACCGGCCAGATCGAGGTGCTCCGGTGGGCGTACGAGGACGCCGGCGTGTCACCGGCCGAGGTGGACTACGTGGAGGCGCACGGATCCGGCTCGCCGGTGCTCGACGCCCTGGAGATCAGCGCGCTCGGTGAAGTGCTGGGCGAGGGCCGGCCGTCGGACCGCCCGCTGCTCGTCGGCTCCGTCAAGACCAACATCGGCCACGCGGAGGCCGCGGGCGGCATAGCCGGACTGATCAAGACCGTACTGTGCCTGGAACACGGCCAGGTCCCGGCGAGTCTGCACCTCGACACCGCCACCCCCCGGGTCGCCTGGGACGAACTGCCCGTCCTCGTACCGGAGAAGCTCCAGGACCTGCCCGACCAGGGGCGGCCGCACCGCGCTGGGGTCTCGGGGCAGGGCTCCTCGGCCCTCAACGCGCACGTGGTGATCCGCCAGGCCGACGCGCGGCCCGCCACGGAGGAGCCGGCCGGCGGGCCGTACCTGCTGACGCTCTCCGCCCGTACGCCCGACGCCCTGGCCGCGCTCCGCCGCTCCTGGGCCGCGTACCTCGGACCCGACGGGCCCGGCGCCGCGTTCAGCCTCCGGGACCTCTGCTACAGCGCGGCCACCCGCCGCCGGCACCATGAACACCGGCTGGCCTTCGTCGCGTCGTCGCACGAGGAGCTGGCCGCGGCGCTGGACGGCGCGGCGGACGCGGCCCCGGGCAGGAAGGCGCCGAAGAAGCTGGCCGAGGCCGCGGACCGCTACCGCGACGGCGGCACCGTGGACTGGCCGGCGCTGTCCGGTGAGAGCGGCCGCTACGTCCCGCTGCCCCGCTACCCCTGGCAGACCAAGCGCTACTGGCCCGACGACGAGCGGGAGGAGCGCACCGGCGACCTGGCCGACTGGGTGCTGCGCGAGCACGCGCGCACCTCCTTCGACGACGACTCCACACTCGTCGACGTCGGGATCGACTCGCTGGCCAAACTGCGGATCATCGTCGAGCTGTCCGAGCAGACCGGCCGCGAGGTCGACCCCGAGGAACTGGGCGGGCTGCGCACGGTCGGCGCACTGCGCCAGTGGATCCAGGCGATGGAGGCGCGGACCCCGTGAGCGAACCCCAGAGCGTGTACGGCTGGTTCGACCGTTCGGCCACCGTCCTCGGGGACGACTGCACCGCCCTCGAAGTGGGCGAGGAGCAGCTGACCTACCGCGAACTGCGCGAGTTGGCCGAGCGGATCGCCGCCCGGCTCGTCGCGTTCAACGGCGGCGTGGCCCCGCGCAGGGTCGGCCTGCTCGCGAGCCGCTCGGTGACCGCGTACGCCGGCTACCTCGCCGTGCTGCGGTGCGGCGCTGCCGTCGTCCCCCTCAACCCGGAGCATCCGCCCGCCCGTACGGCCCGGATCGCCGAGACCGCGGGCCTGGACCTGGTGCTCGCGGACCCCTCCGGGGCCGGCACCGACCCCGGGGCGCCGCTGCTCGTGCTGGACGCCGCCGACCTGGGGTCACCGGCGGCCGGTTCCCCCGACGGGCTGCCGGACCCGAAGACCGGTCCGGACGACATCGCCTACATCATCTTCACGTCCGGATCGACCGGAGCACCCAAGGGCGTTCCCGTCTCTCAGGCCAACCTCTGCGCCTACCTGGGCCATGTCGCCTCCCGGTACGACATCGGCCCGGGCAGCCGGCTCTCCCAGACCTTCGAGCTCACCTTCGACGGTTCGGTGCACGACCTGTTCGTCGCCTGGGCGTCCGGCGGCACCCTGGTCGTGCCCAGGCGCGGCCAGCTCCTGTCACCGGTCAGGACGGTCAACGCGCTCCGGCTCACGCACTGGTTCTCCGTGCCGTCGCTGATCACCTTCGCGTCCCGCCTCGGCACCCTGAAGCCGGGCAGCATGCCCACGCTGCGCTGGAGCGTGTTCGGCGGCGAGCCGCTGACCCTGGCCGCGGCGGCGGAATGGCAGACGGCCGCCCCGGACAGCGCCCTGGAGGTGCTGTACGGGCCGACCGAACTGACCATCTCCTGCACCGCCTACCGGCTGCCCCGCCACCGGGCGGACTGGCCCCGCACGGTCAACGGGACGGTGCCGATCGGCACCGGCTACCCGACGCTGGACATCCTGCTGCTGGACGACGACGGCCGGCCGGCCGAGGCCGGTGAGCTGTACGTCCGCGGTCCGCAGCGCTTCCCCGGCTATCTGGACCCGGCGAACAACGCGGGCCGGTTCCTGCCCTCCGACGGCGCCGGCGCGGCCGCGGCCCGCGACGGCGGGGACCTCACGCCGACCGAGAAGCACTGGTACCGCACCGGCGACCGGGCCGCCATGCACGACGGGCACCTGGTCCACCTGGGCCGCACCGACCACCAGGTCAAGATACGCGGCCACCGGATCGAACTCGGCGAGATCGAGGCCATGCTGAGGCAGCAGCCAGGGGTGCGCGACGCGGTCGTGCTCGCGGTGCGGGCGTCCGACGGCGAACCGGAGCTGGAGGCCGCCGTCAGCGGCGCCGGCTGCTCCGACCGGGAGCTGTACTCCGCCCTGAGCGAGCGGCTGCCGCCGTACATGATGCCCCGCCGGATCGTGACCCTGGAGGAGCTGCCGCTCAACGCGAACGGCAAGATCGACCGGCAGGCGCTGCTCGCCCGGCTCCGGAGCGGCCGCTGAATCCCCGCGACGGACGGTGCGCACGCTGCCGGCGTCCGTGCCGTCCCCGTCCCCCTTCCTCCCCACGTCTGTGAGGTACGCACGTCCATGTTCGACGCCATCGTGGTAGGGGCGCGCTGCGCCGGAGCCCCCACAGCCATGCTGCTCGCCCGCGCCGGGCACCGGGTGCTGATGCTCGACCGCGCCGGTTTCCCCTCCGACACCCTCTCCACCCACCTCATCCACCAGCCCGGCGTGGCCGCGCTCGCCCGCTGGGGAGTCCTCGACGCCGTACGCGCCACCGGATGCCCGCCGCTGGACCGCGCGGTCTACGAGGTGGCCGACATCCGTCTCGAGGGCTGCGGCCGGGGAGTCGCGGGACAGCGGGCCGGATACGCCCCCCGCCGGCACGTCCTGGACGCCGTCCTGATCGACGCGGCCGTGGCCGCCGGGGTCGACTTCCGTGAACGGTCCTCCGTGACCCGGCTGCTGCACGACGACACGGGACGCGTCATCGGTGTGGAGGGCACCCACGGGGGCCGCCCCTTCACCGAGCGGGCGCCCCTGGTGATCGGCGCCGACGGTATGCGCTCCACGGTCGGCAGACTCGCCAGAGCCCCCTTCACCACCAGGGACGACCGGCTGACCTGCGCGTATTACGGCTACTGGGAGGACGTGCCGGCCACCCTCGAGCTCTACGAGAGCCCCGGCAGCTGGGTCGCCGCCGTGCCCACCAACAACGGGGCGACGCTCGTCCTGGCGTACTTCCCGCAGTCCCGGTTCGACGAGGTGCGGACCGATCCGCGCGCGGCCCACCTGCGGCAGGTCAGGGCCACCGCCCCGGCCCTGTACGACCGGCTGGACGGCAAACGACGCGTCGAGCGGCTGCGCGGCACCGGCGACCAGCAGAACTTCTTCCGGCAGGCGACCGGACCCGGCTGGGCCCTGGTGGGCGACGCCGGCCACCACAAGGACTCGATCACCGCGCGCGGCATCAGCGACGCGTTCCTCCAGGCGGAGGCGCTGGTGCGGCAGGTGGGGGGTCGGCTCGGCGGTGACCCCGGCACACTCGACGAGGCGCTGCGGAACTACGCGGAGGAGCGCGACGCCTTCCTCGCCGCGGGGTACCAGGCCACGCTGTCGGTGGCACAACTGGCGCCCCACGAGCAGCGGCTCTCGCTGCTGCGGGCGGTCGGCAAGGACCCCGAACTGACGGCGATCTACTTCGACATGGTCGCCGGCATCGGTACCGTCGGGGCCCTCTACACCCCCAAGCTGCTGTCACTGCTGTGACCTGCTCGTCCCGGTCCGTCCCGGCCTTCCCGGCGCCCGCCGGGCGGCAAGATCCATACGGCTGAACGGCGCGGGTGAAGGTACGGCATGATCCTGGTACGGTTCAACCCGCCCCGCCGCCGTGAGTGACGATCCATCAGACTTCCGAGCGTGGGGGGTACTTGGACATTGAATCGTCCCTTACTGCCATGAGTGGTGTGTTTCGCTGCGTATGAGGAATCAGATGCCAGGCACCCGCGCCCAGCGGACAACTCACAGGTCCGCCCCGCGCAGATCTCTCCGCACGTCCTTCGCCGTGCCCTTCGTCGTCCCGGCCCTGTGCCTCACGGGACTGTGGGGCTATACGGCGACCGGGCTCGTCGACGAGCGGATGCAGGTCGGCGCCGACGTGGACCGGCTCGTCTCCGTCGGCAGGCCCGCGCACGGTGTGCTGGCGAGCCTGCAGGACGAACGCCGTCTCACCGCCGTCTGGCAGGCGGACCGCACCCCTGCCTCCCGCGCCGTGCTGGACAGCGCCCGGGGCAGGACCGACGCCGCGATCGACGACTATCGCGGCGCCGCGCCGTCCGCGCTGGACACGGACGCGCTGAAGAGCCGCGCCACGGCACTGGACAAGGCGCTGGGCAAGCTGGCCGAGCGCCGCAAGGCGATCGACGCGCGCAGCCTCTCCGTCACCGACGCCTTCCAGTACTTCACGGACACCGTCACCGACGCGGCGGGCGTGCTCTCCGCCGCCACCCGGACCGGCGACGGGGCCGTCGCGAACAGCGTCGCCGCCGCGGCCTCCCTGGTGCAGGTGACGGAGATGCTGTCGCGTGAGGACGCGATGATCTCCGGGGCTCTGCCGTCCGGCCGGATGGCCGCCGCCGAGCGCGCCCGGTTCGGCCAGTACACGGCGCTGCGCCGGGAGGCCGCGGGCTCCCTGCACGCTCCCGACCTCCCGGCCGGCGGCGCCGCCGCGTACGAGGACCTCACCGACAGCCGGCCGTGGAAAGAGCTGGCGTCGGTCGAGGACGCCGTGGCCGCCGACGGCGACAACGAGCTGCCGGACCGGGCCGGGGCCTGGCCGGACGACGCCGGCAGCGTTGTCAAAGACCTCCAGGAGCTCAACGCGGCCTTCCTCGAGGACCTGGCCGAGGCCGGCTCCGACCGCGCCGACGGCCTGCTGCTGGGCGTCGCCCTCGGGAGCGCCGGCACCGCCGCCGCCCTCGGCCTCGTCGCCGTCCTGGCCCTGCGCGTACGGCGGTCCGTGCTCGGACGCCTCTCGGAGCTGCAGCACAAGGCCGAGGACCTGGCGAACGACCGGCTGCCGGAGGCGCTGGCCAAGCTGGAGCGGGGCGAACCGCTCGACCCGGCCCAACTTCCCGCACAGGGGCAGCGGACGGGCGACGAACTGGGGCGGCTCGACGCGGCCATCGAGCAGCTGGCGCGTGTCGCCGCGGAGACCGCGGTCCGCCAGTCCCTCGGCCGCGAGGGCACGGAGAAGGTCTTCGCCAAGCTCATCCGCCGTACCCAGACGCTGATCCACCGCCTCATCTCGCTCCTGGACGACCTCGAGCGCAAGCACGAGGACTCCGACCTGCTGAAGGACATCTTCAGGGTCGACCACCTCGCCACCCGGGTGCGCCGCCACTCCGAGAACCTGGTGATCCTCGGCGGCTCGCCGCCCACCCGGCGGATGACCGCCCCGGTCTCCATCACCGACGTGATGCGCAGCGCCGTGGCGGAGACAGAGCACTACACCCGGGTCAAGGTGAAGAACCTCCCGCCGGGACGGCGGGTCTCCCTCGCGGGCCGGGCCGTCGCCGACGTCACCCACCTGCTGGCGGAACTCATCGAGAACGGCACCAACTTCTCGCCGCCCGACACCCAGGTGTTCGTCAGCGCGACGAAGGTCGCCAGAGGACTGGCCCTGCACGTCGAGGACCACGGCCTCGGGATGCCGGAGGAGCACCGCGCCCGGGCGAACCGGCTGCTGGTGAACCCGCCCAAGCTCGACATGATGACCCTGGGCGAGGACCCGCGGCTCGGCCACTTCGTGGTGGCCAGGCTCGCGGAGCGGCACAAGATCAAGGTGGAGCTGCGCGAGTCCGTCTACGGCGGGACGCTCGCGATCGTGCTCGTGCCGACAGCGCTGCTCGACGAGCAGGACTCCCCGCTGATGGAGCACCTCAAGTCGGCGGCCGCGGAGTCCGAACCGCAGGCCGCGCCCGCGGCGCCTGCCGCGCCCGAACTCCACGCGGAGGTCCGGGTGCCCGCCATGGCGGGCGGCGGCGCGGCCTCCGCCGTGCAGGACAGGCCCCACGACACCCAGGGGTACCCCGAGTACGGAGGTGCAGGTCTGTTGCCGGCCGTATCCGCCCACCAGCCTCCCGGCCCCGGTCCTGGTCCCGGTCCCGGTCCCGGTCAGGGGACCATGCCAGGGGCGCCCGCTCAGGTCCCGACTCCGGCGCCCGCCCCGCCTCAGTCGCACGCCCCGGCTCCGCCTCCGGCGCCCGCCCCGGCCCCGGCCGCCGAGTGGCTGCCGCCGCAAGGACATCCCGAGCCCGAGGCCGCGCCTCCCGGGCCCGCCGGCCACGGGTACCCCCGGACCGGCTCCTCGCCCCTGACGACACCCCGCGTGCTGCCGCAGCGCACCCGGGGCGCCAGCCTGGCGCAGCAGTTGCGCAAGGAGGCCGCCGAGGCGGAGGGCGAGGCTCCCGACGACGAGAGCGGCGGCCTGTCCCCCGGCGAATCGGCCCGCACGATGATGGCCATCCAGCAGGGAATGAAGCGGGCCCGGAACTCGGACACCGACGAGTCGGCTGGCGCGGACGGTCAGGCTCAGTCGCCCGACCCCAGCGCCAACTAACTGTGAGGGAAAGACAGTAATGACTGAGCAGGTAAGAGCCACTCCTCAGCTGGACTGGCTGCTGGACAGCCTCGTCGAGCAGATCCCCGAGATCCGCTGCGCCATTGTCCTGTCCGGGGACGGCCTTCTTATCGGTAAATCGAAGGGCCTCGCCCGGGACGACGCCGAGCATCTGTCGGCGGTCGGCTCCGGCATGCACAGCCTGGCCCGTGGCGCCGCGCGCCACTTCCACGGCGGCGAGGTCCAGCAGACGGTCATCCAGATGGACAAGGCGTTCCTGTTCGTCACCGCGGCCGGCCGGGGAGCGAGACTGGCCGCGATCGCCTCAGAGGAAGTGGATGTCGGGATGATGGCGTTCGAAATGGGCACGCTCGTCAAGCAGGTGGGCAAGTACCTCAGCGCCGCACCCCGTGTGCAGGCTTCCTTCCACGGTCATATCCAGGATGCCTGAGGCGCCGTGGCACGACGACGAGGGGGCCGGACGCCATGTCCGGCCGTACGCCATCACCGGCGGCCGAACCCGCCACAGCCAGCATGCCTTCGCGCTGATCACGCTGGTGGTCACCAAGTCGCTGGACGACGCGGGACACGAGCCGCTGGAGCCGGAGTCCGCCGAGATCCTGGCGATCTGCCGGGAGCGCGCGGTGGCGGTGGCGGAGATCGCCGCCCACCTGGATCTGCCGGTCAGTGTGGTGAAAGTCCTCTGCGGGGACCTGCTGAACTCCTCGTTGATCCTGGTCCAGTCCCCGCCCGACGAGTCTGAGAAGCCGAGCGTGGAACTCATCGAAAGGGTGATGGATGCTATCCGCCAGCTCTGAGCCGGTCATGCCGACGGCCCTGAAGATCCTCATCGCGGGCGGCTTCGGCGTGGGCAAGACCACCATGGTCGGCTCGGTCAGCGAGGTGCCTCCCCTGGAGACAGAGGAACGCATCACCGAGGCCAGCTACGGGATCGACGACCTGGCGGGTGTGGAGGGCAAGCACTCGACCACCGTCGCGATGGACTTCGGCCGGATCACCGTCTCCCCGCAGCTGGTGCTCTATCTGTTCGGCACCCCCGGCCAGGACCGTTTCTGGTTCATGTGGGACGACCTGGCGCTGGGCGCGCTGGGCGCCGTGGTCCTGGCGGACACCCGGCGGCTGGACGCCTCATTCGCCTCGGTGGACTTCTTCGAGGAGCGCCAGATCCCGTTCGCGGTCGGCGTCAACTGCTTCGACGGCAGACGGGAGTGCACCGCCCAGGAGGTCAGATCCGCGCTGGCGCTCGACCCGGCCACGCCCGTCATGCTGTGCGACGTCCGCGACCGCGGCTCCAGCAAGGCGGTGCTGCTCGCGCTGCTGGAAGCGGCGAGGGCGCAGGCGTACGCCCGGATGACACCGGCCGGACGCTAGTGTCCTGGGCTGTCCCGCACCGGGCCGCCGCCCGCCGACCTTGCGCGGCCGGCGGCCCCGTCACGCGAAGTTGACGAGACGGATGTAGCGCACCCAGTCCCAGAGCGGGCCCGGATCGGTGTGGGTGGCGCCGGGCACCTCGGAGTGGGCGATGATGTGCGCCCGGTCCTTCGGGATGCCGTACCGGTCGCAGATCGACGCGGTCAGCGCCGCCGACCGCTCGTACATGGCATGGGTGAAGTAGGCGGGCCGGTCCACCCAGCCCTCGTGCTCGATGCCGATGCTCCAGGTGTTGTAGTTCCAGTTCCCCGCGTGCCAGGCGACGTCGCGCTCCCGTACGCACTGCGCGACATGCCCGTCCGACGAGCGCACCACATAGTGCGCCGAGACCCTTTTCGCGGGGTCGCGGAAGATGCCCAGGGTGTCGGCGTAGTTCTCCTGCGTGACGTGTACGACGACGTACCGCACCGGGTAGGACGACGGCCTGTTCGAAGCCGTGAAGTTGGCGGAGGAGGCCGGAATCCACTCCGCGGGCGGGTAGTCGGCACTGGCCCGGACGGCGGCCCGCGCACCGGGCACGGCGAGCAGCGCAGGGGCGGACGCCGCGACGGCGGCGCCCCGGAGCACGGTTCTGCGGTCCATGTGGCCTTCTCCTGGTTGGGGGAACAGGGGAGCGCGGCAGGACAAGGCCCGGCAGAGCCTCGCGGCCCTACGGTACTGGCGGCCGAGTGGCCCGCGGAAGGACACGTCGGCCGCCAACTGTCATTGATACGAACGGCAGTTGAGGCTCCGGGTGTGCGATGCGCGGGTCGTCACGCGCTCTGTGTCAGCGCACCCGCCAGCGCCTCGGCGGGATCGGCGGAGGCGGGGCCGGCCGGCGTCCACCCGCCCCGTTCCCTGCGGAACGGCCACCACTGCCCGTCCGGCCCCAGGCGCAGTTGCGTCCCGGCCCCGACCACCGTCCAGCGGGCCGGCCCCGCGGGACGCAGCCGCGGCCGGTCCGCCTCCGCGACCTCCGCCCAGGCGGCCGCGAGCGCGTGCGCCGCCCGCGCCCGCCGTGCCGGGTCGGGAGTGAAGTCCTCCTCCAGCGCCGCCAGTCCGGCGGTCTGGCCCAACTCCCAGGCGCGTACGGCCAGTCCGGCCTCGGCGCGGGTGCGACCCGTCCCGGCGGCGAGCCGGCCGGCGATCACCGGACCGGGCACCGACGCGGTCATCCGCACCGCGTCCTGGTCCCGGGTCAGCGCCGGCTCCACCGGCTGCTCGTCATGGCCGGGCGCGAGCGCCTGCGCCAGCATGAGCCGGGCCCGCGCCGCCGCGTCGGCGACGAGGAACTCCAGCGCCTCGGTGTCGAGTCCGTCCCCCGGAGGCGCCGGCGTGTCGAGGGCCGGTGCGGGTCCGGGCTCGTCGGGCAGCGGGGGCGGAGCGGGCAGCGGCGGCAGTATGCTCCCCGCCCCGAACGCCTCGTCCGCAGGCACCCCGCCCGCGGTCGGCTCCTCCTCGGCCGCCGGCTCCGTCGCCCGCGCCGCGCTCCGCGACTGCAGCTCGTCCAGCAGCCGGCGCTCCCCGCGTCCGCGCATCAGCAGCAGTACGAACGGGTCCTGGTCGAGCAGACGGGCCACCTGGTAGCAGAGCGCCACCGTGTGCGGACAGTGGTCCCACGCCTCGCACGTGCACTCGGGCTCCAGGTCTCCGATCCCCGGGAGGAGGTCCACACCGGCCGCGGCGGCGTCCTCCACCAGATGCGGCGGCATGTCCCGGTCGAGCAGCGCCGCGATGTGCCCCGCCCGGTCCGTGGCCATGTCCAGGAACCGTTCCCACTCCTGCTCGCCGAGCTCCTGGAGCAGCACGTCACTGCGGTACGCCGTGCCGTCGCGGTCCCGTACCACCGCGGTGATCCGTCCGGGCCGGACGGTGACCGCCCCGACCGCGCCCTGCCGGGCGTGCCGGCGGCCCTTCTTCAACTGCTGCCCGTCGAGCGCCGTGTCCTGCAGGGCCTTGATCCAGGCCAGGCCCCACCACGTCTGCGCGAGACCCCGGCCCTGGGCGGCCGGCAGCGCGTCGAAGGTCCGCTCGAGGCGGTCCGGTCCGTCGGATGCGTTCATCGTCCAGCTCCCCGCAGTGCCACCAGCTCGGCCAGTTCGTCGTCGGTCAGTTCGGTGAGGGCGGCCTCGCCGGAGCCGAGGACCGAGTCCGCCAGGTCCTTCTTCCGTTCCAGCATCCGGGCGATCCGGTCCTCGATCGTGCCCTCCGCGATCAGCCGGTGCACCTGCACCGGACGGTCCTGCCCGATCCGGTGGGCGCGGTCGGTGGCCTGCGCCTCGACGGCCGGATTCCACCAGCGGTCGTAATGCACCACATGCTCGGCCCTGGTGAGGTTCAGGCCGGTGCCCGCCGCCTTCAACGACAGCAGGAACACCGGGACCGCACCATCCTGGAAGCGGGCCACCATCGCCTCCCGCTCGGGCACCGGGGTGCCGCCGTGCAGGAACTGCGTCGGCACGCCGCGTTCGGCGAGATGCTCCTCGAGCAGCCGCGCCATCCGCACGTACTGGGTGAAGACGAGCACGCTCGCGTCCTCCGCCAGGATCGTGTCCAGCAACTCGTCGAGCAGCTCCAGCTTTCCGGAGCGTTCCGCGATCCTGGGCCGTTCCTCCTTCAGGTACTGCGCCGGGTGGTTGCAGATCTGCTTGAGCGAGGTCATCAGCTTCACCACCAGACCGCGCCGTTCCATGCCGTCCGCCTCGGAGATCGCGGCCAGGGTCTCGCGCACCACCGCCTCGTACAGCCCGGTCTGCTCCGGTGTCAGCGACACGGCCCGATCGGTCTCGGTCTTGGGCGGCAGCTCGGGCGCGATGCCCGGATCGGACTTGCGCCTGCGCAGCAGGAACGGCCGGACCAGCGCGGCCAGCCGGCGGGCGGCCGCCGGGTCCGCGCCGCCCTCGACCGCCTGCGCGAAACGGCTGCGGAACGTGCCGAGCCGCCCGAGCAGTCCGGGGGTGGTCCAGTCGAGGATCGCCCACAGCTCGGACAGGTTGTTCTCCACCGGTGTGCCGGTGAGGGCGACCCGTGCCTTCGCGCCGATCGTGCGCAGCTGCCGGGCGGTCGCCGAGTACGGGTTCTTGACGTGCTGCGCCTCGTCGGCGACGACCAGGCCCCACGCGGCCCCGGCGAGCCGCTCCGCGTCCAGCCGCATCGTGCCGTACGTCGTCAGGACGAACTCGCCGTCCGCGAGGTTCTCCAGGGAACGGGCGGCGCCGTGGAAGCGCCGTACGGGGGTGCCGGGCGCGAACCTCTCCACCTCGCGCTGCCAGTTGCCCATCAGGGACGTCGGGCAGACGACGAGGGTGGGGCCGGCGGCGGAGGCGTCGGTCTGCCGGTGCAGATGGAGCGCGATGAGCGTGATGGTCTTGCCGAGTCCCATGTCGTCGGCGAGGCAGCCGCCGAGGCCCAGGGACGTCATCCGGTGCAGCCAGTTCAGGCCCCGCAGCTGGTAGTCGCGCAGGGTGGCCGCGAGCGCCGCCGGCTGGGCGACCTCCTGCGGCCCGCCCTCCGGCTCCACCAGCCGCTCGCGCAGCCGCTCCAGCGCACCGGACGCCGCCACTTCGACCGTCCGCCCGTCCACCTCCGCGGACCCGGTCAGTACGGCGCCGAGCGCGTCCACGGGGGAGAGCTTGCGGTCCTGGCTCTCCCGGGCGCGCCGCGCCTCGGCCGGGTCGATCAGCACCCACTCGTCGCGCAGCCGCACCACCGGCCGGCCCGCCTCGGCGAGCCGGTCCAGTTCGGCGCGGGTGAGCTGGTGGCCGCCCAGTGCGAAACGCCAGTCGAAGGAGAGCAGGGCGGCCGCGGACAGGAAGGACGGAAGGCCGGAGGAACGCTCGTCCCGGCCGTCCCCGGCCCCGTCGTCGCCGGGCGGGCCGATCACCGCCCGTGCGGTCAGCTCGCGGGCGAAGTGCCGCGGCCAGTGCACCTGGACGCCGGTGGCCGCCAGCGCGCGTGACGCCTCGCCCAGCAGCTCCGTGATCTCCTCGTCGGCGAGTTCGACGGCGTCGGGCACGGCGGCGTGGAGGAGGGGCGCCAGCGCCGGCCAGGCGTGGGCCGCGCGGCGCAGTGCCAGGAGCGCGTCCAGCCGGGCCCGGGGCCCGAACCCGGCCGCCGCGGCGGTGGCGTTGGCCCACACGTCGGCGGCGTCGGCCACGAGCGCGGGGTCGTTGACGCTGTGGATCTGGAGGACCGCGCGGAACGTGGGCGCCTCGTCCGCCGCTTCGGCGTCCGGGCCCGTCGGTTCGATCCGCAGCGAGAGGCGTACGCCCGCGTCGTATCCGGCGGCGATGTCCGCGGCCCAGGACCGCAGACCGGGCAGGTGCTGCGGCTCCGGGGCGGCGAACGCCGGGCCCCCGGCGGCCAGCGGCGCGGCGGGCGAGCGGGGCAGGCCGTCCGCGACCGCGTCGAGGAACCGGCGCAGCAGGCCCTCCGGTTCGGGCAGCAGCAGCGTCCCCGCCGACGCGTCCAGCGGCACGGAGTGCGCGGCGGGCGGCATGGAGGCCGCCAGCGTCCGCAGCCGCTCCAGGTCCTCGGCCGCCAGGGGGCCCGCCCGCCAGGCGTCCCGGTCGGTGGGGCTCAGGCCGGGCAGCAGCAGTCCGCGTGCGGCCAGTCGGAGCGCCAGCACGGCCGCCGCGCCCCAGAAGGCCGCCGAACCGGACGCACCGGCGGCGGCGCGGGCCCGGGTCAGCACCGGCAGCGCGTCCCGTACGGGCAGGAGCAGCGCGGGTACTTCGGCGGTGCGGACGCCGTCGGTGACGACGGTCAGCGACGCCGGCGTGTCGTCGTCGACGGGCAGCGCGCCGCCGTCCGGGCGCCAGAACGCGACACGGCCGGTGCGGGCGGGGTCGCCGGGGAGGAACACGGCCGAGCAGGGGATGAGTGCGGAGAGCGCGGGCAGGTCGACATGCACAGCGATGATGTGTCCTCAAATTTGACTAGTGCGAAGGTCGAAGCGCCGAGGGTACAGCACCCCGTCCTCTTCAGGTCGTCCGGAACCGGTGACATGGCTCACTCCACGGCCGTGCCCCGTCTGCCGTACCGTCAAGGGTGGAGTCAGCGCCACCCCGGCAGCGGGATTGCCCCCGCAGGACCCGGGTGGTGGCGCCATCGCCCAGAAGGGCCCCCGGTCCATACGTTTGTCAGGCCGGAGCAGTCGGACAGTACGCGCATCCGGCGCACCCCCCGCTTTTCGCGCTCGCGCGTATCCGGCGCACCCGTCATCCACAGACCGGAGACCCACCATGCCCCAGGGCACCGCCCTCCTCGTACCGCCCCCCGCCCCTGCTCCCGCCCGGTCCGCCGGCAGCGAATTCGGACCGCTGCTGCGGACCGTCAAGGAACAAGGGCTGCTGGAGCGCCGCACCGGTTGGTACGCGCGCGGCATCATCGTGAACCTCGCGGCGCTCGCCGCCGTCGTCACCGGCGTGGCGCTGACCGGCGGCTCCTGGTGGGCCCTGCTTCTCGCACCGCTGCTGGCCCTCTTCTCGACCCGCGCCGCCTTCTTCGGCCACGACGCCGGACACGCGCAGATCGCCGCGGAGCGCCGCACCAACCGGTTCGTCCAGCTGATCCACGCGAACCTGTTGCTCGGGATGAGTCAGGAGTGGTGGAACGACAAGCACAACCGGCACCACGCCAACCCGAACCACCTCGACAAGGACCCCGACGTCGCGGCCGACGTCCTGGTCTTCAACGAGAAGCACACCGCCGGCCGCGCCGGACTGAGCGCCTGGCTCACCCGTCACCAGGCGTGGCTGTTCTTCCCGCTCACCACGCTCGAGGGCATCGCGCTCAAGGTCTACGGCTTCCGGGCCGTCTTCTCCAAGAACGCGGGCGGCCGCCAGTCCCGCCGGGAGCGCGTCGTCGAGGCCGCGCTGCTGGTCGCGCACGTCGCCGCCTACGGGACGCTGCTGCTGACCGTCATGCCCGTCGGGCAGGCCGTGCTCTTCGCGCTCGTGCACCAGATGGTCCTCGGCCTCCACCTCGGCATGGCCTTCGCCCCGAACCACAAGGGGATGGAGATGCCCGACGAGGAGACCGGCAAGTCCTGGGGCCATCTGCGCCGCCAGGTCCTCACCTCCCGGAACATCCGCGGCGGCCACGTCACCGACTGGTTCCTGGGCGGTCTGAACTACCAGATCGAGCACCACCTCTTCCCGAGCATGCCCCGCCCGCACCTGAAGCTCGCCCAGCCGCTGGTGCGTGCGCACTGCCGGTCGCTGGGCATCCCCTTCACGGAGACCGGACTCGTGGAGTCGTACCGCCAGGCACTCGCCCACCTGCACGAGGTCGGCGCGCCGCTGCGTACCGCCGCCGCATAGTGCCGCACCGCGGAACTGCCGCATAGTGGAACTCTGGGGCGAGTGCGCACGTTCTTCACAGCAGGAGCGGCCTCGGCCGCGGAGGAGGCGTCGGAAATGACGACACGTACGAAGATCGTGATCGGGGGAGTGGCCGTCGGCCTGCTCCTGATGCCGCTGCTCGGATTCTGGCTGTCGCTGCTGGTGGTGCTCGGTGTGCCGGCGGTGGCGTACCTGATGCTCGACCCGAGCCAGCGCCGCAGGTTGCGGCGTGTGTCCCACAAGGAGATCGGCCGCTGACCGCCGCGCCGGCGACCCGCTGAACCGAAGGCACCCGGGCCCCAGGGCCCGGGTGCCTTCGCGTTCGCCGGCGCACGTGGGCTACGAGGGGTGGACGGCCACCTTCTCCAGCGCCTCCAGCAGCCCCGGCAGCTGCGGTCCGCGCCCCACCGGAACGACCTCGCCCGGCTCCTCGTCCAGCAGCAGGAAGGCGATGTCGTCGGTCCTGGCCACCAGCGACCACCCGGGCCCGTCCGCGCGCAGCGTCCTGGCTCCGCCCGGCGCGAAGGACGAGCGCACCCGTCCCGGCGGCGGGGCGGACTCCACGTACGACCTGGCCTCCTCGAGAACGCGGCGGACGGCCTCACGCGGCGGCGCGGGCTCCGCCGCCCCCGCTCCCGCCCCTGTCGTGCCGGCGGCGGTCCCGGCCTCCGCATCGTCGATCCGGGCCCGCCACTGCCCCCACTGCAGCGCCACCTCGTCCGCGCCGAGCCGGCGCTGGGCAGGGCCCCAGGTGTCCGGGTCGGGCGGGGCGAGCGGCGCCCGGTCGCCCTCCTCGGGGACCGGGTCGTGCGGCGCCGGCACCCCCGGCGCGGCGACCGCGACGGCCAGCGGCCAGCCCGGCAGCGCCGCCACCATGCTGTGCTCGTCGGGGGAGAGGTCGTAGTCCATCCCGCAGTCCCACGAGGCGATGGCGACGGCGACGAGCGACACGTCGTCGACCACGACCGTCCAGCGGGCCCCGTCGGAGCTCTGCCCGAGGACCAGCCCGTACCCCTCGGTGTACGGCTCGAGGCCCAGCGCCTCGCAGGCGGCCGGGTAGTCGTCGCCGAGCACGCTCGGGAACTGCGCGGGTGTGAGCAGCACCGCGGTCAGCACATACAGCGAGTCGTCGTCGACGGTGTCTTCCGCGCCGGCCACGGCCACCTCCCTGCCCATCGTTTCGTCGGCGCACCTTAACCAGTGGGTAACCCGCACGTCGAGAGCGGGCGGCGGCCGGAGTCTTTCGTTGGATCAGGCCGGATCAGTGAGCGGGTCCGGTGCGCGGGGTCTCCCCAGGCCAGCCGGGGCCGGGGCGTGGGATCTCCCCAGGCCAGCTGGGGCCGAGGGGACGTGTCGCAAGGCGGGGACGGGGGTCCCCCCGCCGAAGGCAGGGGGAGGGCCCACGTGGTGGGGGCTCCTCCCGTGCCCGAAGGGCTACGGGGGAGTCGGCGACTGACGACGGCGCGGCGAGGCGCGGTGCCAGGGCACGTGAGCCCGGCAGGATCCGAACGACAGGCCCTAATTCGCTTCCAGTGCCCGCTCGGCACGCTCCGCCCGCGGCAGCCCGAGCAGCTCCCGTGCCACGGCCTCCACCGGCACGTTCCGCTCGCGGGCGAGCGCCGTCACGGCACGGCAGGCGAGTTCGTTGAGACCGAAGACGAGCGCGTCCGGGTCGACCCACCCCGCCGCCTCGCTCATCCGCTCGTCGTCGTCCGCCACGCACGCCGTCACATACGCCGCGGCCGCCTCGAACATGTTGTGCTGCCGGGAGGGCGCCTCCGCCTTCGCCCGGGCGGGGCGAGAGGCCATGTAGCTACGGAGCCGAGCGAGCACGGGGACCACCTTCTCCATGGCGGCAACCGCCGCCGACCTGTGAAGCCTCCTATTTTCGCACCGCGCCCGAACGCTGACGAGAGGGCCTCGAAGCCTTCCTCGGCCATCGGTAGCTATCGGTCCCGCGGCTCCAGCGTGTCGAGGGTCTCCCGGAGCCATGCGAGCTCGGCCGCGGTCGTGGCCCGCGCGACGGTGAGGATGCCGCGCCGGAACGGGTCGTCGAGCTCCTCCGCCCGCAAGGGCCGTCCACCGTCGTAGAAGAAGCTCGCCGGCTCCTCCAGGAAGGCCAGCCGGCGGCGCAGCACACGTGCCTGCGCCGCGCCGTCCGCCAGATGCCGCAGGAACGCGAGCACGGTGAACCAACGGTTCTCGTCCGTGATCTCGGCCTCGGCGGGCTCTGCGAGCCTGCGCAGCAGTTCCCGCCGCCCGCTCTCGGTCGGCGTCAGGACGTGGCGGGGCGCGGCGACGGCGCCGGCCCGGGTCTCCCGGGCCAGCAGCCCTGCCTTCTCCAGCCGCTTGATCGCCGGGTAGAGCGTGCTCTCCGCCACGGGCCGCACATGACCGGTCAGTGCGGCGATGCGTTTCCGCAGCTCGTAGCCGTGCAGCGGTGTCTCGTACAGGAATCCGAGGATGGCTAGCTCGAGCATGCCCGCATTCTGCCGCACCGGATCACCGCGGGTGTATTTCTGTCACGCTGTACATCGGTACCGAGGTATAGTCCCGGATCTCGGAACCACAGGTGGCGGACAGGGGAGTGGCAGTGCGACAGACCGGCTTCGGCGGACAGGGCGGCATGATCCGGTGGACGGAGGCCGCCGGCGGCGGGGTTCCGCGGGTGTACGTGCACGGACTGGGCGCCGCGTCCGCCCCGTACCACGCGCACATCGCCGCACGGCCGGCGCTGGCGGGCCGCCGTTCGCTCTTCGTCGATCTGCCGGGCCACGGGATCAGCGACCGGCCCGCCGGGTTCGGGTACACCCTCGAGGACCACGCGGCGGCACTGGCGGCCGTCCTCGACACGGCGGACACGGGCCCCGCGGAGATCGTCGGCCACAGCATGGGCGGCGCGGTGGCCGTCGTCCTCGCGCATCGCAGGCCGGACCTGGTCGCCGCGCTCACGCTCACCGAGGCCAACCTGGACCCCGATCCACCGAGCACCGCGGGCAGCAGCGGCATCGCGTCGTGCACCGAGGAGGAGTTCGTATACGGCGGCGGTTTCGACCGGGTGCTGGAACGGGTCGGTCCGCTCTGGGCGGCCACCATGCGGCTCGCCGACCCCCTCGCCCTGCACCGCAGCGCCACGGGTCTGGTCCGGGGCACGCGGCCCACCATGCGCCGGATGCTCATGGCGGCCGCGGTCGACCGTACCTACCTCCAGGGGGAGCGCAGCGGTGCACTGCCCGGCCACGACGAGCTGGTGGCCCATGGCGTGCGGGTGGTGACCGTCCCGGGCGCGGGCCACAACGTCATGTTCGACAACCCCGACGCCTTCGCGGCGGCTCTCGCGTCGCGCTGAGCACGCGCGCCCGGCCGTCCCGCGCCGGTCAGTCGTCCGTGGCTCGAGACTCGCGTACCGCCAGGGCGAGGAAGCGGTCGTCCTCGTCGGTGCAGGAGGTGAGCCGCCAGCCCGAGCGGGCGAGGAGAGGGCTCAGGGTGGGCTCGGCGCGGAGGTCGTCCGGGGTGATCTGCCGGCCCTGGCGTGCGGCGAGCGCGGCCCGGCCGATCGGGTGGAACAGCGCCAGCAGGCCGCCCGGCCGCACCACGCGGGCCAGCTCACGCAGGTTCTCCGCCGGCTGTGACAGGTGGGAGATCAGGCCGGCGCCGAAGACAGCGTCCAGCGCACCGGTGCGCAGCGGCAGCCGGGCCACGTCCGCGAGCAGTAGGCGTCCGTAGCGGTCGCGTCCGGCGCGCCGGGCCGCGGACAGCATCCCGGGTGTGAGGTCGCAGCCGAGGACCGTGCCGGACGGACCCACGGCCGACCTCAGCGGTTCGAGGGCGCGGCCCGTGCCGCAGCCCGCGTCGAGTACGCGTTGACCGGCGCGCAGCCCCATCTCGCCGACGGCGGCGGCATAGGCGGGGCCGTCGTCGGGGAAGCGGCTGTCCCAGTCCGCGGCCCGGGCCCCGAAGAACTCCTGCACCCGGGTGTGGTCGTCACTGCGGTCGTCGGCCATGGCCACCATGATCCCCCATGGGCGCCGGAGCCGTCACCGCCGGCCGTAACCCGCCCGCCGCCCTCCGGTACGCGGTCCACTGCGCACACGTTCGAGCACGGCACGATCGTTCAGAAACATCTCTCTGTCATATTCCGCCAGCTTTCGAACTGCGCCCCGAACGCGCTCCCCCTTCAGGGTTACCGTCCCTGACCCATGGGACACCTGGACCACGCCGCCTTCGGCCTGCTGACACCCGCGCTGTCGTACCTGATGGCTGTCGTCGGCGCCGCCCTCGGGCTGCGCTGCACCGTGCGCGCTCTTTCGGCCACCGGCCGATCCCGGCGCAACTGGCTGATCACCGCCGCCTCCGCCATCGGCACCGGCATCTGGACGATGCACTTCGTCGCCATGCTCGGCTTCGCCGTACGCGGCACGGACATCCGCTACAACGTGCCGCTGACCATCGTCAGCCTCGTCGTCGCCGTGCTCGTCGTCGGCGGCGGCGTCTTCTGCGTCGGCCACGGCCGCGACCGGATCGGGCCGCTGCTGATCGGCGGCCTCTCCACCGGGATCGGCGTCGCCAGCATGCACTACCTGGGCATGGCCGCACTGCGGCTGCACGGCACCGTGCACTACGACCCCCTCCTCGTGGCGCTGTCCGTGGTGATCGCGGTGGTCGCCGCGACCGCGGCGCTGTGGGCGGCCCTCAACATCGAGTCGCCCGTCGCGGTGGCCGTCGCGTCGCTCGTCATGGGGGCGGCCGTCAGCACCATGCACTACACGGGAATGCTCGCCGTCAGCGTCGAGGTCGCCCCGGGCGCCGGAGACCTGGCCGGAGCCACCGCGATGCAGTTCATCTTCCCGCTCACCGTCGGCCTCGGCTCTTACCTCTTCGTCACCGCCGCCTTCGTCGCCCTGTCCCCGACGGCCGGCGAACGCGACGCCTACACCCGGGCCGCGTCCGAACCCGCGTCCGATACCGAGGCCCCGGGCCCGGCCACGCCCGCCACGAACACCACCACCGTCTGACGTCCGCCGGCGGCGTCCACGCCCAGGGGCGGACCCGGGCGTGGACACCGCCGGACAGGCCCTGGACCGGTCCGGGCGACGCTGCCGCGCCCAGGACGCCTCCGGAACGAGGAGCTCATGCCCACACCCCGCACGAACCCGGGCGGCCGGACGCCGCTATCGCCCCCACCGCCGGCCGGCCCGGCGGTCCGCGGACGGCGCGCCCACGCCGGCCGGCCGGCCGTCGAGCACACCGGACAGCACACCGGACAGGAACCGCCCGCCGCGCCGGCTCCGTCGCAGGGCTCCCGTCGGCGGCTGCCGAGGCGTCCGCGGACCGTACGGGCGAAGGTCATCTCGCTGCTCATGGTCCCCGTTCTGTCGCTGCTGGCCCTGTGGGGGTTCGCCACCGTGACCACGGCCCAGGACATGGCCCGGCTGCGCCAGACCCAGCGCATCGAGGAGGAGGTGGCGGCCCCCGCCGCCACGGCCGTGACCGCCCTCCAGGCGGAACGGCGGGCCGCCCTGCGGCACCTGGCCGACCCGTCCGACGAGCGGGAGTCCGTCCTCCGGCTCGCGGCCCGCCGCGCCGACGACACGGTCGGCCGTCTCCGCCTCGGCGACGAGCACACCGTCGCCGACGGCGGCGACATGCCCGGCGCCGTCGCACAGCGGCTCGGCCGGTTCGTCGCGCGGGCCGCGGCGGTGCGGGACGCGCGCGCCGCCGTCCTCGACGGCGAGGCCGACTGGGACACGGCGTACGGCATCTACACCGACGCCGTGACCGCCGGGCTGGACGTGACCGGCGCCGTCGCGGGCGTCCAGGACTACGGGCCGGGCTCGGACGCCCGGGTGCTGCTGGAGTTCGCCAGGGCGGGCGAGATGCTGGCGCGCGAGGACGTCCTGGTGACCGCCGCGCAGAGCGCCGGGACCTTCGACGCGACGCGGCTGCGGACGTTCACCGGTGCCGTCGCCACCCGTACTGCACTCGCCGAGGGAGCCGCCGCGGACCTGCGCGGCCCGGAGCGAGCGGCCTGGCGCGAACTCACCGCACGGTCCGGGTACCGGCGACTGCGCGCCGCCGAAGACCGGCTGCTCACCGCACCGCCCGGCCGCAAAGCGGCCACGGCAGTCGCCACCGGCGCCTGGGACCAGGCGTACACGGCGGTCGCCGAGGGGATGCGCGACATCGCCGACCGGGCGCGCCGCAGCGCCGCCGACCGTTCCGACCCGCTCGGCGGGGGAGTCCTCACCGGCGCGGGCGGCGCCGTCCTCCTCGGCCTCGTCGCCGTCGTGGCCTCGCTCGTCATCTCCGTACGCATCGGGCGGGGTCTCGTCGTCGAGCTCGTCGCCCTGCGCAACAGCGCACTGGAGATCGCCCGGCGCAAACTGCCCCACGCCATGCGCCGGCTGCGCACCGGCCGCCGGATCGACATCCACGCGGAGGCCCCGCCCGGTATCCCGGCGGAGGACGAGATCGGCCAGGTCTCGGAGGCGCTGGCCACCGTGCACCGGGCCGCGCTCGGCGCCGCGGTCGAGCGCGCCGAACTCGCCGGCGGCATCTCCGGCGTCTTCGTCAACCTCGCCCGCCGCAGCCAGACCCTCGTCCACCGCCAGCTCACGCTGCTCGACGCCATGGAACGCCGCGCCGACGACCCCGGCGAACTGGGCGACCTCTTCCGGCTCGACCACCTCACCACGCGGATGCGCCGCCACGCGGAGAGCCTGATCATCCTTTCCGGCGCCGCCCCGGGCCGGGCGTGGAGCAGGCCCGTGCCGCTGACCGCCGTCGTCCGGGCCGCGGTCTCGGAGATCGAGGACTACGCACGCGTCGAGGTGCCGCAGCTGCCGGAGACGGCCGTCACCGGCGCCGCCGTCGCCGACATCACCCACCTGCTCGCCGAACTGATCGAGAACGCGGCCCAGTTCTCGCCCCCGCACACCAAGGTGCGGGTCCACGGCGAGCCCGTCGGGAACGGCTACGTCCTGGAGGTCGAGGACCGGGGACTCGGCATGGGCAGGGACGCCCTGGCGGAGGCCAACCGCCGACTGGAGGAGTCCGAGGCCCTCGATCTCTTCGACAGCGACCGGCTCGGCCTGTTCGTCGTCAGCCGGCTCGCCGCCCGCCACAGCATCAAGGTCCACCTGCGCGCCTCGCCGTACGGGGGCAGCACCGCGGTGATCCTGCTGCCGACCGCGCTGCTGCAGAGCGCCCTGCCCGTCGCCGCCGACGACGCCCAGGACGTCCCGGACACGCGAGCCGTCCTCCACGCCGAGGGAGCGCGCGCCCCGGACACCTGGCCGCACGACATGTCCGGGCCCCGCGACGTACCCCGTCCCTACGACGTGTCCCGGAGCCCGGAGCCACGGCACCCCGCACCCACGCCCACCGCCGCGTCACTGCCCCGCTCCGTCCGTCCCGCCATCGGTTCCCCGCCGACGGCGCCTCCCACCCTGCGGGCGCTGCGGCTGCGGGAGTCGGCCGCAGAGGCCGGCGACGGCGAACTCCCCCGGCGGGTGCGGCAGTCCCACCTCGTCCC
The DNA here is from genome assembly GCF_042870895.1 of Streptomyces sp. NPDC006294. NCBI lineage: Bacteria > Bacillati > Actinomycetota > Actinomycetes > Kitasatosporales > Streptomycetaceae > Streptomyces > Streptomyces sp. NPDC006294. The sequence continues at coordinate 175,155 of NZ_JBIAHV010000014.1, forward strand.
GCAGCTGCGCGAAGCGCCCCGCCGGGAGGGGCCCCGCAGCGCCGCGCCCGCGGACGACGGCCCCGCGGAGCGCACCCCCGAACTGGTCCGCGACCGGATGACCGCGTACCGCAACGGCTGGACCAGAGGCGGCGGCGGCGTGCCGGGTCCGGCGGCCCCAGGCACCGAAGGAGACCACGCATGACCGAGTACGACACGGCCGCGGCGCACCAGTACCACCACCGGTTCGGCGACCTCGACTGGCTGCTGGACGACCTCGTACAGCGCGCCGGGGAGGTGCGGCACGCGATCGTGCTGTCCAGCGACGGCCTGCCGGTGGGCGCGTCCCACGCGCTGAGCCGTGCGGACGCCGAGCACCTCGCCGCCGTGGCCTCCGGCTTCCACAGCCTGGCCAAGGGCGCCGGCCGGCACTTCCGCGCCGGAGGGGTGCGCCGGACGATGGTCGAGATGGACGACGGCTTCCTGTTCGTGGCCGCCGCCGGTGACGGGTCCTGCCTCGCCGTGCTCACCTCCGCCACGGCCGATATCGGCCTGGTCGCCTACGAGATGGCCCGCCTCGTCACACGGGTCGGCGAACACCTGCGCACCCCACCGCGCGTCGACGCGACATGAGCGGCACGGACACCGGGCCCGGCGGAACCGGGCCCACGGGGAGCCAGTGGTACGACGCGGAGGCCGGCCCGCTGGTCCGCCCGTACGCGATGACCGGCGGGCGCACGACACCGGGGCCGAGCAACGTGCGGTTCGACCTCATCGCCCTGGTCGTCGTCGACCCCGACGGCCCCCGGCCCGGCGAGGGGTCTCCGCTCGGCCCCGAGCACCGGGTGCTGCTGAGGCTGTGCCTCTGCGAGACGCAGTCCGTGGCGGAGCTCGCCGCCGACGCCGATCTGCCGGTCGGCGTCGTGCGGGTGCTCCTCGGCGACCTGCTCGAAGCCGGGTTCGTGAAGGTCAGCCGGCCCGTGCCGCCGGCGCAGCTCCCGGACGAGCGCATCCTCCGGGAGGTGATCGAGGGACTGAGAGCGCTGTGACGCCACGTCGACCGGGGCCCGTACCACTCCCGCCACCTTCACTTCCCGCCACCCCTCGACCCTCGACCCTCGACCCTCGACACGAGAGAAGCGACCGATGGACTCCCAGACCCTCGACCACAGCACCGGTGAGGACACCACCGCCCTCGCACTGAAGATCCTGGTCGCCGGCGGCTTCGGCGTCGGCAAGACCACCCTGGTCGGCGCGGTCAGCGAGATCCGGCCGCTGCGGACGGAGGAACAGCTCAGCAGCGCCGGCCGCACCGTCGACGACACCGACGGCGTCGACCGCAAGACCACGACGACCGTGGCCATGGACTTCGGCCGCATCACCATCCGTGCCGGACTGTCGCTGTACCTGTTCGGGACGCCCGGCCAGGACCGCTTCTGGTTTCTGTGGGACGAGCTGGCGCAGGGCGCCCTCGGCGCGGTGGTGCTCGCCGACACCCGGCGGCTGTACGACTGCTTTCCCGCGGTCGACTACTTCGAGCACCGCCGGATCCCGTTCGTCGTCGCCGTGAACGTCTTCCCCGGCACCCGGACGTTCACCGCCGACCACGTCGCCCGCGCGCTCGACCTCGACGGGGGAACACCCGTCGTCCTCTGCGACGCCAGGGAACGCGACTCCGGCAAGGAGGTCCTCGTACGCCTCGTCGAGTACGCCGGGCGCGTCCACACCGCCCGCATGCTCGACGCCTGCGGGCGGCCGCAGCACTGAGAGGGCCGACCGGGGCACCTTGCCGTGTGCCGCCGCGTGCGAAAGGCTGGCCAGGCGAACGCGAGGCCACGGGGAACGGAACAGCGGGGAGGACGATCGACCATGGCGTTGGACAAGGGACTCGACTGGCTGCTGGACGACCTGACGGAACGGGTCGACCACATCAGGCACGCACTCGTGCTGTCCAACGACGGCCTGGTGACCGGCGCGAGTTCGGGTCTCGCGCGTGAGGACGCCGAACACCTCGCCGCCGTCTCCTCCGGTCTGCACTCCCTCGCGCGGGGATCGGGCCGCCACTTCAGGGCCGGCAGGGCACGCCAGACGATGATCGAGTTCGACGACGCGCTGCTCTTCGTGACGGCCGCGGGCGAGGGCAGCTGCCTGTGTGTGCTCAGCGACGCCGAGGCCGACATAGGCCAGGTCGCGTACGAGATGACGCTCATGGTCAACAGGGTCGGCGAGCATCTGGCGGTCGAGGCGCGGCAGCCGGGCGGCAGTCCCTTCTGACACGTTTGAACAAGGCAGGGGCGAGTTGTCCACAGGCTCCGGCGGGATGTCTCCGTCCCGGGCTACGGTCGTCACCGAGAGTATTCACCGCTCACGGGGGAGACCGACATGACGGTACGGCAGACAGTCACGACCAGCCTCGCGCCCGGCCGGGCCGCCCAGGAACTGGGCCTGCGGCGCGGCGAGTTCGACCTCGCGGTCCAGCTCGGACAGGTGCCCGCGCTGCCGGGCGGGCGGGGCCGGCCACCACGCTTCGACCGGCGGGAGATCGAGCGGCTCCGGGGACGGCAGGGGTTTCCCGACACGCTCCGCGACCGGCTGCGGACCGTCGGCACGGCGGACGGCGCGGCCCTCGCCTCGATCAGCCAGGGCAGGTTCCTCCGGCTCGCCCGCACGGGCCACCTCACCCCGGTCCGTTTCTACGTCAACCGCTACCACGCCGTGGTGTGGCACTACCTCGCAGAAGAGGTCCGGGACTTCGCCCGCGACCACCCGGCGCTGCTGACCGGAGCGACGCCGCCGCAGGTCCGCGCGGCACTGGAGGCGGGGGAGGACCGGCGGCCGCGGAACTGGCGGGGCCGGCGGCTCGGCCAACTGCTGCGCCTCGCCGCCGACCCGTGGCAGCAGGCCGCCGTGATCGCGGCCCTGCTCGATCCGGTGACGATCGCCGAGATGGTCCCCGACCCGTACGAACGCTCCTATCTGCGGGTGCTCCGTCCCGAACTCGCGCCGGCCCGGCCCAAGTCGCCCGCCGGGCAGGAGATCGTGGAACGGCTGCTGCGGGCCGACGACCCCGACGAGATCCTGTGGCACCGGACGAGCCTCGCCGGCGCGTTGCGGCAGGCGCGCGCACACTCCCCCGCCCCACGCCCCGTCCCCGGCCACCGGCCGGAGCCCGCCTCGGTGGCAGTCCACGCCCGGCGCCACCCACCCGGCCATCCACCGGGCCACCCACCCAGCCACGGGCCCGGCCGCCCGGCCGGGCCGGGACACTCGCGGAGGAGCGCCCGGAGCCTGCTCGGGCGGCTGCTGCGCAGACGGCCGGCGCGGGCATGAAGCTGCGCTGTGGGCCCGCTTAAGAAAACCTCGATGGACGTGACGCTCCGAGCTGGGCAGATTGGAGCCCGTCCACTGACCGGGGCCGTATTTTCGATATCCGGTGACCGTGACCGTCCGTCCCCCCATGCCTGGAGCCGCATCGATGAAGGCACTTGTCAAGCAGCATGCCGAGCCCGGCCTGTGGCTCATGGACGTCCCAGAGCCGGAGACCGGCTCCGGTGACGTGCTCATCAGGGTGCTGCGCACCGGCATCTGCGGCACCGATCTGCACATCAGGTCGTGGGACGGCTGGGCCCAGCAGGCCGTCTCCACGCCGAGGGTGCTCGGTCACGAGTTCGTGGGCGAGGTCGCCGCGGTCGGCGCGGACGTGAACGACATCGCGGTCGGCGACATCGTCAGCGGCGAGGGCCATCTGGTCTGCGGCAAGTGCCGCAACTGCCTGGCGGGCCGCCGCCACCTGTGCCGGAGCACCATCGGCCTCGGCGTCGGCCGTGACGGCGCGTTCGCCGAGTACGTGGCACTGCCCGCGTCCAACGTGTGGGTGCACCGCACCCAGGTGGACCTCGACGTCGCCGCCATCTTCGACCCGTTCGGCAACGCGGTGCACACCGCGCTGTCCTTCCCCCTCGTCGGCGAGGACGTCCTCATCACCGGCGCCGGCCCCATCGGGATAATGGCCGCGGCCGTCGCCCGGCACGCCGGCGCGCGCAACGTCGTCATCACCGACGTCAGCGAGTCCCGGCTCGAGCTCGCCCGCAAGGTCGGAGCGACCCTCGCGGTCAACGTCTCGGAGACCGATATCGCGGCGGCACAGCGGCAGCTCGGTCTCAAGGAGGGCTTCGACATCGGTCTGGAGATGTCCGGCCGCCCGGAGGCCGTGCGCGACATGGTCGACAACATGACGCACGGCGGCCGCATCGCGATGCTCGGGCTGCCCGCGCAGGAGTTCGCCGTCGACTGGTCGAAGATCGTCACCTCGATGATCACCATCAAGGGCATCTACGGCCGCGAGATGTTCGAGACCTGGTACGCGATGACGGTCCTGCTCGAAGGCGGCCTCGACCTCAGCCCCGTGATCACCGGGAGCTACGGCTTCCAGGACTTCGACGCGGCCTTCGACGAGGCCGCCACCGCCCGCAGCGGCAAGATCATCCTCGACTGGACCGTCTGACCGTCCCGCGCCCCCCCGCGCTCACGCACCCAGGAGAAGCCTCATGTACGCGTCCGTCCGCGACGACCTGCGCGCCACGATCGACGAGATCCGCGACGCCGGTCTCTACAAGCCCGAGCGGGTCATCGGCACCCCGCAGAGCGCCTCCGTCGCCGTCACCGCCGGCGGCGCCCCCGGCGACGTCCTGAACTTCTGCGCCAACAACTACCTCGGTCTCGCCGACCACCCGGAGGTCGTGGCCGCCGCCAAGGACGCGCTCGACCGCTGGGGCTACGGCATGGCGTCCGTGCGCTTCATCTGCGGCACCCAGGAGATCCACAAGGAGCTCGAGCAGCGGCTGGCCGCCTTCCTCGGCCAGGAGGACACGATCCTCTACTCCTCCTGCTTCGACGCCAACGGCGGCGTGTTCGAGACCCTTCTCGGCCCCGAGGACGCGGTCATCTCCGACGCCCTCAACCACGCCTCCATCATCGACGGCATCCGCCTTTCCAAGGCCCGCCGCCACCGTTACGCCAACCGCGACCTCGCCGACCTCGAGCAGCAGCTCAAGGACACGCAGGACGCCCGCCGCCGGCTGATCGTCACCGACGGCGTCTTCTCCATGGACGGCTACCTCGCCCCGCTCGCCGAGATCTGCGACCTCGCCGACCGCTACGACGCCATGGTCATGGTCGACGACTCGCACGCCGTCGGCTTCGTCGGCCCCGGCGGCCGCGGCACCCCCGAACTGCACGGTGTGATGGACCGCGTCGACATCATCACCGGCACCCTCGGCAAGGCCCTCGGCGGCGCCTCCGGCGGTTACGTCGCAGCCCGCGCGGAGATCGTCGAGCTGCTGCGCCAGCGCTCCCGGCCGTACCTGTTCTCCAACTCCCTCGCCCCGGTGATCGCCGCCGCCTCGCTCAAGGTCCTCGACCTGCTGGAGTCCGCCGGCGACCTGCGGGAGAAGCTCACCGCCAACACCAAGCTGTTCCGCACCGAGATGGCCGCGGCCGGCTTCGAGATCCTGCCCGGCGACCACGCCATCGCCCCCGTCATGATCGGCGACGCCGCCGAGGCCGGCCGCATGGCCGAACTGCTGCTGGAGCGCGGCGTGTACGTGATCGGCTTCTCGTACCCGGTCGTCCCCATGGGCCAGGCGCGGATCCGGGTCCAGCTCTCCGCCGCGCACTCCACCCAGGACGTGAAGCGGGCGGTGGCGGCCTTCGTCGACGCACGCGCGACAATGGCCGGGTGATCGACCCCCGACGGCTGCGTATTCTGCGGGCCGTGGCGGACCACCGTACGGTGACCGCCGCGGCGTCCGCGCTCTATCTGACCCCCTCGGCCGTCTCCCAGCAGCTCAACGCGCTGGAACAGGAGACGGGCCACGCCCTGCTGATCCGCAGCGGCAAGGGCGTGCGGCTGACGGCGGCCGGCGAGATCCTGCTCACCCACACCCACGCCGTGCTGGCGCAGCTGGAGCGGGCGGAGGCGGAGCTCGCCGCGTACGCGGACGGCGCGGCCGGAGAGGTGAGCGTCGCCGCGTTCGCCACCGGGATCGCCGAGGTCGTCGCCCCGGCCATGATCCGGCTGGCGGTGGCACGCCCCGGCATCCGCGTCCGGGTGCGGGACGCGGAGGGCGACGAGAGCCTGCCGCTGGTGCTCGACGGGGAGGCGGACATCGCGGTCGCGGTGGAGTACCGGGGCGCTCCCGGCGCGGACGACCGGCGACTGGCCCGGGTGCCGCTGTACGCGGAGCCGTTCGACGCGGTCCTGCGCGCCGACCACCCGCTCGCCGGGACGGCACGTGTGGAGCTGGCCGAGTTCCACGACAGCGACTGGATCGGCCCCTACCCGGGCAACCCCTGTCACGACATGGTGCTGCTGGCCTGCGAGCTGGCGGGGTTCCAGCCGCGCCTCGTGCACTCCTCCGACGACTTCCGCGCCGTCGTCGCCCTCGCCGGAGCGGGCGCCGGGGTCGCGCTCGTACCCCGCTCCGCCCTGCGCGGCATGGAGCTGCGCGACACGGTGGTGCGCCCCGTCGCGGGCCCGGCCGCCACGCGCCGCGTCTTCGCCGCGGTCCGCCGCGGCGCGGAGAGCCACCCCCTGATCCGACCGGTCCTCGACACCCTGGCCGCCACGGCCCAGGGCCTCACGACCGACTGACCGGACACGCGGCCCGGCCACCGTCTGCACGCCGGGCCCCCTGCGAGCGCCAGAACGTCAGGCGGAGTCCGACTCGATCGCCTGCTTCAGGTTCTCCAGCGTCCTGCGGATGTTGCGGCGCTGGAACTCGGCGAAGGTGTGGCCCCGGGTCGCCGCCTTGTCGAACACGGCGGCGACGAAGTCGGGCCACGCCCGGCGGTCGTCGATCCAGGTCTCCGTCACCCGTGTCCCGCCGCCCGCGGCCGGCTGGAAGCGGTACTCCCAGGTGGCGATCCGGCCCGGCAGCAGCGGCCGCTTCCTGCCGATGGCCCGCACCCGGAACGCGAACCGCTCGCCCGGATCCGCCGCCGTGACCGTGCAGCGCGTGGTCCAGCTGAACGGCCCGCGGGTGTTGCGGCCGTCGAAGACCATCCCGACGTAGGCCCGTTCACGGCCGTCGTGCACGGTCGCGCCGCGGTTCTCAGGGCTCCAGCGCCCCATCAGCGCGGGGTTGCTGACCTGCGCGTAGATCGTCGAGGGCGCGGCGTCGATCACGACGCTGTGCGAGACGCTGAAAATCCGGGCCATCCGTAGGACTCCGATCACCGGTGTTGCCCGACGCTACCGCGCCCCGCCCGGCGGCCGGACCGAGGGGTACGGGGCGCGGCGTGCGGCCCGCCGGACCAGCCCGGAAGGGAGCCTCTTCGCCCGTCCGTGTCGTGGCGCTTTGCGGACCTGCCGTGCGGGCAGTTTCAATACGGCCAAACCTCTCATAAGGCGCGTGATCGGAGAATCGCGATGCTTGTCCATGCAGTCGACCGGGGGGTCCTGGTCGTCACCGTCGGGGTCGACATCGACATCAGCAGCCGGGCCTACGCGGTGCAGGACATCGCGCGCCTCGTCCGTTCCCATCTGCCGCTGCCGGTGGTGCTCGTACTTGCCGCGCCGGTGGTGAGCGCCGCGACGCTCAGCGCGGTGCTGCGGGTCCACCGCATGTGCAGCGGACTGCAGGTGCCGCTGGCGGTGGTCACCGCCAGTGGCGCGGCACGGCGCGTCCTCCGCGCGAGCGCCGAGACCACCCGCTTTCCGCTGGGCGTCTTCGCCGTCGCGGAGAGCGCCGTCGCGGCTTCCGCGCCGGCACAGGACGCGTCGGCGTGAGGTGACAGCGATGGCCCCGGGTGGCAGCCTGGAAGGCGTGGGGCGGCCGCGCCCGGACGGGCCGCCGGTGCCGGCGGGCCGGTCCGCGTGGGCGTGGTGGTCGCGGCTTCGGACGCCACGGGGGCCTGGAGGTACCTGATATGACGACCAGTGAGAACACGGCCCCGGTCTGCGGGCACCTCGACCGGATCAGGGCCGTCAGCCCCGACAGTCCCGACAGCTGTCCCGAGTGCGTCGCCCTGGGTGACGGCTGGGTCCATCTGCGGGAGTGCCAGACCTGTGGCCATGTCGGCTGCTGCGACTCGTCGGAGCACAGGCACGCCTCCGCCCACCACGCCGCCACCGGTCACCCCGTCATCCGTTCCTACGAGCCGGGCGAGGGCTGGTGGTGGTGCTATGCCGACCAGGTGGCCTTCGACGTCGAAGGAGCCCCGCCGGCCCGCGCCGCCTGACCCCCGCCGTACGGCGAGCGGCCGGGGTCGGACGGCGCGGCGGGGAGCCCCGGGCCGCGCGTGCCCTACGCGGAACTGAGCCGAGAGGGGGCCCGTCCGCTCCCTGCGGTCATCGCGTCACCGTCCACTTCTGGTTGGCCGTGCCGCCGCAGGTCCACAGCTGCAGCCGGGTCCCGTTCGCCGCGCTGTCGCCGGTGGCGTCCAGGCACTTGCTGGCCTGAGGGTTCACGATGTCGCGGGCGGCGTTGGCGTCCCAGCGCTGGGCCGCGGTGCCGTTGCACTCCCAGAGCTGGACCGGGGTGCCGTCGGCCGTACCGCCGGACGCGGCGTCGAGGCACTTGCCGAGCGCCCTGATGGTGCCGTCCCCGCCCACGCTCCAGCGCTGCGCGGCCGTGCCGTTGCAGTCGTAGAGCTGCACGGGCGTGCCGTTGGCGGTGTTCGCGCCCGCCACGTCCACGCACTTGCCGCCGATCCCGGTGATCGGGCCGCCCGTCGCCGGGCTGTCGCCGGTGGTGACGCGGACGTGGTCGACGACGAGCTGCTGCGGGAAGGCCGTGCTGCCGTCGGGGTCGCCGGGCCAGTATCCGCCGACCGCCAGGTTCAGGATGAGGAAGAACGGCTTGTCGAACACCCACTGGCGGCCGCCGAGGTCGGCGGGTGTACGGGTCTGGTAGACCTGGCCGTCCACCGACCAGGTCACCTTGTTCGGCGACCAGTCGACGGCGAAGGTGTGGAACGCGTCGGCGAAGGTTTGACCGCCGGGCAGTGTGTAGCCGGCGCCGATGCCGCCGGAGCCCGAGTAGCCGGGTCCGTGCAGGGTGCCGTGGACGGTGGACGGCTCGAAGCCGACGTTCTCCATGACGTCGATCTCGCCGGAGGCCGGCCAGCCGACCTGTCCGATGTCGTTGCCGAGCATCCAGAACGCGGGCCACATGCCCTGCCCGCGCGGCACCTTCATCCTGGCCTCCACGTGGCCGTAGGTCGTGGTGAACCTGCCCGCGGTGTTCAGCCGCGCCGAGGTGTACTCACAACGCCCGTACCAGCACTGGTAGTCGCCCGGGTTCTCGCGGCGGGCGGTGATGACCAGGTGGCCCTGGCCGTCGAGCGCGGCGTTGCGGTTGCCGGCCGTGTAGTACTGCCGCTCGTGGTTGTTGACGTTGTCCCCGGTCTCGATCTGCCACTTGCCGCTGTCGACGGCGGCGCCGGCCGGTCCGTCGAAGTCGTCGGAGAACGTGACGGCGGCCGCCTCGGCGGCGGGTCGCACGGTGTCGGAAGCGGTCTGCTGTGCGGGGGCGCCGTCGGCGACTCCGGTGCCGAGGACGGTGAGGGCCAGGACGGACATGGCCGCCGCGAGGAGGCGGCGGGGGAAGCGGGGGGAGTCCATGACTCTCCCTTCCGAGGGTGGGGGGAGGAAGGGGCTCTGTCAGGGATATGACAGCTTAGTTCACCACGTGATTTAAGAAGTGAACTAACTTGCTGTCAAGAGGCTGGTACGGACCTGCCGGGCACCCGGCTGGGTCGGCGCCCTCCTCGCGGCGGCCGCCCTGGCGCTCGCCGTGCTGTCCGCCGCCCTCGAACGCCGCGCGACCCGGTCGTCCCGCAGTCGCGTCGTCACCGGTTCCGCGTCCGCCGCGACCACGGCGGGCGGCCCCGCCCCAGCGGCCCACCACTGACCGGCCCGCGGCCGCCCGACCCACCCGCACGGGCCACCGCGGCCACCGCCGTCGCAGCAGCGTTCGCCGCCGCGACGGCGGTGGCTCGGCGGGTTACCGCCGCACCACGCCTCAGACCACGGCGCCCGACCGGTCCCGGTCCCGCGCACGCTCCTTCGCAGGCGTCGCCCGTGCCGACCCCCGCCCCTCCGGATGCCGGGACTGGAGCAGCAGCGCGACGGGCATCGCCGTGAACACCGTGGAGGCCATGCCCACCACCACCCCCGCGATCAGGGCGACGGAGAAGTCGGCCAGCGAGTCACCGCCCAGGACGGCCAGCGCGACCAGCACGAACAGCGCCCCCATACCGGTGTTGACCGTACGGGGCAGGGTCTGCGCGACCGCCCGGTCGGCCAGGTCCGGCAGCGGGATCGAGCCGCCGGCCCGGCGCAGCTCGCGCAGCCGGTCGAGGACCACGACCGTGTCGTTGACCGAGTAGCCGACGACGGTCAGCAGCGCGGCGAGGAAGACGCTGTCCACGGGTTTGCCGAGCCAGGCGAACAGGCCCACCACCAGGATCACGTCCTGCGCCACCGCGACGACGGCGGCCGTGGCGAACGTCCACCGGAACCGCACCGACAGATACAGCAGTTGGGCGGCGACGGCGACGGCGACGCCGAGGGCGATCAGGGCGTACTGGCGCAGCTCACTGCCGAGGCTCGGGCCGATGAGGTCGTCCCGCTCGACGGTGACCTTCCCCGCGACGCCGTCGAGCGCGGCACGGATCCGCTCCTGCTGGTCGTCGCCGCTCTCCTTGGTGCGTACGGAGATCCCGTCGCCGTCGGTGGACTGCACGACGGCGTCGGGGAACCCGGCGGAGACGACGGCCCGACGGGCGGTGTCCGCGTCGACGGACCGCTCCGCCGTGTACTGCACGACCCGTCCGCCGGTGAACTCCACCCCGAACTCCGGCCCGCGCACCCCGATCCCGGCGACCGCGAGCAGCAGCAGCCCCGAGCAGACCCCCAGCCAGCGCCGCCGGTGCCGCATCAGTCGCGGCGTCCGCGCCGCGAGGCGCGCCCGCAGCCGCCCCGTCGTCGCCATGCCGGTCACGGCCGGCCGGCGCCGGACGGACGGCATCCGCACCGCCCACTCGGCGAGCAGGCGGGTGATCACCATGGCCGACAGCATCGACGCCAGCACGCCGATGGCCAGGGTCACGCCGAAGCCCTTCACCGGCCCCGTGGCGAACACGAACAGCAGCCCCGCTGCCAGCAGGGTGGTGATGTTCGAGTCGGCCACCGCGCTCCACGCCTTGGCGAAGCCGGCGCGCAACGGACGCCGCAGATCGCGCGGCCGGGAACCGCCCCGGCCCGTCGGCCGGGTGTACTCCTCTCTCGCCCGTTCGAAGACGAGCACGTTGGCGTCCACGGCGATGCCGATCGCCAGCACGAACCCGGCCAGCCCCGGCAGGGTGAGCGTCGCGCCGAGCGCGACGACGGCGGCGTACGAGATCAGCCCGTACAGCGCGAGCGCCACCGTGGCGAGCAGACCGAGCAGCCGGTAGACGACCATGATGAACACGCCGGTGCAGGCCAGTCCGGTGATCGCGGCCAGCGCGCTCGCCCGGATGGCCTCCGCGCCCAGCGTCGGGCCCACCGTGCTCCGCTCGATGGTGGTCACCGGCACGGGCAGCGCGCCGCCCTTCACCAAAGTGGCCAGCTCGCGGGCCTCCTCGGCCGAGAAGCCGCCGGTGATCTGCGCGGAACCACCCGTGATGCCGGCGCCGCAGGCAACGCTGCTCACCATGCCCGGTGCCGACACCACCTGGTCGTCCAGGACGATCGCGACCCTGCGCGCCGCATCCCCCGGCGCCGCGCAGGCGGCCGCGCCGGTGATCTTCGCCCACTGCTTCGCGGCGTCACTCCGGAAGGAGAGGTCGACGGTCCAGCCGCGTCCGGTCCGGGTGTCGAGCACCGCCTCCGCGTCCTCGACGCCGTCGCCGGTGAGGGCGGGCGGGCCGATCCGCAGGAACTGTCCCGGAGCCTCGGGGTCGGGCAGGACCCGGGCGCCGTCCTTCGCGGGGCCGCTCGCCGGCCCTGCGGAGGCTTCGGAGACCGGGTGGAAGGTCAGTTGCGCGGTCCGGCCGATGGCCTCGGCCGCCTTGCGCGGGTCCTGAAGGCCCGGCAGTTCGACGATGATGCGCCGCTCGCCGGAGCGTGCGAGCGAGGGCTCGGTGACGCCGAGTCCGTCGATGCGCCGGCGCAGCACCTCCATCGCCCGGTCGGTGGCGGCCGAATCGGCCTCCACGGTGGGGGAGTCGCGGGTCTCGAGGACGATCCGGGTCCCGCCCCGCAGGTCGAGGCCGAGCCGGGCAGGGGTGGTCAGGGCTACGTACAGGGACACGGCGACCACGGTGAGCGCGAACAGCGCCCGCCAGAACGTGGCACGAGATGACATGGGGTCTCCACGGGCAGCACGCAGGCGCGCCCGGCGCCTGCGGTCGAGGACGCGAGGGAAGAGGCGTCACGCGGGGGGCCGCGAACATGCCGCGGCACCGGCCGGCGGACGCCGGGAAACGTCAGCTGTGCCGGGTGGAGGGAGGCCCGCGGGTGTGCCGCGGGTCGTACGGGCCGGAGGGCGGCGCCCGCTCCTGGCGGGGACCGGCCGTCTCACCGCCGCGCGGCGGCTCGGCGTACCGGACGGCGTCACCGCCGGGCAGGGCCGGCGGAGCACCGGGCGGCCGCACGCTGTTCTCGACGGCGGCCGGCTGCCGGACGGTCTCCGCGGGCCGTGACTGCGGCCCGCCGTCCGTGAGGCGCTGTGTCGACGCGACGGGGTGCGGGACGGCCGCGGGCGCCACCGCGACCGGCGCGGCGGAGACGTGGGCCGCGGCCGGGCCCGTGCCGGTGAGGACGAGGAACACGGACCAGACACCGAGCAGCGCCGCAGGGAGAGCGGTCGCGAGGAAGGTCGCGAGGGCCGTCGCCAGGGAGGTCGCGAGGGCGAGCCGTAGCCGTCCGCCCATGCCGCCCCTCCCGCACCGATCGCCGGTCACCGGGCCGGGCCCGGACGTGTGCCGCGCCCAGCGTAGGCCAGTTGAACGGGCTTGTGGCCGACGGCCGGTGGTTCGCAGGCACGAACCGGTGCGCAACAGGCGGGGAGGCGCTCGGGCCCGGTGTTCCGCTGGTCCAGGACGTGACATTCCTGGTGGTGAGCTCCGCCGCAGCACGTGCCCCGTGGCTTACGATCGCGGCGGGCGGTCGCGGGCTGCGGCCTCCCGTCTCCCCACCCATGGAGGTCACCGTGTTCGGGACGGCCAGCGGCCACCGCACCCCCCGCAGCAGCTTCCGCGTCCGCGCCACCGCCGGCGCGATGGCTGCCGGGATGTTCCTCGCCGTCGGATGCGGCTCCTCCGACGACGGGCCGGGGACGGCGGCGGGCGGTGTCCCCGTGGTGGAGAAGGGCAAGCTGACCACCTGCACCCACCTCCCCTACCCGCCCTTCCAGTTCGAGCGGGACGGCGAGGTCGTCGGCTTCGACGTCGCGCTGGTCGACCTCGTGGCGAAGAACCTCGAGGTGGAGCAGGAGATCAAAGACACCCCCTTCGAGAACTTCAAGACCGGCGCGTTCCTCAACTCCGGCGAATGCGATCTGGCCGCCGCCGGTATGACCATCACGGACGAGCGCAAGAAGAACGTGGACTTCTCCGTCCCCTACTTCGACGCCACCCAGGCGCTGCTGGCCACCAAGGAGAGCGGCGTGACGTCGCTCGCCGACGTCAAGTCCAAGAACAAGAAGCTGGGAGCGCAGGCCGAGACCACCGGCGAGAGCTACGCCACGGGGCAGGGCTTCGACCCGGTCGCCTTCGAGAGCTCGGACGCCGTGCTGAACGGTCTGCGCACCGGCCAGGTCGACGCGATCGTCATCGACTACCCGGTCGTCCAGGGCTGGCTCAAGGACAAGGCCAACGCCGACCGGTTCGTCCTCGGACAGAACATCGAGACCGGTGAGCAGTACGGCTTCTCCGTGAAGAAGGGCAACGACAAGCTGCGGGCCGCCATCGACAAGGCGATCAAGGACGCCCGCGCCGACGGTACGTACGACAAGCTCTACCAGCAGTGGATCGGTCCGTTGCCCCAGGGCCAGTCGTGACCTCACGCCTCACCCGCCGCCAGCGGCGGCGGGTGTCGCAGGCCGTCCAGTACGCGATCTTCGTCGCGGTCCTGATCACGATCGGCCTGCTGGCCGACTGGGACCGGCTGCAGAACCAGTTCGCGCAGAAGGACCTCGCCTCCGAGCTGTTTCCGCACATCATCACCATCGCGCTGCGCAACACCGTGGTCTACACGGTGTCCGGCTTCGTCTTCGGCCTGGTCCTGGGCCTGGTCATCGCGTTGATGAGGCTGTCGTCGGTCGCCCCCTACCGGTGGGTGGCGAGCGTCTACATCGAGATCTTCCGCGGCCTGCCGGCGCTGTTGATCTTCATCTTCGTCGGGGTGGCCGTGCCGCTGGCCTTCCCCGGCACGGAGATCCCCGGCGGTACCTACGGCAAGGTCGCCCTCGGCCTCGGGCTGGTCGCCGCCGCCTACATGGCGGAGACGATCCGCGCCGGCATCCAGGCGGTGCCCAAGGGGCAGATGGAGGCGGCCCGTTCGCTGGGCTTCTCGCACGCCAGGGCCATGGTGTCCGTCGTCATCCCGCAGGCGTTCCGCATCATCATCCCGCCGCTCACCAACGAACTGGTCCTGCTCTTCAAGGACTCCTCTCTGGTGCTGTTCCTGGGAGTCACCCTCCAGGAGCGGGAGCTGACGAAGTTCGGCAGGGACCTGGCGAGTCAGACGGCCAACTCCACACCGATCCTCGTGGCCGGACTCTGCTACCTCCTGGTGACCGTGCCCCTCAGCTTCGTGGTGCGCCGCCTCGAGGCCCGCGCCGACAAGGCCAGGTGACGGCCGGCATGCGGTTCGGGCCACGGTCGTCGGCGAAGGCGGGCGACGGCGGCAGCGGTGACAGCGGAAACGCCGGTGACAGCGGAAACGGCGGCCGCAGCGCCGCGACGGGCATGAGCGGCACGAGCACGCGCGGCACGAGTGGCAGGAGCAGCGGGAGCATGGACAGCACCGACCGCCCGGAGATCGAGATCCGGGGCCTGCACAAGTCGTTCGGCGACAACCAGGTCCTGCGCGGCATCGACCTCGACATCGGCCGGGGCGAGGTGGTCTGCGTGATCGGCCCCTCCGGCTCGGGCAAGTCGACGCTGCTGCGGTGCGTGAACCTGCTGGAGGAGCCGACGGCGGGTCAGGTGTTCGTCGGCGGCACCGAGGTCACGGACCTCGATGTCGACATCGACGCCGTGCGCCGCCGGATCGGCATGGTCTTCCAGCAGTTCAACCTCTTTCCCCATGTCAGCGTCACCGAGAACCTCACCCTGCCGCAGCGCCGGGTGCTGGGCCGGGGCAAGGAGCAGGCCGCCGAGGTGGCGAGGCGGAACCTGGAGCGCGTCGGTCTGTCCGACAAGGCCGACGCCTATCCGTCGCAGCTCTCCGGCGGCCAGCAGCAGCGGGTGGCGATCGCCCGGGCGCTGAGCATGGGCCCGGAGGTGATGCTCTTCGACGAGCCGACCTCCGCGCTCGACCCGGAGCTGGTGGGCGACGTCCTCGCGGTCATGCGGCAACTGGCGGCCGAGGGCATGACCATGATGGTCGTCACCCACGAGATGAGCTTCGCCAGGGAGGTCGCCGACCGGGTGGTGTTCATGGACGGCGGAGTGATCGTCGAGGAGGGGCCGGCCGCGCGGGTCGTCGGCGACCCGCAGCAGCCGCGCACCCGGGACTTCCTGATGCGCATCCTGGACCCGGCCGCGGCAGAGCCGCCGCACGACACGGAGTCCGAAGGCCCGGCCAAGGAGCTGTGACGGCCGGAAGCCCGCGGGGAGGGGCGCCCCGGCCGGGTGGGGGAGTCCCGGCCGGGGCTGTCCGGATCAGCGGCCCGGGCACTCCTTCCAGGCCATGTGGTAGATCGTGCTGATGTCACCGTCGGTCGAGTCCATGGTCATGAAGCTCGTCTTCGCCGGGTCCGACGTGCCCTTGTCGACCCGCAGTTCGGTGTTGATGTTGAAGTTCCGCTGCACACCGCAGGGCGCCCAGACCAGCTGCGCCCAGTCCGTCTGGTCCGTGGCCTGCCAATTGTCGTCGTACGGGCCCTCGAACCTGTGGGACCGGAACGCGGTGCTCGGCGAGCCCTGGAAGTAGTACGAGGCCTTCTCCGTGCTGCTCGCGCCCGGCTGCAGCGAGGCGAAGCCTCTGTAGTCGGCGCTCGCGATCGCGTAGGTGAAGCCCTGGGGCACATGCACGATCAGATTGAGCTGGCAGTTCTTGCGGAACGCCGTGGCGGGGGAGTCGCCGCCGGCCTGGGCGAGGTAGTCGCTGTAGGTCACGGTGAACGCCGTGTTGTCCTGTGAGACGGCGACCGCGGCCGTCCCCGCGGGACATCCGGAGCCGTTGACCGTCGCGACCTCGATCACGATCTTGTCCGGCGGCGGGTCGGTGATGGCGGCGGGGCTGTGGGTGGGGAGCGCGGAGGCGAACAGCGCGGCGAGCGCGCCGCTCACCAGCATTCCACCGGTCATGGGTACTCCGATCCATTGCTGTAGGTGCCGGGCGGCCGGGGCACCTCTGTGCCTGCCGCCGGTTGGGGGGTGCGGCCGCCCGCCGGGGCGACGCGGCCGTCACGGACCAGTCGCTCTGGAGCGAGCTCGTGTTCCGCGGCGCGTATGCCGGAGTTGTTGAACGGTCATGGGCATGACATAAACGCGCCCGTGCTCGCGGCCTGCGGAGACCGGGAGTTGGTCGAATGGTAGGTACCTGTGAAGGGAGCGGCTAGAGCGATGTCAGGCCATTCGGGGGCCGCCGCCGGGCGGCCCGCGGCCCCCGCGGCTCAGTCCAGCAGCCGCAGCGACGCGTCCGCGATTCCCAGGGTCACCGACTGCCCCCAGGTCAGGTTCAGCGAGTCGCTCTCCATCCCGTCGCCGAAGACCACCAGCCGGTCCGACTCCACCGTGATCCGCAGCCGTTGACCCGGCCCCAGGACGCCCGCCACCCTGGTCGTCCCGGTCGTGGGCGACGGCCAGGCCTCTCTGACGAACCATACGAGCCGCGGATCGGTGGGCCCGGGCAGGGTGAGCCGGCTGCCGCGCTCCTGCCACACCGAGCGCAGCCACCCCGTCGCGCCGGTGCCCGTGCCGACCAGCACCCCGGACGACGCCTGGGCCTCCGCGTCCGGCCCGTCGCTCTCGTGGCCGAGACGGTAGCGGGCGGTCTGATGGCCGGGCGGGCCCAGACAGATCTCGTTGAGCGCCGGCAGCCGCTGGGTGTCGTCGGCGACGGCCTCCACCATGGTCAGCTGGTCGGCCGTGCGGCCGGGCAGGACGGCGGAGCGCAGCAACCGCCGCGCGTCCCGCGGCCGGTGGCGTACGAGGACTCCCGGATTGCGGCCCGGCTCCGCGTCGATGCCCACGACCGGCTGGCCCGTGAGGTACTTGGCGGCGTTGGCGACCAGGCCGTCCTGCCCCACCACGACCACCACGTCCTCGGGGCCGAACAGGAACCGGTCGAGGTCCTGCCGCTCCACCCGGGCCTGCCGCCACTGCAGCGGCACCGCGGCGGCCACGTCCGCCAGCGCCTGCCGCGTACGGTGGTGCCGCTCGGCCACCTCGCGGATGCCGCGGCCGCGCGAGGTCAGGAAGAAGTCCGCCTGGCCGTGGGTCCCGTGCCGGGCCAGCAGCTCCTCGTACTCGGTGCCGCGGTGCACCAGGACGGCGCGCGGGGCCAGACTCACGGCCGGCCGCCGCCCTGTCCGGTGGAGGAGCCGCGTCCGCCCGCGCGGTCCTGCCCGTCCGCCCCGCGGTGTCCGCCGAGCCTGGTCAGCAGGCCGGTCACGATGTCGGGGGAGAGGGTGACGCTGTCGATCCGCGGCAGGTTCTCCGCGAGCCGGGTGGCGGCCAGCGCGTGCAGGGTCGCCGGGTCCACCTCGCCGTGCACCCGCAGCCACGCGGCCTGCGCCCCGGCCCGCGCCTCGCCGACCTCCTTCGCCGCTTCGGCCTCCGCCCGGGCCAGGCGCACCGTGCGCTTCGCCTCCGCGTCCGCGCGTACGGCGTCCGCCGCCGCGCTCTCCTCGGCCTGCCGGCGGGCGTTGGTGCCGTTCTGCTCGACCAACTGCTCCTCGCGGCGGGCCAGCTCGATCTTGCTGTCGAGTTCGTTCTCCGCGATGGCGCGTTCCCGTTCCACGGCGACGGCCCGGCGCTCGTACGTCGCGCGGTCCGCCTCCTGCTGGATCTGCTCGCGCGCCGGGGTGCGCAGGGCGCGTTCCACCTCGGGCTCCGGGCGGATCGCCACGACCCGGACCGCCACCACGTCGATGCCGGTGGCCGGCAGCCGCGGCTCCGCGGCCAGCCCGTCCGTGATCCGGGCGCGGACCGCCGCGACGCCGTCGGCGAGCGCCGCCGCGAGCGGCGTGCGGGCCAGTACGTCGAGGGCGTGCTGCTGGGCGGTCTCGGTGAGCAGCGTGGCGATCTGCTCCAGCGGCGCCGCGCGCCACGCCCCGGTGTCGGGGTCGATGGAGAAGTCCAGCCGTGCCGCGGCCGTCGAGGGGTCGCTGATCCGGTACGTCACGGTGGCCTGCACCGAGACGTCCTGGAAGTCGGCGGTGCGGGCGTGGAACGACACGGCGAGCTCGCGGTCGTCGACCGGGACCTCGGACAGCGCGGCGGTCAGCGCGCGGAACCAGAAGCTGAGGCCCGTCCCGTCGTGGGCGAGACGCCCGCGCCGGTGGTGGCGTACATGGGCGGTGGGCGCGGCGCGCAGATGGCGCCAGCCAAGACGTGCGGTGATGTCGGCCATGACAGGACCCCCTCTTTTCGTCTCTCTGACGATATAGGGCCCGTCTACTTATCGTCAATACGACGAAAGTGCGGGTCGGCCTCCGCCGCTCCGTCAGGCGCTACGCTGGGCCGCGATGTTCACCGACCGGGGCCCCACGCTGCGGGAACTCGCCGCGCAGGCGCTCTCCTCGATCGAGCACGGCTACGACCTGCTCGCCCCCAAGTTCGACCGCACCCCCTTCCGGACGTCGGACGCGCTGCTCGACGCCGTGACGGCCGCCCTGCTGCCGCTCGGCCCCTTCCGTGCCGGCCTCGACATCTGCTGCGGCACCGGGGCGGGCATGAGGGTGCTCCGGCAGGTCTGCCGTGAGCGGGCCGTGGGCGTCGACTTCAGCGCCGGGATGCTCGCGGAGGCGTCCGCCACCGCGCCGACGACCGCCGGACCGGCCGTCTCCTGGGTCCGGGCGGACGCGCGGGCCCTGCCGTTCGCGCCCGTCTTCGACCTGGCCGTGAGCTTCGGCGCCTTCGGCCACTTCCTGCCCCGCGAACGCCCGTCGCTCTTCGCCCGGGCCCACGCAGCCCTCCGCCCCGGCGGCTGCTTCGCCTTCCCGGTCGCCGCGCCGCCCGGACCCGGCTCCTCGCTCTACTGGAAGCTGCTCGGCTTCGACGTGGCCATGCGGGTACGCAACGCCCTGTGGCGTCCGACGTTCGTCAGGTACTACCGCACCTTCCCCCTCTCGGAAGTGCTCGCGGACCTCGGTGAGGCCGGATTCGCCGTGGAACTGCGGCCGTTGACCGACCTGGGCCACCTCGCGGACGGCAGCCCGCGACTCCGCCTCGTGGTCGCCAGGAAACCCGCGAACGACTGACCCGCCGCCTCGCCCCCGCGGCTTCACGGACATCAGCAGATGCCGGTACGAGTCGGGCGCTCCCTCGTCCCCCTGAGCCGTACCGGCGTCCGGCACACTGCTGACCAGCGCCCGCTGCCCGGGCCCCAGCAGGTGCAACCGCACCTCCCGCGTCTCGAACGCTATCGGCCGCCACTGACAGCGGCCCGATCCCGAGCTGGCAGGATCGTCGGTCCGACGGGGAAACGGAGCAGC
The DNA here is from genome assembly GCF_042870895.1 of Streptomyces sp. NPDC006294. NCBI lineage: Bacteria > Bacillati > Actinomycetota > Actinomycetes > Kitasatosporales > Streptomycetaceae > Streptomyces > Streptomyces sp. NPDC006294. Next base: position 195,011 of record NZ_JBIAHV010000014.1, read on the forward strand.
GGGGACATGAACGACGACGTGGCCGGACACGGCAGGGACGGCAGTGGAACGGACGCACCGCGAAGGAGCCTCAGGCTCCCGTCGAAGGGGGCGTGGGGCCCGGACCTCCGCGGGCGCTCCCGTTTCTGTCGCGGACGCGTGATCGCGGTCCTCGCCGGGCTCGTCGCCTGTCTGCTCGCCCTCCACTCCGCCGTGCCGAACGCCGTCGGCAGGCTCGGCAGTCTGCTGGAGACGTTCCTGCCGTGGCTCGGCCTCGCCGTCCCCGTACTGCTGGTCGCCGCCCTGCTGCGCCGTTCCGTCACGGCCCTGATCGCCGTGCTGCTGCCGGCCGCCGCCTGGCTCGGACTGTTCGGCGCGCTGCTGCTGCCCCCGCCGGGCGGACCGGCCGACCTCGTCGCCGTGCAGCACAACGTCAGCGACGTGAACCCCGACCCCGCCGGCACCGCGCGGGCGCTGCTGCGTGAACGCCCCGACATCGTCGCCCTCCAGGAGGTCACGCCGTCCGCGCTGCCCGCCTACGAGAAGGCCCTCGCCCGGGACCTTCCGCACCACGCGGTCGTGGGCACCGTGGGCCTGTGGTCGAAGCACCCGCTGAAGGACGTACGGCCGGTGGACATCAAGCCGCGCGGGATCGGCCCCGGCTGGAACCGCGGGATGCGGGCCACCGTGTCGGCCCCGCGGGCCGAGGTCGCCGTCCACGTCGCCCATCTGCCGTCGGTGCGCCTCGGGTTGAGCGGCGGCTTCAGCTCGGCCTGGCGTGACGAGAGCGCCCGGCTGCTGGCCGCCGCCCTCGCCGCCGAGGAGCCGTCCCGGGTGATCCTGCTGGGCGACCTCAACAGCACCGTCGACGACCGGGGGCTCGACCCGGTGCTCGCTCAGGTGGATGTGGCGGGCCCGGGGTTCGCCTTCAGCTGGCCGGCGTCCTTCCCCGTCGCACGGATCGACCAGATCCTGGCCCGGTCGGCGCAGGTGATCGAGGTCCGGTCGCTGCCCGCGACCGGCAGCGACCATCTGCCGCTCGCCGCCCGCATCACCCTGTGACCCCGCCGGGGCGGGCGTCCTCGAACTGCCCTACGGCGCGGCGGGAGCGGCATCGGCTGGAGCGGCGTCGGCGGCACCCCGGTCGTCGCCCGGTACGAGGCGTGCGGTGAGCAGCGGTGCGAGGAAGTGGCCGAAGACGGTGGCGACGGTGATCGCGCCGAGTGTGATGCCCCAGGCGACGGGCCCGAGCGGGGTGCAGCCGAAGAACCGGCTGACGCCCGGGGTCTGGATGATGGCGACGAGGACGGCCGCGGAGCCCAGCCCGGCCACCAGCACGTTGCGGTCGGCGCCGCCGGTGGTGAGGGTCTGCGCGAGCTGGGTGCCGACGACGGCGGCGAGGGCGACGGTGGCCGCGCGCCGGCCCCGGCCGGTGAGGCGGGCCGCCGTCCAGGCCAGGCCGGCGCCGAGCGCGGTGACGATGCCGCGGCCCAGCATCTCCTGTGTGAGCGCGGTCCCCAGCGAGCGGTGAGGCCCCTCGGCGAGCAGGCGCTCGCCGGTCTGACCGGACGGTTCGCGCACCGCGATGGCGAGGGAGGGCGCGAGGTCGGTGAGGAGGTTCACCAGCATGATCTGACGTGCGTTCAGCGGGGTGGTGCCGGTGAGCGCGGAGGTGAGGACGCTGAAGGTGACCTCGCCGAGGTTCCCGCCGATGAGGATGGCGAGCGCCGCGCGAACGGACGTCCACATGGCGCGGCCTTCCATGAGCGCGGAGACGATGGTCTCCAGCCGGTCGTCCGTGACGACGAGGTCCGCGGCCGCGGTCGCGGCCGGGGTGCCGCGCCGCCCCAGCGCGATGCCGACGTCGGCGAGGCGGATGGCGGCCGCGTCGTTGGCCCCGTCGCCGGTCATGGCCACGACGCGGCCGACGCGCTGGTACGCCTGGACGATGCGCACCTTGTGCGTCGGGCTGCAGCGGGCGATGACGTCGACGGTGGGCAGCAGCTCGTCCAGGGCGTCGTCGTCCAGTGCGTCGAGCTCCGGTCCGGTGCAGACCCTGGGCTGCGTGACGTCGTCGCTGATGCTGGAGGCGATGGCGTCGGCGGTGGCCGGGTGGTCGCCGGTGAGCATGACGGTGTGCACGCCGGCCTCGCGCAGGCGGGCCGTCGCGGGCGCCGCGCTGTCGCGCACGGGATCGGCGAGCGTGAGGAAGCCGAGGAACACCAGCTCCTGCACGGCTTCGTCGGCGAGTTCCTCACCGGCCCTCATGCGCCGTTCGGCCACGGCCAGAACCCGCCGCCCCGCTGCCGCGAGTTCCTCGGCCGCTGCGGCGAGGGCGGTCCTGGCCGCGTCGTCGAGAGCCACGGCGCCGTGCGCCTGCCGGCGCCGGGTGCACCGGCCGACGACGTTCTCCGGCGCGCCCTTCACACTCAGCAGGACATTGCCGCCGGCGTGGCCGACGGTGGCGTGGTACGCCCTGGCCGGTTCGAAGGGCAGGGCGTCCGTGCGCCGCCAACGGGGCGCGCCGGTACGGGTGGTGACGCCCGCCCGGCGGGCGCCGTCCACGGTGGCCCGGTCGGTCCGGTGAGCCATCGGCTCGGCCTGGCGGGCGCGCGGCGTGGCCCGCAGCGCGGCGGCGAGTACGTCCTTGTGGCGGCCGGTGAGCCGGTCGAGGGGCGCGATCTCCTCGCCGTCGCTGACACCGGAGAGCTCCAGCGTCCCCTCGGTCAGGGTGCCGGTCTTGTCGAAGCAGAGGACGTCGGCCCGGCCGAGCGCCTCGATGGTGCGGGGATTGCGTACGAGGGCGCCCCGGTCGGCAAGGCGGCGCGCGGCGGCGAGCTGCGCGGCGTTGACCAGGAAGGGCAGCCCTTCGGGGACGGAGGCGACGGCCAGGTTGACGGCGGAGGAGAGATCGTCGGACAGCGGGCGGCCATGGAGGAGACCGGAGAGGGCGACGGCGGCGGCCGAGCCCAGGGCGATGGGCATACTGGCGCGGGTCAGCGAGGAGAGCCGGGCCTCGACGCCCGTTTCCGGGGCGGCCTGGCGGGCGGTGGCGAGGCTGCGTCCGGCTTCCGTGGCCGGGCCGGTCGCCACGACGACGGCGACGGCGCGTCCGGCGGAGACGGTGGTGCCCTCGTAGAGCATCGAGCTGCGTCCGGTGATGTGTGCGGCGACCACGGGCGCGGGATCCTTGGTCACGGACAGGGACTCTCCGGTGAGCGACGATTCGTCGACCTCCAGCCCTTCCGCCTCGAGCAGACGGCAGTCCGCGGGCACGACGGAATCGGGCCCCAGGGTGACGACGTCGCCGGGAACCAGATCGCCCGAGGTGACCAGACGCTCCCGCCCCTCGCGCCGCACCCGGGCTCCGATGGCCGACTGGGCGAAGAGCTCGGCGAGCGCGTGATCGGTCCGCACCCGCTGGACGCCGCCGACCAGTGCGGAGACGCCGGTGATGGCGGCGACCAGGGCGGCGTCGGTCCGGGACCCCACGGCCGCGGCGAGAGCGGCGCCGGCGGCGAGGATCGGGGTGAGCGGATTGGAGAGTTCCTCGACGAAGGCGTACGGCAGGGTCAGCTTGGCCGGCTCCCCGGGGTGCGCCTTGGGGCTGCGCGCGGTGACCTCCTGTGCGGAAAGGCCCTCCGGGCGGGTGCCGAGCCGCTCCAGGACGCGGTCGGCGGGCATGAGGTGCCACGGGACGTGGGTCACCGGCGGTGTGAGGGGGCGGCTCAGCAGCTGCCGGGCGCGCCACGCGCCGAGGCAGAAGGCCACGGCCCCGGCCGTGTTGCTCACCGCGAGCCCTCGCGCGGTCGCCCGCCAGGCGGGTCCCTGCAGCGCGGCGACGGCGCCGACGCCGCTCCCGCCCGCGGCCAGGTAGCGGCTGTCGCGGTCGACCACCGCGGCCACCCCCACCGAGTCGACGATCAGGCCCGCCGCCTCGAGGTCCGCGCCGACCAGCACGTGCGCGCCCCACGGGGTGTGCTCGTCCTCGCGCTGCACGCCGATCGCGCAGTCGGCCGCGCCCAGCGCCCGGCGATTGCGGGAGATCAGCAGCACGACCGCGCCGTCGGCCTGCAGACCTCGGACCGAGGCCGCCAGGCGGTCGCCCGCGGGCACCACGGCATCCGCGAACGCCAGACCGGGCCTTTCCAGGTCGGACGCCACCACGACCCGTGCGCCCGCTCGCCGGGCCGCCGCGGCGACGGCCTCTGCTCCGGGCGCCGACTGGGTGCCCAGGCCCGCCACCGCCTGCAGCCGACGGCCGCGGGCCAGCCCGATGATCTTCTCGCTGCCGCGCCTGAGCAGCCGCCTCGCCGCCTTGCGGCCGGTCCGCCCTTCCAGCTCCAGCTCGTCCAGCGGGCCCAGCACCCAGTCGCCCGCGCGGACGACGGCCAGCGGCCGGTCGGCGTCGAAGACCGCGAACAGCCGCTCGGTGACCTGTCCGGGATCGGCGCCGCCCAGCAGCTCCAGGTCCACCGGCTCGTACCGGTCGCCCCGCAGGGCCTCTTCCTCCAGGACGATCGTGTCCACCTGCCCCAGGCGCCGCAGCGCGGTGCGGTCCATCGTCACCACTCCGCGCAGCGCCAGATACCGCCCCAGGGCCGTGGCGAAGCCCTCACGTCCCGCGCCGGGCGCCGTCGGCACCGAGGCGACGGCGATCGCGATCGCCTTGCGGACGCCGGCGAACGGCAGGGCGGCCACCCCGGCGACGATGCCGGCCGCCATGGACCGTTCCGCGTACCGGTCGGCGCCGTCCCGCGGTGGCGGGCCCGCCCGGCCGGTCGTCACGGCGCCGGCCGCGGCCTCTTCCGGTCCGCGAACGAGCGCGGGCTCGCGCTCGCTCCACGCCGTGCGCTCCGCGCTCGCCTCCCGCCACACCGCCAGCCGCTGCAGCACGTCCAGGGCGAGCCCTCCGCCGCCGGTGGCCACCCCCTGCACCAGCGCGCCGATCACCGGCAGCAGCGAGTCGGTCTGCTCCTTCGGGCCGATGTCCTCGACCAGGTGCCGGAGGCGGGGATGGTGGCGAACGGCGTCGATGCCGCCGGCGATCTCCGGGGGCAGGTTGAACCAGGGGGCGACCCGCCGGAACGTCACCAGCGCGAGCCCCAGCGTGTCCGCCACCAGGGCCGGCACCGTCGGGAAGGGCAGGCCCTCCGCCGGGTGGGTCGGCTCCGGCTGCCACTCGTCGAACGCTTCCGCGTCCGCGGCATGGTCGCCCTCGGCCTGCTCGACCAGCGCGACGAGCTCCTTCTCGGGGGGAGCGGGTGAGCCGACCGCGATGATCACCCGTTCCATCGGCGCGTTCACCCGCGCCCACAGCACCCCCGGATGCTCCTCCACCGCCCGCACCACACGGCGGGCGACGGCTTCCCCCTTCGGCCCGTGGACACCGCAGACCGCGACGTAGCAGCGATCGGACGACCACGACACCTCACGGCCGGGCCCGTCCACGAGGCTCTGCGCCATGTCCCGGGCGGCCCGGGCGCCGGACGCCGCACAGGCAGCGACGCCGGAGACGATGGAACGCAGGAACGGCGGCGTCCCCAAGGCCGATGCGTGCTCCGGTGGCATGAAGCGTGCCTCCTCGCAGCAGAGCGGTCGGTGCGGATGAACCTGCACCGGCAGTCTCGCCGAAGCTCATGAAAGGGGCGATACGGGATACACCTATTGATAAGAGTTCTATGAGTTCATGATCGAACAGGCGAGGCGATATCCGTGACCTCCACACCCCGAACTCACCCCCCGTCCGGCACCGGAACCGTCGCCCCGGGCCAGCGCCCCGGCGGGCGCGCGTCCGAGGACACCCCATCGTCGTCGGAGGGGAAGCAGCGCACGGCGTCCCTGTCCATGCCCTCGCCGGGCCAGGTCGCGAGCGGCGCGCTCAACGCGGCCATGCTCCCCGTCGCCGTCGCCCGGCAGGTCCTGCCCGCCAGGAAGGGCCTCCCGCTCTATCTGGGCCTGGGCGTCCTCGGAGCCGCGGAAGTACTGGAATGGCCCGTCGCCATCGGCATCGGGGTGGGCTACGCGGTCCTGCGCCGCGACGACGGCGTGCTCGCCGCCCCGCCGGACACCACCCCGGGCGCACCGTCCCGCACCGAGGAGCCCCGCAGCGAGGAGGAGAAGTCCACCATGACGACCGCACGCGAGATCATGACCCCGGACGCCACCTGCGTCGGCGCCAACGAGACCGCCCTGGAGGCGGCGAAGAAGATGACCGAGCTCGGCGTCGGAGCCCTCCCCATCTGCGGCACCGACGAAAGGCTGAAGGGCATGCTCACCGACCGCGACATCGTCGTGAAGGTCCTCGGCGCCGGCAAGGATCCCGCCCAGGTCAAGGCACGTGACCTCGCCCAGGGCGAAGTGGTGACCATCGGCGCGGACGACGAGGCCGAGGAGATCCTGCGGACCATGAGCCGCCACAAGGTACGCCGGCTCCCGGTGATCGACGGCCACACGCTGGTCGGCATCGTCGCCCAGGCCGACGTCGCACGCGCCCTGCCCGAACCCAAGGTCGGCGATCTGCTCGAAGCCATCTCCAGCTGACCTCCGCCCGGCCCCCGCGCCCGCCGCGCTGAACGCCGGCCGCGGCACGGACGTACTCCACGGCAGCCGATCGAGCACCGAGGAGGTCCGAGCCGATGACCGGACGTCGCCGTATCGCAGCCGTCGCACTGCCGGCCGTCACCACCGCGCTGCTCCTGCCGGCGGCCGCCGGCCCCGCCCGCGCGCACGGGGCGCCCACCGACCCGGTCAGCAGGACCGCGGTCTGCGGGCTCGAAGGGGCGCAGCGCGCGCCGGGCGCCTGCCGGGACGCCGTCGCCGCGAACGGCGGAGAGATCGGCGCGTGGGACGACCTGCGGCTGCCCGGCGTCGGCGGCAGGGACCGTGCGGCGGTGCCCGACGGACGACTGTGCAGCGCGGGCCTCGACGCGTACCGCGGCCTCGACGCCGTCCGCGCCGACTGGCCCGCCACGCCGCTGGAGGCGGGCGGCACGTTCACCCTCACCTACCGCTCGACCATCCCGCACCGAGGCACGTTCGAGCTGTATCTCACCCGCCGGGGCTACGACCCGGCCCGGGCGCTGACCTGGGCCGATCTCGACACCCGCCCCTTCGCCACGGCCACCGACCCGGCGCTCGAGGACGGGGCGTACCGGATCGGCGCGCGCCTGCCCAGCGGGCTCACGGGCCGTCATGTGCTCTATGTCGTCTGGCGGAACACCGATACGCCCGACACGTACTACTCGTGCTCGGACCTGGTCCTCACGCCCGACGAGGACGTCCAGCGGAGCGGCGCACAGCCCGGACCGCCCCCGCCGCCCGCACCGGCGGCTCCGCCCGCGTCCCCGCCGCGGTCCGCCCCCGCCCCGCCGGCTCCCGACGCCACCCCCGCCCCGACTCCGTCGTCCGCTCCCTCGTCCGCTCCCTCGTCCGCCCCCGCCCCGGCGGCCGCGGGCGGCGTCGCCGGGGAGCGCTCCACGATCCTGTTCGGCGTCGGAGCCGCCGCTCTCGCGCTCGTCTTCCTCTGCGTCTCCCTGGTGCTCCGGCGCCGTAGGGGGTTCTGACTCCGGACGCGCCCGCCGACGGCCCAATCCCCGGTGGCGAACCGATCTCCACGCCAGCGTGAAGGCAACCGCGGCGTCCCGGCCGCCCTCTTCCTCCGTGCAGCGGGCTGCGGGGAAGCAGTCGGCCCGCCAGAGCGCATGGAGTGAGATGACAACGGTCCATACTTCGGTCGTCGTGCCCTGTTTCAACGAGGAGGACGTCATCGACGCCTTCCACCGGGAACTGACCGGGGCCCTCGAAACGGCCGCCACGGCCTTCGAGGTCTGCTACGTCGACGACGGCAGCGGCGACGGGACCAGGGCGCGCCTCAAGGAACTCGCGGCGGCCGACCCCCGCGTCCGCTACACCTCCTTCAGCCGCAACTTCGGCAAGGAGTCCGCGATGCTCGCCGGGCTGCGCATGGCCCGTGGTGACGCGGTCGTCCTCATGGACGCCGATCTGCAGCACCCGCCGCACCTGCTGCCCCGGATGCTGGAGCTGCACCGCCACGGCTACGACCAGGTCGTCGCCCAGCGGGACCGCACGGGTGAAGGCGTGCTGCGGACGGTGCTGAGCCAGGCGTACTACCGTCTGGTGCGCCGCTCCATGGACGTCGAAGTCGTCGACGGGGCGGGTGACTTCAGACTGCTGTCCCGCCGGGCGGTCGAGGCCCTGCTGACCATGCCGGAGTCCAACCGCTTCTCCAAGGGACTGTTCTCCTGGATCGGCTTCGACACCGTCAGTTTCACGTACACCAACGTGCCGCGGGCCGCGGGCCGCTCCAAGTGGGGCGGGCGGCGGCTGGTCGAGTACGGGGTCGACGGGCTGCTCTCCTTCAACAGCCGCCCGCTGCGGCTGGCGATCCACACCGGACTGTGGCTGTTCCTGTCGGCGTTCGCCTACGCGCTGTGGGTCGTCGGCAATGTGCTCCTCGACGGCGTCGACACCCCCGGGTACGCGACCCTGATCGCCGCCGTCGTGGGGCTCGCCGGGGTCCAGCTGGCCACCCTGGGGATCATCGGCGAGTACGTCGGCCGCATCTATCACGAGGTCAAGGGCCGGCCCCACTACGTGGTCCGGGAGAGCGGCGGCAGCGGCCTCGCGCAGGCGGACGAGCGGGTCAGGGAAGCCGTGTCGAGTAGGTGACCCGGTCCAGGCGGTAGTAGTCGGCGACGCACTGCGCGGGCCACGCCCGGCGCCCGTTCCGGCTGAAGGGCTCCAGCATCCTGCCGACCGACAACGGGGTGTAGGGCAGCTCCGTCGCTCCTCGCGCCGCGCCCTCGCGCAGGAAGCGGTCCTGGCGGTCCCACCGCTCGGCCCGCACCTGCATGTCGTGCCCCAGAGCGGTCAGAGGACCCACGAGCCCCAGGACCGCCGTGGCGCACACGGCGGCGGCCACCGCCTTCGCCGCGCCCGGCCGCCGTCCGGCCAGGCGCGGCCGCAGCGCCCGGCCGGCGAACGCGCCGGCCGCCACCAGCAGCAGGACGTACAGCAGGAGATAGTCGTTCCACGTCCGCTCGGTGGTGACCACCTTCGGGCCGAAGACCGGATAGGTGATGACGGTGCAGAGATAGCCGGACACGAGGAAGGCGAGGGCCCCGAGACCCGCCAGGAAGAGGGGGCGCGGCGGCAGCAGCACCGGCGCCCCGGTCCGCCGGCCGCGTGCCACCAGGCCCAGCAGCACACCGGCCGCGACCGCGCCCGCGTACTGCCAGGTGGTGAGGACCGTCTCGAGGATCTGCGCGTAGCCGCGCAGCGCACCCAGCAGGGAATCCGGGGCGAGCATGGACGTCGTGCTCTCGGCGCCGTACCGCTCGCGCCGGTTGCGCGACCCGGGCGAGGCCACCAGCAGCAGGGTGCCGACCGCGACTCCGGCCGCCCCCGCCAGCGACCACACCCGCGCGAAGCGGCGCGCCCGCTCGGCGAAGATCCGGTGGGCGAAGAGGACCACGCAGGACAGCACCACCAGAGCGACGACCGCGGCCTCCTCCGACAGCGTCCCGACGAACGCACCGGCGACGGCCACCGTCACCAGCGCGGCCGCCCTGCCCCCGCGCCCGCGGGCGCACAGCAGCGGCAGCGCCGCCGCGCACGCCAGCACCGGGGCGAGGGTGTGCGAGACGGACGCGGCCGGCCAGTAGAACGTCTTGTACGTGTTGGGCGTGGCGAACAGGAACACCGCGCAGATCGTCGCGGCCACCAGCAGCGGCACGCCGCGCGGCACCCGCTGACCGGTCCTGCGCAGCACCTGAACGGTGAGCGCCCACAGCAGCGCCAGCATCACCAGAGCGCTGACCGGACCGAACCACTGGTGTCCGCCGACCGGGAACTCGGCGTACAGCCCGACCAGCAGGCCGTTGGCGAGCCGTCCGTTGTCGGTGAACCAGAACTTGCCGATCAGACCGGCGATGCCGTCCTCGCGGACCACGGGCAGGAAGCACCACTCGTCGGCGCTGGGCCGGACATGCCGCCCGTACCAGGACGCCAGCCCGAGCAGCGCCAGCGGCAGCAGGGAGAGGGCCACCGGCCACCGGGACCGCCATCGGGCGAGCGGCCCGGGCCGGCCGTCCCCCGGCGCAAGGGGTTCGTCGTCGCGTGCGACGGTGACGCCCGGTGCGTCGAGGGCCATGCCACCACTGCCTTTCCGGAGAGTTGAGAAACCGACGTCGAAGAGGTGAATCCACGAGGTCGCGTTCCATTCTCCGGCAGGCAAGATCGCGGACCGTGCCGACAGTCCGCGGGCCGCACCCCTTCGGGACCGGCCCGCGGGGCCCGTCATGCCGCTGTGCCGTTATGCCGAGAAGAGCAGCCGTGCGAGCCGGACGGGACCGCGCAGTTCGACATGGACGTCGTACGGACCGCCGCCGGCCGGCGAGAGCCCGCTGCCGGACGTGACGTAGTCGTACACGCCGGCCGTGGCCGGGACGTCGAAGGCCGCCAGGGCCGTCCCGTCCGCCAGCCGCAGTTCGACGGCGCCCCGGCCCGTCGCGGACACCTCGACGGACACCGACGCGGCGCCTTCGAGGTCGCACCGGCGGAAGACCAGCTCGCCGGGGGCGCTCTCGTCGGCCGGTGTCACGCAGTCCCCGGAGGCCCTGGCCCGGTCCACGATCAGCGTGCCGCGCTGCTCGTCGTAGTCGGCCGCCTCCACCGGACGTCCCACCACCGTGCGCGGAGCCGGCGCCTCGCCGTCGATCCCGACGGTGGCCGACAGCCGGATGTCGGCGCTGGACGCGCCGGCCAGGAACTCGTACCGGCCGGCGGTGACCGTCCAGCACCCGCGGGCCACGTCCCAGAAGGCCAGTTCGGCGACCGGGACCGTGAACTCGATCCGCCGGGCCGCGCCCGGGGCCTGTGAGATCCGGCGGTGCGCGGCGAGTTGGCGCGAGGGGCGCGGCACCGGGCAGTCCAGGGCCCGGGTGTAGAGCTGGACGACCTCGTCGGCGGCGACGGCGCCGGTGTTGGTGACGGTCAGGGACACCCGGACGGTGCCGCCCTCGGCGACCGCCGTCAGGTCCTCGTAGCGGAACGACGCGTAGGACAGGCCGTGGCCGAACGGGTAGAGCGGCGTGCCCCGGAAGTAGAGGTAGGTCTGGCCGCCGCCGATGACGTCGTAGTCGAGCAGACCGGGGAGGTCGGCGTCGGCCGCGTACCAGGTCTGCGGCAGCCGGCCGGCGGGGGAGACGTCGCCCGCGAGGACCCGGGCCAGGGCGGCGCCCGCCGCCTGGCCGCCGTGCGCCGTCCACAGCAGGGCGGGCAGCGCGGCGTGCGCGTCGGCGACCGCGTACGGGTACGAGGAGGCCAGCACCAGCGCCGTGCGCGGGTTGGCGGCCAGGGCGGCGCGCCACAGCCGGTCCTGATGCTCCGGCAGGGCGAGCGTGCGGCGGTCCTCGGTCTCCCGGCCGTTGATGTGCGGGTCGTTCCCGGCGACGACGACCACCACGTCGGCGCCGGTGGCGGCCGCGGAGACCGCGTCCTCGCCGCGCTCGGTGACCTCGACGCCGAAAACATCCCCGACGTCGGCAACCTTCAGGCCGTCGGCGGCGACAGAGACGTACCTGCCCGTCCCGATGTGCTCCAGGAGGTGTCCCGCGCCGTGCTTCCGCAGCCGGAACGTCTCCTGGACGACCCAGCCGCCGGGCTGGTCGGCGGAGGCGCGGAGGAACCCGTCCTCGGCGACGGACAGGTACCGCCCGTCGGGGGCGCGGAAGGTGAGCACGCCGTGACCCCAGTCGGCCATGGCCAGCTCGGTCGCCTCGTCGGGGGAGGTGCCGGAGCAGGTCAGCGGCGGCAGATCGGTGCGTCCGGCGAGCAGCGCCGGGTCCAGGGCGCCCTCGGCGCCCCGCGCCTGCTCCGGTTGCGGCTCCGAGGGCTCGGGCACCCGCACCCAGGCGTTCCCGCACTTCAGCCGGACGCGGTCCACACCCTCGGCGAAGACGACGTTCCCCGCGCCGAACCGCTCCCGCAGTCCGTCCAGCGGGGTGGAGCGGTGGATCAGCGTCCCGCTGTACCAGTCGAGCTTGCACTCGTCCGCGAGCAGACCGACGACCGCGATCCGCGCGCCCTCGGCGACCGGCAGCAGCGCGTCGTTCTTGAGCAGCACCACCGCCTGCTCGGCGCATTCCTGGGCGAGTGCCCGGTGCCCGGGGGTGTCGAAGTCCGCCGCGCCGGCGTACGGACCGGCGCCGGGGTCGAACTCGCCGAGGTCGAACCGCATCCGCAGCAGCCGGCGTACGGCCCGGTCGATGTCCTTCTCGTCGATCAGGCCCTGCTCGAGGGCGCCGCGCACCCGGCCGGTCATGACCGAGGAGTCCTGGCCGTGGTCGGTGAAGCTGTCCACCCCGGCGCGCAGCGCGGCGGCGGTGGCCTCCTCGTGGGTGTCGAAGTAGTGCTCCGAGTCGACCAGGTTGGACGGGGCGCCCGCGTCCGAGCAGACCACCAGCGACCGGTCGGTCCAGCTCCGCAGTTCCCCGCCCAGGTGCGGGGAGACGTGGTTGGGCCGCCCGTTGACGAGGTTGTAGGACGGCATCACCCCGGCGACCGCGCCCGCCTCGACGGCCGCACGGAAGGCCCGCAGGTCGTACTCGTGCAGCACGCGCGGCCGGACCGAGGAGGAACAGGTGTCCCGGTCCGTCTCGTTGTTGTGCGCCAGCCAGTGCTTGAGCACGGGGGCGGTGCGCCAGTGGACGGGGTCGTCGCCGCGCAGGCCGCGGGTGTAGGCGACGGCGACGGCGGACGTCAGCAGGGGGTCCTCGGAGTACCCCTCCTCGTTGCGGCCCCACAACGGGTGCCGCAGCAGATTCACCGTCGGGGCCCAGACGTTCAGCCCGACCCGCGGGTCGCGGGCGCGCATGGCGCGCGTCTCGGCGCCGACCGCCTCGCCCACCCGGCGCACCAGTTCCTCGTTCCAGGTCGCGCCCAGCCCGACGGCCTGGGGGAACACGGTGGCGGCGCCCATCCAGGCGACCCCGTGCAGCGCCTCCTGGCCGGTGCGGAAGGCGTCGACGCCCAGGCGTTCGACGGCGGGCGCGAACTGGTGGAGCATCGCGATCCGCTCGTCGAGCGTGAGCCGCCGGAGCAGGTCCTCCACGCGCTCGCGGACGGGCAGCCGGCCGTCACGGAAAGGGGGATGAATGTCGGTCACAGGAGTCCCTCGGGATGGCGGAACCGGAAAGTATTCGAAGCGCTTCGATGCTGGGTCGCCCGATGCGGTGTGTCAAGACGTGCAGGCCAGTATCGTCCCAGCTCCCGCCGAAGCCCGCGCCGTGAACGCCACGGTCCGCAACGGGCCCGTGGTCAATTTCGCTTCGACTCTTGAACGGCTTGCAATCCTCACTTAACCTCGCTGCAGCTTCGAAGCGCTTCGACTGTGATTCGCAGGGAACGCACCGCTCGTCGCCGCCACACATCCGCCGACACACCTACGCGAAGCCGATCACTCATGCGCCGGCTGCCCGCGTGAGGAAAGGGTTGACGCCATGCCCAATGCTCAGAGCCCCAGCCGGAGATCGTTCCTCGCCTCCACCGCGGTCGCCGCGGCGGCCGTCGCCGGCGGCGTGCCGCTGCTCGGCGCCTGCAGCGGTTCCTCCGGCGGCGAAAGCGCCGAAGGAGCCACCACCGGCAAGAAGCTCCAGGACATCCTGCCGACGTTCGTGGGCTCCGACGTCGTGGAGCCCGACGTGCCGAGCAAGAACGGCTCCGCGCTGGGCTTCACCACCGCCCTGCCGGCCGCGCAGCTCGCCGTCTCGGTCCCGAAGAAGCTCGGCCAGGGCGGCACGGTCACGGTCATGGCCCCCCTGTGGGGCACGCCGCCCAAGTCCGGCAACCCGTACTGGACCGCGATGGACGAGGCCATCGGCGTCAAGGTGAACTGGCAGAACCAGGACGGCAACACCTACGGACAGAAGCTCGGCGCCGTCCTCGCCTCCAGCTCCATCCCGGACGCCGTCGTCGTCCCCGGCTGGGAGCTCGGCGGCAAGATACCGAGCGCCATCAACAACAAGTTCGCCGACCTCGGCCCCTACCTCTCGGGCGACAAGGTCAAGGAGTACCCCAACCTGGCGGCGATCCCCACCGGCGCCTGGCAGCGGGCCGTCTTCGGCGGCAAGCTGCGCGGCCTGCCCATGCCGGCCAGCGACATCCCCAACATCGCGCCGTTCTACCGGGTCGACCTCTTCAAGGAGAAGGGGTACGAGGCGCCCACCACCACCCAGGAGTTCTTCGACCTCGCCAAGGAGGTCACCTCGGCCAGGAACAAGGTCTGGGGCTGCGGCGACATGACCTGGACCGCGTACAAGTTCTTCGGCGTGCTCGACGAGAAGCCCACCTGCTGGAAGCTCGTCGGGGACAAACTGGTCCACCGCATCGAGACCGACGAGTACCTCGAAGCCCTCGAGTGGTCCCGCTCCCTGTACTCCGCGGGCCTCGTCCACCCCGACGCCAAGGCCGAGACCGGCGACATCGGCAATCTCTTCGCCGCCGGCAAGGTGTGGATGTACAACGCGGACATCTCCGACTGGTACGGCAAGACCGTCGTCCAGCGCGGCGACAACCCGGACTTCGCCATGGCCGCCATGGACTACTTCCACCACGACGGCGGCAAGCCCCGTCTCTATGCCGGCTCGCCGTCCAACATCTGGGCGTTCATCAACAAGAACGCCGACGAGAAGACGATCCGCGACATCCTCGCCATCGCCAACTTCACCGCCGCTCCCTACGGCACCAAGGAGCAGCGCCTGAAGGCCTACGGCGTCGAGGGCGTCCACCACACCGTCGAGGGCGACGAGATCACCAAGACCGAGACCGGCAACAACCAGGTCTTCGCCACCTACGAATACATCGCGAGCCCCCAGCAGTTCTTCGCCTACCCCAACCACCCGGACGTCGCCGAGGGCATGGTCCGCTGGCAGCAGCGCATGGGCGCCTTCCTCACCAAGCCCCTGTTCTACGGCATGCAGATCCAGGAGCCGAACCGCTGGGCCGAGCTCAGCAGCCAGTTCGAGGACCTGGAGAAGGACATCGTCCGCGGCCGCAAGAAGGTCGCCGACATGCAGCAGGCCGTCTCCGACTGGCGTTCACGCGGCGGCGACCAGCTGCGCGACTGGTACCGGAAGCTGCTCGACGAGTCCGGCGGCCAGGCGTCCTGAGCGACCGGCCGGCGGACGGGGAACGAGGAGAGAGAACGTGTCGCAGAGCAAGGTGGCGGGCCCCGCCCGTACCACCGACGACAGCAGCCAGGCGCCGCCGGGGGACGGCGAGGAGGCGCCCCCGGGGCCGCCGGGGGACGCGCCGGCCGCACGCGCCGCCGTGGGGGGCGGGATCACCTGGCGGATCCGGCTGCGGCGCGACCGCACGCTGATCCTGATGACGCTGCCGGCCGTGCTGCTGGTACTGGTCTTCAACTACATACCGCTGCTCGGCAATGTCGTCGCCTTCCAGCACTACGACCCCTACACAGGCGACAACGCGTGGCAGGCCATGACCCGCAGCCCCTGGGTCGGGGTGGAGCACTTCACGCGGATGGTGGAGGACCGGCTGTTCTGGCAGGCGCTGGGCAACACCCTGGCGATCTTCCTGGTGCAGCTCAGCCTGTTCTTCCCCGTGCCGATCCTGCTGGCGCTGCTCATCAACAGCTTCGTCCGGCCACGGGTGCGCGCCGTCGCCCAGGCGATCCTGTATCTGCCGCACTTCTTCTCCTGGGTTCTGGTCGTCACCGTCTTCCAGCAGATGTTCGGCGGCGCCGGCATGCTCGCCCAGACGCTGCGCGAACACGGCCACGAGGGCATCGACCTGATGACGAACCCGGGACTGTTCAAGTTCCTCGTCACCTTCGAGATGGTCTGGAAGGACGCCGGCTGGGGTGTCATCGTCTTCCTCGCCGCCCTGTCCGCCGTCAGCCCCGATCTGTACGAGGCCGCCGCGATGGACGGCGCCTCGCGATGGCGGCGCATGTGGCACGTGACGCTGCCCGCGCTGCGCCCGGTGGTGGCCCTGCTGCTCGTCCTCCAGGTCGGCAACGCCCTGACCGTGGGCTTCGAGCAGATCCTCCTCCAGCGCACCGCCGTCGGCCCCACCGCCGCGGAGGTCCTCGACACCTACGTCTGGAACGTCGGCATCCAGTACGGCGACTTCAGCTACGCGGCCGCCGTCGGCATCGTCAAGGGAGTCTTCGGCCTCTGCCTGGTGCTGGCGGCCAACAAGGTCGCTCACATGATGGGCGAGCAGGGGGTGTACAAGCGATGAGTCTCGTTCTGGGCGTCAAACGGCGTGCGGGGACCCGCGGCCGGCTGCGGCCGGCCTGGGAGGAGCAGCCGCGCCCCGCGGGCCTCGCGGCCAAGGGCCTGGTCCTCACACTGGCCTGCGCCGCCGTCCTGTTCCCGCTGTGGATCGTCGTCGTGACCAGCGTGTCGTCGGTGAAGACCATCACCGAGGCGGGCGGCCTGGTCGTCGTCCCCCGCGGGGTCACCTTCGTCGCCTACCAGGAGCTGCTCGGCGGCGGCCAGGTCACCAGGGCCGCACTGGTGAGCCTCGGCGTCACGCTCGTCGGCACGCTGTTCAGCATGACGGTGTCGGTGCTGTGCGCCTACGGGCTCTCCCGCACCGGCTCGGTGCTGCACCGGCCGCTGCTGATGATCCTGCTGGCCACGATGTTCTTCGGCGCGGGTCTCATCCCCACCTATCTGCTGGTGCAGGGGCTCGGGCTGACCGACACCTATCTCG
Source organism: Streptomyces sp. NPDC006294 (assembly GCF_042870895.1). Lineage (NCBI taxonomy): Bacteria > Bacillati > Actinomycetota > Actinomycetes > Kitasatosporales > Streptomycetaceae > Streptomyces > Streptomyces sp. NPDC006294. The sequence goes on from NZ_JBIAHV010000014.1 coordinate 211,754, forward strand.
CGCTGATCCTGCCCAGCGCGGTGAACGTCTTCAACATCCTCGTCCTGCGCTCCTTCTTCATGAGCGTCGCGCCCGAACTCATCGACAGCGCCCGGATCGACGGCGCGGGCGACGCCCGGATCCTGTGGCAGATCGTCATGCCGCTGTCCCGCGCGGTGCTCGCCGTCATCTCCCTGTTCTACGCGGTCGGTTACTGGAGCGCCTGGTTCAACGCCTCCATCTATCTGAGCGACCAGGACATGATGCCGCTGCAGAACGTGATGATGCAGCTCGTCCTCAGACAGGAACGGCCGACGGGACTCGCGCAGGCCATCAACACCGGCCAGCTCTCGCCCCTGTCCATCCAGATGGCCGTCATGGTGCTCGCCCTGCTGCCGGTCGCCGTGCTGTCGCCGTTCGTCCAGCGGCACTTCAAGAAGGGCATGCTCACCGGCGCGGTCAAGGGCTGACGCCCCGCTCTGCGCCCGCGCGCGCCGGTCTCGGCGCGCCCCACGAACCGCCGCCGTGTCCGGCCGTACCTGACGACAGCCGGACACGGCGGCCCTCACCCCCCGCCCGCCTCTCACGGACAGAGGTACCAGCCATGTCCCTGCCATTGAGCCCCGGCCGGCGCGCCGTCCTCGCCGCCGGCGCCGCCGCCGGACTCACCGCCGTGCCCGTCCTCGGCGGCACCGCCACGGCGGCCGACCGCCAGACCAGGACAGCGACGCGCCCCGCCCCGCGGCGCGGGGCGCCCAGGCGCACCGCTGGCTGGGCGTCGTCATCGGCGGCACCGGCTTCGTCACCGGCGTCCTGTTCCACCGTTCCTGATCAGTGAGCAGGAGCGAGTCTTGGACCCATTCCCGTTCACTGCGGGGACCCCGAACGGTGTTGGGTGTCCTGGTTGCCCGCGTACGCGCCGCGTCCGGCGGCACGGATCGTGTCCGTGGTCCGGGGATGCGGGGGGTGCCTCTATGTCTTTCGTCAAGGCATCTCTGTCGGGTTTGGGGTGGTTCGGGGTTGCTGGTGCTATGCGGCGAGTTCGACGTCCGCGGG